>SYLI01000086.1 GCA_005809105.1 Verrucomicrobiales bacterium | reverse complement strand
GGTGCAGGCGCAGATCCTGCCGCTGTTGCGCGATCTCACCCGCGAGGCCGGCGCCGCCGTCATCTTCATCACGCATGATTTGGGTGTCGTGGCCGAGCTGGCCGATCGCGTGGCCATCATGCGGCACGGTCGCATCGTGGAAGAGGGAACCGCGCTTCAGGTGTTTGAAAGCCCGCGGCATCCCTACACCAAGGGATTGTTGGCGTGCCGCCCGCGGCTGGACTCGCCCTACCAAGTGTTGCCCACCGTGTCTGATTTCATGGAGGTGGAGACGGCCGCCGATGGCAGCGAGACCGTTCGGGAACGCCCCATGAGCACCGACCGGCTGCGCGAACTTTCCCGGGGTGATGGCGACGTAGAGTCGCCTAGCGGCGTGCCGCTACTCGAGGTGCGCCGTCTCTGTGTTCACTTCCCGGTTCGCCAAGGCTGGCTGGGCGTGTCCCACCAGACGGTGAAGGCAGTGGACGGCGTGAGCTTCGCCATCGCGCGTGGCACCACGCTGGGCTTGGTGGGCGAATCGGGCTGCGGCAAGACGACCACCGGCCGCGCGCTGCTCAAGCTGATTGAACCCACCTCCGGCGAAATTGAATTTGACGGGTGGCGGCTGGAGCGCTTGGACACCCACGGCATGCAGCCGCTGCGCCAGCGCATGCAAATCATCTTCCAGGATCCGTACGCGTCGCTCAACCCGCGGCTCACGGTGGAGCAAATGCTCATGGAGCCCATGGCGGTGCATGAAGTGGGAGCCGCCGAAAGCGATCGACGGGCTCGTGCCGCTGCGCTGCTGGAGGAGGTCGGGCTCGAGCCCCGTTTTCTCAGACGCTACCCGCAGGAGTTTTCCGGAGGCCAACGCCAGCGCCTGTGCATCGCGCGGGCGCTAGCGGTGGAGCCGGAGTTCATCGTCTGCGATGAATGCGTGAGTGCCTTGGACGTGTCTGTGCAGGCGCAGGTGCTTAATCTGCTCAAGGCGCTTCAGCGGCGGCGCGGGCTGACCTACCTCTTCATCTCGCACGACCTGAGCGTGGTGCGCTTCATGGCCCACGAGGTGGCCGTGATGCAGGCGGGCAGAATTGTGGAATCGGGCCCGGCAGAGGCGCTCTATCGCGCGCCCAAGACCGATTACACGCGCGCGCTCATTGATGCCGTGCCGAAGGCAGACCTAGAAACCATCCGGGCTCGGCAACGGAAAGATTGATAGGCCCGCAGTCTACCGCGGTTATTTCCCGGGTGGAACCGTCTGGTTGCCGCTCGTGGGCGCGGAGGCATTGGAGCTCTTCTGCGGAGGGCGAGTCTTGTTGGCGTCGGTGGAGTTGCCATCAGTGGGTGCGAGCACAATCGTGGCATTGGACGCGGGCGTTGCCGTCGCGTTCGTGCCCGGTGTCGGTGTGGTGCCGTTGGCGGAAGGCAACACCGGGAGCATCGGATCCACGGGCAGGGTGCTGGTTCCCGCCTTAGTCTTGGCGGGCTCGCCGCCCGAATCGGTGAGTCGCGAGGCTCTGCTCTTGTGCAGAAGCGAGAGCAAGAGTGCCATCGACAAAAAGAAGATGGCGCACCACTTGGTGAGCTTGGTCAGCACGTTGCCGGCGCCGGCCCCAAAGAGCGCGTCGGTGGCGCCCGTGCCAAACGCCGTCCCCATGCCCGCGTCCTTCTTGGGCAGCTGCATCAGGATGAGGAAAATGAGCAGTGCACAGTCCAGCACCAGAAATACGGTGCCGACAAAGATGAGTGGTTCAGTCATCGGGAGGGGAGCTTAGAGGGAGTTGCGGACAATCTCAATGAAAGTGTGTGCGTCCAGCGAGGCGCCGCCCACGAGTGCGCCGTCGATGTCCGGCTGGCCCATCAGTTCGCGGGCGTTGCCGGGCTTGACACTGCCCCCGTATTGAATGCGCACGCGGCGCGCGGTCGTGTCGTCAAAACGCCGCGAGAGCCAGCCGCGGATGAACGCGTGGACCTGCTGCGCCTGCTCGGGCGTGGCCGTGCGCCCGGTGCCGATCGCCCACACCGGCTCATAGGCCAGAATGGATTCCTGCATGGGTTCGGCATCCAGACCGGCGAGCGACCCAGTGAGTTGGTCTCCCACAATCTGTTCCGTCTGGCCCGCCTCGCGCTGGGAAAACGTCTCTCCGACGCACACGATGGGCTTGAGCCCGGCGGCCAGCGCCGCCTTCATCTTGGCGTTCACTAGCGCGTCGGTCTCATTCTGAAATTGCCGCCGCTCGGAATGGCCCAGAATCACGTAGCGCACGAGCAGATCCTTGAGCATGCCTGCGGCGATCTCGCCGGTGAAGGCGCCGTAAGGATGCTCGCTCATGTTCTGGGCACCCACGCGCATCGTGCTTGCGCGAAGCACCCGCGACACTTCCGAGAGCGCCGTGAAGGGCGGGCAAACCACCACATCCAGCTCCGTTACCTTGCCCAAGTCGGTCTGGAGCTGGCTGGCCAACTCCACCGCGTCGGGCACGGTCTTGTTCATCTTCCAGTTGCCGGCAATGATGAGTTTGCGTTGCTTGTCCATGATGGGTTTTTTCCTCAGGCGTCGGAGAGCGCCGCAACCCCGGGCAGGATGCGGCCCTCCAGAAACTCCAAGCTCGCACCTCCACCCGTGCTGGCAAAAGTGACCTGGCTGGCCAGCCCCATTTGATTGAGCGCCTTCACGCTGTCGCCTCCTCCGATGAGGCTCTTGGCGCCGCGCTGTTGTGTCGCATTCACCACGGCGCGGGCAACGGCCTCGGTGCCTTGGGCGAATCTGGGATCCTCAAATTTCCCCATCGGGCCATTCCACAGGATGGTCTTGGCGCCATGCACGGCCGCGGCAAACGCCTGCATGGACTTCGGGCCGATGTCCAGCCCCTCCTCCGCATCGGGAATGTCCAGCGAGTCGTTGACGCGCACTTGCTCAAAACCGATGACGGGCTTGCCCTTTTGATTCAGGCGCCCCGTGTCCACGGGCGTGGCCACGATGTTGTCTGTCGGCAGCAGCATCTGCACACCGCGGGATCGCGCCTTGGCCAAAGCCGCCCGCGCCACCTCGACCTTGTCGGGCTCGACCAGCGACTTGCCCACCTTGCGCCCATCGGCCAGCCGGAAGGTGTACGTCATGGCTCCGCCAATCAACAGAGTGTCGGCCTTTTCCAGCAGCCGGTCGATGACGAGGATTTTGTCGGACACCTTGGCGCCCCCCAGAATGACCACGAAAGGCCGCGCCGGGTTTTCCAGTTCGTCTCCAAGAAACCGCAGTTCGGCTTCCATCAGCAGTCCTGCCGCGCAAGTTCCTCCCCGCTGCCGCAAGATGCGCGCCACGCCCTCGGTCGAGGCATGGGCGCGATGCGCGGTGCCGAAGGCATCATTCACAAAAACGTCGGCATGCGCCGCCAGCGCCTCGGCAAATGCCGGCTCATTGGATTCTTCGCCGGGATAAAAGCGCACGTTTTCCAGCAGCAAGACGCCACCGGGTTTTACCGCGGCGACCGCACTTTCCGCATCGGGGCCCACGCAGGAATCCGAAAATGCAACGGGCTGGCCCAGCAGCGTGCCTAGATGCCCGGCGAGGGGTTTTAATGACATTCCCGGATTGGGACGCCCCTCGGGCCTGCCCAGATGCGAGACTAGAATGAGGCGCGCGCCTTGCCCGATTAGCGCGCGCAGCGTGGGAAGGGTGGCGCGGATGCGCGTGTCATCGGTGATGACAACTGCGCCCTCCGACTCAGCGGTGGGCACGTTGAAATCCACGCGAGCGAGCACACGCCTGCCCTGCAGATTGAGTTGGCCGATACCCAGTTTGCCCATGAACAAAGGGCGCGGAGCATATCCCAGAGGAGGGGGTGAATCAAAGGGAAATGTCGGGGCCTCCCAGCGCAGTCCACGCGGCATGGAAGTCGGCGGGCCACGGCGCCTTCACGGACAGGGGCCGATGTGTGGAGGGGTGCGTCAAGGTCAACGACCACGCGTGCAACATCTGGCGGGAGGCGGTGTGCCGGACGGCGAGGTGCTGCGCGGGACGGCCGCCGTAGACTAGGTCGCCGACGACCGGACAGCCCAGATGCTGAAAGTGGACGCGAATTTGATGCGTGCGCCCCGTGTGCAGCGTGGCCTCCACGAGCGTGGCTTGCGCGGCGCGCGAGAGCACACGGTAGCCCGTCTGCGCGGCGCGCCCGCGGGAGGCCGTGACCACGGCCATCTTCTTGCGCTGCGTGGGATGGCGGGCGATGGCGGTCTCAATCTTGGCTGCGGCACGCGGGGGAGCACCACACACGATGGCATGATACACCTTGATGGCCGTGCGGGCGGAAAATTGCTGAGAGAGCGCCGCATGGGTCGCATCGTCCTTGGCGACCACGAGACAGCCGCTCGTGTCCTTGTCCAGTCGATGCACGATGCCCGGTCGCATCACGCCACCCACGCCGCTGAGTTGTCCCTTGCAGTGGTGGAGCAGGGCATTGACAAGCGTTCCGCGCGCATGGCCCGCGGCAGGGTGCACCACCATGCCGGCGGCTTTGTTGACCACCAAGAGCCAGTCGTCCTCGTACAACACCTCCAACGCGATGGCTTCTGCCAGCGCCGTTGCGGGGGCAGGTGCGGGCGCGTGAACCACGACGATTTGCCCGGCACGCGCCCGCTGGGAGGGTTTGGCAGGCTGGCCGTCAACGAGCACGTGGCCATCGCCAATCCACCGCTGCAGGGTTGCGCGCGAGGCCGTCGGGAAGCGCAGTTGCAGGAGGCGGTCCAGTCTCAGAGGCCTTGGTGCGGCATCCACCACGAACGACTCCCCTTGGCCGTTCATTGCGAACCGCCGGCGGGCTGCTTGCCCCGCGCTCGGGATCGCAGCCACAACAGCAACAGGCTCGATAATCCGAGCAGAACGCCCAGCACCTGCGCCTGTGAAAGGGAGTTTCCAAGGAACCGTGGGGTGGGATCTCCGCGGAGATACTCGACGCCAAAACGCAGCGCCGAAGAAGCGGCGAGATACACGAGGAACACCTGCCCATCAAACCGCTTGCGCCTAAAGAGCCACTCCAGCGCGGCATAGAGGACGAGGCTGCTCGCCGCCTCGTAGAGTTGTGTGGGAAAGACCGGGACGGAAACGATGCTGCACAGGCCGACTTGGGGTGTATAAACAATGACCCACCACGGGGCATCCGCCCCAGACACAATCTGGCCACCGGAGAAGAACCCGCCGGAGAGGGATTGGTACGTCCCCACGTCGCAGGCTTGGCCGTGGCAGCAACCCGCACTCAGGCAGCCGAGTCTCCCGAAGAAGTAGCCCAAGGCGATACTTGGCGCCAGTGTGTCGAGCACTTTCCACACGGGTAGCCGCTTGAGGCGAAGGTAGACCACGGCCGCGATGGCCGAACCGATGAGTGCGCCCTGAAACACCAGGCCGCTTCTCTGCATCAACGCCGCGCCCAGCGAGGATTCGCGCGGGTTCCAATGGTCCACGATGTAGAGCAGCTTGGCTCCGAGCAGTCCACTCACAAAGACGCAGAAGAGGAGGTTGGAGAGCGACTCGGCCTCAATGCCGTCCCTGGCGCCACGCCATCCGGCCGTCCACATTCCCGCGATGCAGCCGGCCGCCAGCAGAATGCCGTACCAGTGGACAGTGAGCCCCCAAAGCTTGAACGCGACCGGCTCCAAAGCAGGGGGGAACCTAACGCTGGCATGCAGCGGCCGCAAGCCGGCAGTGCGCCGCCGACTCAGGTGGGTTTTTTGCCTTTTGCCGGATTGCTCGTTGAAGTATTCACCGCCAGTGAGTTCGTTGGAACCGCAAATTGAGGCGCGCGCCGCCGAGGCGCTTTCCTTGCCCGCAGGGCGTTCGCCTGCAGAGGAAATGCCGCGGTTTAAGAAGTTCCTTCGAGACGAGTTCAACCGCCTTAAGAAGGCCCACCGCGAGGGTGGACTGGGCCGCGAGATGTGCCGCGCGCATGCGGCTCTCATCGACGCGTTGCTGCGACGGCTGGTGGACGCGGCGGTTGCCACTCAGGGAGACCACCCGCCGCTGGCGCTCGTGGCCACGGGCGGCTACGGGCGTGCCGAGCTCAATCCGCACAGCGACATCGACATCCTCTTTCTGCACGACGGCCGGCAGATGACGCGCGGTGGAAAGCCCACGGCGTTTCTCCAGTCCATCACCGACGGCGTGCTCTATCCGCTGTGGGATCTGGGACTCAAGGTGGGCCACGCCGTGCGCGACGTGGACGACTGCGTTCGGATGGCCAACGCCGATGTGCAATCCAAGACGGCGCTTTTGGAGGCGCGCTTGGTGTGCGGTGCCGAGCCGCTCTTTGCCGCCATGGTGCGCGCGGTGAAGGACAAGGCCGTGCGCGGCCGTGAGGAGCAGTACATCGTGGCACGGCTCGAGGATCAGGCGCGGCGGCGCGAGAAGTACGGAGGGGCGGTGACCCTGCAGGAGCCGCACATCAAGAACGGCTGTGGTGGCCTGCGCGACTACCAGAACCTCATCTGGATGATGGCCGTGCGCCATGGCTACACCTCGGTGGCCGATCTAGAACGCGCGAAGGTCATCGCGCGCGCCGAAGCCGAGCGATTGGAGTCGGCCTACTCGTTCCTGCTGCGAGCGCGCAATGAACTGCACTACCACCACGATCGGCCTGTCGATGTGCTTTCCAAGGCCATGCAGCCCAAGGTGGCATGGCAGCTGGGTTACACCAACCGGTCGCCTAGCCAGCGCCTCGAATTGTTCATGGGCGACTATTACCGCCACGCGCGAAACATCGACCTCATCGTGCGCGCCGTGGAACGGCGGCTGGCGTTGGTGCCCCCGTCGCCGTGGAAAACCACGCTGCGCAATCTTATTGGGCGTCGCGCCGAGCAGGCGGTGGACGGGTTCCGGGTGCTGGAGGGCGAAATCATCCACGCCCGGGCCAGCGTGTTTGAGGATGATCCCCGGCGGCTGATGCGCGTGTTTCTGCTGGCCCAGCGCCACGGCCTCACGCTGCACCCAGACTTGGCGCAGTTGCTGCGCCAGCAGACATGGCGGGTGGACCGCGCCTTTCGCGGCGACGCGCGGGTTCACCAGACCTTTCTGGAAATCCTCAACCAGCGCGGCAGCGTCGGGCGGATCCTGCGGCTGATGCATGAGATTGAGCTTCTGGGGCGCTACTTGCCGGAGTTCGGCAGGCTCACCTGTCTGGTGCAGCACGAATTCTACCACCAGTACACGGTCGACGAGCACACGTTGGTCTGCATCGAAAAGCTCGATGCACTCTACGCGCAGTCGCTGGGTGCATGGCGCCAGTACCGCGAGGTGTTTAACCAGGTGGAGCGCCCCTTCGTCCTCTACCTCGCCCTGCTGCTGCACGATGCGGGCAAGGGCATCCAGACCGACCGGCACGAACGTGAGGGCGCGCGTGTCGCGGAGCACGTGGCCGACCGTTTGGGGTTGGACGAGGCCGCGGCCATGAGCCTGCAGTTGGTCATTCGCCATCATCTGGCGATGGTGCAGGTGGCCCAACGGCGCGACCTTGAGGATGCGCAGGTGATCCGCCAATTTGCAGACTTGGTGGTGACGGCCGGGAACCTTTCCCTGCTGACGTTGCACACCGTGGCCGACTCGCTGGGAACCAGCGACCAGCTCTGGAACGGATTCAAGGACGCCGCGCATTGGACGCTCTTCGTCAGGACGCAGCAGCTCCTGGCCGGCACGGACGAGGGGATCGCAGAACGCGCGTCGCGCGACGAACGCGATCAGCGCGTGGCTGGACTGCTCGGCGACGAGGTCGGCGCGGAGGAGCGCACGGCCCATTTCGAAAATCTGCCCGCGCGATATCTGCACTCCACCGCTCCGGAGGACATCGCTCAAGACATTGTGCTGGTGCATCAATTCCTGAAAGCACAGGTGCACGGTGAGGAGCAGCTGCTCAAGCCCGTCGTGGCGTGGAACCTCGATCCCGACCGCGGCTGTGCGCAGGTGCGGGTTGTCACTTGGGATCGGCCCGGCCTGTTTGGCAAGGTTGCGGGCGCATTTTCCGAGGCGGGACTCAACATCCTGGGTGCGGAAGTGTTCACGCGAGAGGACTCCATCGCGCTGGACCGCTTTCATGTCACCGATGCCCGGCGCGGCCATCTGCCTGTGCCCTCGCAGCTCAAGCAATTTGAGGCGCGTCTTGCGGAAACCCTGCAGGGCGCCTCCGACATCTCTATTGACGTGAGTCAGCTGCCTGTCTCGCCGCTGGCCTATCAGGCTTGGGCGGGTGAAAAAATCCGCACCGAGGTTCGTTTTGACAATCATGCCTCGGCCGATTTTAGCGTCGTGGATATCCAGGCGGAGGATCGCGTCGGCCTTCTCTATGTCATCTCCAACACGCTGGGCGAACTAGGACTGGACATCCAGCTGGCGAAAATCAGCACGGAAAAGGGCGCGGCGATCGACACCTTCTACATTCTGGAAAAGGGCGGCGGTAGGGTGGAAGGTGCCGCGCGGCAGCAGAAAATTCTCGCCCGGCTTCGTGCCGTCATCGAGGCGATGGGCGCGGACTGATCAGCCCAAGGATCCTTATTGTTCCATTCGATCTCCAAGGCGATCCGGTTCTTGAAGCAGTCAACCTCGTGGGTGGGCGACTCGAAGGATTCCGCGTCCACGGAAATCTTCGTGTCAAAGTTCTTCGGCTTCCAGCCATGCGCGAGCAACGCGCCGTCTATCCACTCGGAGACTTTGAATTTCCGTCCTCCGCCGACTGCAATCCAGCCCTTCGCTAATTTGAAGCGTGTCAGGACATCAGACACCTCAGTGAATTCCTGCGGTAAATCCTGCCATAGAATTGCCAAAGCGTGCCGCCATTCATGAACCTAGTCATTCTCTTGGATGAACCAAGGAAGTTGTTCCGCTGTCATGGTGGCAGTGTGCGAGGCCGGCGCGATTCGGCAATTCAACTCCAGTCGGGGCCGCATGTAGTCAATGTAGGCCTTGGTGGACTCGTGGCGGTCTTCAAAGAACGCTTCTCCTTGGTCTCGCCCCAGAAGACCTCGTAGTTGCGGTTGGAGTTGAATGGGGGGGCAATGTAAATGAGGTTCACGCACGCGGGCGGGAGCTTTTTCAACTGCTCTAGGTTGTCGCCGCAGTGGATGACGCGCGTGTCGAGGAGGGCGGAGGGATTGGCCGGCTTCGCGGGAGCTGCGTCAGCACATTTCTTCCGTGCCATGCGGGGAGAATACTGAGCGCGGCCAGCCTTGGGGCGCGGAAATTAGTCCACGGTGGTCTCAGCCAGCAGCTTGCGATACGTCACGCGCGCGTGCTCATAGTCCTTCGCTGCCTGCGCCTTCTCGGCCGCGGCGTAGCTGCGCTCCTTCTGCTGCCAACAGGCGTCCACACTCTTGAGGCACCATTCGGCGCTCTTCTTGGAGGCGCGCACGGGTTCATTGCCCACCATCACCCAGATGGGATTGGTGTGCGAGCTGGGTAGGATGCGCAGGGCGACCCAACTGCTGCGGTCGATCTTCACGTCGAAGGTCAAGTCGCGTGTCGTGCCGTCGGCGGCGATGTTTTTCTTCGCCACGGGCTGGCCATTGACGATGACCTCGACGGGCACCTCGCGGGTTTCGCCCAAGCGCGCGCGTTCGATGTCCCAGTAGGGCTTGGCGCTCTGCGGGCTGTTTCGGATTGCGGGGTTGGGCTTCTCGTTGAGCCGCGCGGCCACCTTCGCAGTCAGGGTCACATTGCGCGGCCGATCCAGACGCAGCTCGCTGCTCTCCTCACCAAGCTTCACAGTGCGTGGCGCGCGGGCTTCGGTCGTGAGCCCTTCCACGGCCTTCAAGTCCATGATGTGGCTTTTGCCGTCGCTCACATAATTGCGCCCCGCGCGGATGCCCTCGCACCAATCCTCATACGTCCACTGCGCGGGCATCTTCACGTAGCTGCGGCCCAGGCCGACGCGTTCGCCGTAGATGCAGGGGAAGTCCGTCTCGCCGCTGATTCGCGTGCGGAAGCCGACGTTGAGCGTATGATACCAGATGTTGAGCTCCCAGAGATGGGGCGTGTCCACCATGGAAAGAAAGTCCACCGCGGGCACCAGCCGCCCATCCGGGCCGGGCACCTGATGCGTCACGTCCATGATGTACTCATTGGCGCCGATGCCATTGAAGGGCGGGATCACATAATTGGGAAGGGTTTGGGCGGCGTCGCGAAAATCCTTCGAGGTCTTGCTCGACACCGGGGCCTGATCGCCCGGTGCCGCCGGCTGCAATCCCCAACCCGAATGCGCTGGGCCCACCAGCGCGCCCTGTTTTTTTGCCCAGCGCAGGGTGTTGAGCCCCAGCGTGGGCCAGTGGTTCTTGGATTCGCCACCGGGATACATCTGATCCTTGAGGCGCAGCAGGCACAGGTGCCCGCTCTGGTGCGATCCGAAGCCCGACACCTCCACGTCGTAACGCAGGAGGTAAGGCCACGCCGAAACCTTGTCCTCCTTGCCCGTGAAAAACTGCTTCTGATAATCGAAGCACGGCCCCCAGGTGAGATTGCAGCCGACCTTCAAATCCTCGCCCAGCACGTGGCGCATCATGTCCGGGGCGTGCACGCCCTCGGTGGGATTGGTGTAATGCGCGCAACCGGCGGCATGGATGTGATGGTCGCCGGAGATCCAGCCCAGCGCCGCGGGATCCACCCAGCGTTGCACCTTGAAATCCAGCCGGCGGGTTGCCGCTCCGACCGTCACGGCGCGCACCTGCGCGACCGACTCGGGCCCGCGCTGGAATTCCACCGTGTAGGCGCCGGCAGGCAGGCGCAGTGTCTCGCCGTCGGCGCGATACACCTGCGGATGAAAGGCGAAGTCCGGCGCCAGACGCTTGGCCTGCGAGGGATAGGTGCGCCCCTGTGCATCACGGATGAGGAAGCTCGCGGTGGTGGGGCGGCCCAACTCGTCCTTCACCCCCAGGACGATTTCAGGAGCCGCCAGACAATCGAACAAGAGGTCGGTCTCATTGCGGAATCCCAAGTCCTGTGTTCCCTGCCCCACGTTGAAGCTGATCTTCGCCTCGCGCCGGCCCGCATCGCGGCTGTAGAGCTGCACGATGCGGTACTCCACACCCAGACCGCTGAGCGTCGGCCGCATCGGTTGCGCGTCGAACATCGCAAGGTCCAGCCAGCGGCTGGGTACGTCCGCCTGGGGCGAGTTGAAAAGGCGCAGCGCGTTGGGGCTCTCCGCGCGAAGGGCGGCCGTGGTGCCCGATTCATTCACCACCTTCACCAGAAACTGGCGCCAGCCATTCTCCACCAGTTGCGGCTTGGCGGCGCCTGCCGCCACCTTGACGCGCATTTCCGGATTAATATGCACGACGAAGAGCGCACGCGCATCGAGCACCTCCTGAATCTGGGCGGGCGTCTTGGCCTGCTCCAGCGCGGCCTTGGACTTGGCGTCCAATGGTTCGCCCAGAAACTCCAAGGCGCTGGCAACTCGCGCCGCCTGCGCCGCGAGGGGTTGCAGTTCGACTTCGGCGGCGGGAACGAGAGCCGCAGCGAAAGCGGCCATGAGCCCAAGAATGCGGGGGGATGTTTTCATGGTGGTACCAATGAAGACCTTAGGCACGCATCCCGAATTGGGAAGCAAAATTCAGCGTGCCTGCTGTGAATGAACCGGCACCATCGCTTGTCGAAATTTCTGATGGCATTGCCCAGCCCCATTTCCGTCTTTGCGCTGCTTGGCGTTTCGCTGGCCGCAGCCCATCTCCACGCCGCCCCCGCCGCACCGACGTTCGAGAAGGACGTGCGGCCCATCCTCAAGGCCCATTGTTTCCACTGCCACGGCGAGGACGGCAAGACCAAGGGCGGGCTTGATGTGCGGCTGCGGCGGCTGCTCGTGCAGGGCGGCGAGAAGGGAGCCGCTGTCATTGTGCATCAGCCCGACGCCAGCCCCCTTTACAAGAACGTCGCCAGCGGAGAAATGCCCAAGGGTGCCAAGAAACTGGCGCCGGCAGAGATCGCCATCATCAAGGCATGGATCGCCGGTGGTGCCCTCACCCTGCGCGCCGAGCCGCAGGATCCCAACGCCGCGTTGATCACGGAGGAGGAACGCGCATGGTGGGCCTTCCAATCGCTTAAAAACGCCGCCGTGCCACAGAAGGGTGTAGCCCATCCCATTGACGCCTTTCTTCTGGAGCGACTGCAATCGCAAGGTCTGGGTTTCTCGCCACTCGCCGACAAACGCACGTTGCTGCGCCGCGCCAGCTTTGACCTCACCGGCCTTCCACCCTCCCCGGAGGAGACGGCCGCATTTCTCAAGGACAGCGCGCCCGATGCGTACGAGAAGCTGGTGGATCGCCTGCTGGCCTCGCCGCGCTATGGTGAGCGTTGGGGCCGCCACTGGCTGGATGTTGCCGGCTACGCCGATTCCGAAGGCTACACAGAAGCCGACCGCGAGCGCCTCTGGGCATGGCGCTACCGCGATTATGTCATCGGCGCCTTCAACCGCGATTTGCCCTTCGACCAATTCATTCAGGAACAACTGGCCGGCGACGAGATGGTGCCGCCACCGCACGCCAACCTGTCGCAAGGGCAGATTGACAAGCTGGCTGCGACGGGCTTCCTGCGCATGGCGCCCGACGGCACCGGTCAAGGCGTGGATGAGAAGGTGGCACGCAACGAAAACATTGCCGGCACCCTGCAAATCGTGGGCAACGCGCTGCTCGGGCTGACCCTGGAATGCGCACGCTGCCACAATCACCGGTACGACCCCATCCCGCAGGCCGATTATTATCGCATGCGCGCCATCTTCGAGCCGGCGCTGGACTGGAACAACTGGCGCGTTCCTGCGGCCCGGCAAATTTCGCTCTACACCGACGCCGACCGCAGCAAGGCCGCCGCCATCGAAGATCAGGCCAAGGTGCTCGATGCCGAACGCCAGAAAAAGGTGGAGCACTTCATCACGCTCACGCTGGACTGGCAGTTGGGCAAACAACCCGAATCGCTCCGGGCTTCGCTGCGCGACGCCTACCGCACGCCTGACGCCAACCGCACCGCCGTGCAGAAGACACTGCTCAAGGACCATCCGAGCATCGGCAACATCAGCGCCGGCTCACTTTACCTCTACGACAACGAATACAGCGGCGAGGCCGCCAAGCGCGAAACCGAGCGGAAAACGAAGCTCGCGGCGCACGTGGAGCGCATCCGCAAGGCCGCTCTGGAAAAGGCGCCCGCCGAAGCGCGCGCTCCCCTCGATGCGGCGCGCCAGACGACAGCCGACAAACGCACCGAGGCGCAGAAGCAACTACTGGCAACGCATCCCGCCGCGGCGGTGGACGAAGCGTCCTTGGCGCAGTTTGATGTGGCCGCCGCCGCCGAAATACAGGCGCTCTCAGACCGCGCGAAGGGCTTTCGGGACATGATGTCCGAAAAGATTTTGAAGGACATGGCTGCGAAGGCCAAGGACGTGCGCGACACCAAGCCTGAGGAGCAGTTCATTCTGGCTCTCACCGAGCCGGCCGGCGCCCAACCCCTCACCCACATCTTCCACAGGGGCGACCACGCACAGCCCAAGGCCGCCGTGAAACCCGGCGAACTTTCGGTCGTCGAGCAGCCCGGCCATTCCATCCCCGAGAAAAGTACGGGCTTGGGATCGAGCGGCCGACGGCTGGCACTGGCCAAGCGGCTGACGGATGGCACGCATCCGCTCACCGGCCGGGCGATTGTGAATCGCGTCTGGCTGCACCATTTCGGACGCGGCATTGTGGACACGCCGGGCGACTTCGGACGGCTGGGCGAGCAGCCCAGTCATCCTGAACTGCTCGACTGGCTCGCGGTGGATTTTGCGCGCAATGGCTGGAAGCTCAAACGCCTGCACAAACTCATCATGACCAGCCACGCCTACCGGCAGACCGCGCAGCGCAGCGACAAGGCCGACGCCGCCGATCCGGACAACCGGCTACTCGGGCGCATGAACGTGCGCCGCATGGAATCGGAGGCCATTCGCGACAGCGTGCTCTCTGCCAGTGGGCGGCTCAATCTGGAAATGTTCGGCAAGCCCGTGCCCGTGATGGAAGACGAGGTTGGCCAGTTCGTCATTGGCCGGGAAAACTTGGACGGCGAACGCAAGCCGGACAAGACGATTGACCTCAAGGGCCAGGAAAACCGCCGCAGCGTGTACATCCAGGTGCGCCGGTCGCGCGTGCTCTCCCTGTTTAACGCATTCGACGCGCCCGCGATGGAGCCAGCCTGCGCCAAGCGGCCTGTGTCCACCGTTGCGCCCCAGGCGTTGATCTTCATGAACCACGACTTCATTCTGGCTCAGTCTCTCGCAATGGCGCAGCGCCTCGTGCAGGCGCACCGCGACCAGCCCGACCTTCAGGTGGCGCTCGCGTGGGAACTGGCGTTGTGCCGCGAACCCAAAGCCGAGGACATGGCCCGCGCGAAGACCTATCTGGCGGCACAGACGGCGGTTTTCGCCGGGCAGAAGGACCCGGCACCCGCCGTCACGGCCCTAGCCTCCTACTGCCACGCGCTGCTCAGTTCTAATGGGTTTCTGTATGTGGACTGATCCACGGCGGCAATCCACCCGGCGCCATTTCCTCGCGTCCCATGCGATGGGATTGGGCGGTACGGCGATGGCTTGGCTGCTGCAACGACAGAAGCTGGCGGCCGACCCCTTGAAACCCGATCTGGTGAGGGAGGCTCATTCGCTCACTCCCAAGACGCCGCACGCCGCACCCAAAGCACGTGCGATGATCTCGATCTTCATGCAGGGCGGCCCGAGCCACATTGACCTCACCGACCCCAAGCCCCTGCTGGCGAAATATGCCGGAGAGCCCTTCCCCGGAGAGATCAAGTACGACAACGCCGCGCAGGCCAGCCCGAAGGTGCTCCCGAGCTTTTGGAATTTCCAGCGGCATGGCCAGTGCGGCATGGAATTGTCGGAGCTGCTTCCGAATCTGGGCACGATCGCCGATGACATCTGCCTCATCCGATCCATGCGCACGGGGGTGAACAATCACGGCCAGTCCATTGATGCGCTCAACAGCGGCCGACCCATCAGCGGGCGGCCCGCGCTGGGAAGCTGGCTCACCTATGGACTGGGCAGCGAGTGCGACAACCTTCCCGCCTACATGGTGCTGCGCGACCCGGCCAACCTGCCCGTGCTGGGTGTTCTCAACTGGTCCGCGGGATGGCTGCCCTCGCTTTTCCAAGGCACCGTGGTGCGCCCGCGCGAGCCGCGCATCCTCAATCTCGACGCGCCTGAACACCTGCGTGGACCGCCCCAGCAGCGTTATCTGGATTTAGTCTCGTCGCTCAATCGCGACCACCTCTTGAAGCATCCTGGCGAACTGGACTTGGAGGCACGCATCGCCAGTTTTGAACTGGCGGCGCGCATGCAGATGGCGGCTGCGGAGGCAATGGACATTCGCAATGAAAGCGATGCGACCCGCAGAATGTACGGGATCGATCAGGACGCCACGCGCGACTTTGGCACCCGCTGCCTCATTGCCCGCAGGCTGGTGGAGCGCGGCGTTCGCTTTGTGCAGGTGTTTACGCAGAACCAATTCTGGGATCACCACGGCAACATCCTCTCGGCCCTTCCCGCGGCGTGCGCAAAAATTGACCGGCCGAGCGCCGCGCTCGTGAAGGATCTCAAGTCGCGCGGTCTCTTGGATTCCACGCTCGTGCATTGGGGCGGCGAGATGGGTCGCCTGCCCGTCATCCAGAATGACACGGGCCGCCAGCGGGTGGGTCGTGACCATAACACGTACGGTTTCTCGATGTGGCTGGCCGGCGGCGGCGTTCGCGGAGGGCACATTCACGGCGCGACCGACGAGTGGGGCCTCAATGCCGAGCGCGACGTGGTGCACCACTACGACTATCACGCGACGCTGCTGCACCTCTTCGGGCTGGATCCCGCGCGGCTGATGTACAAACGCAACGCCACGGAACAGACGCTCATCGACGGCCAGGCCGCGCGCGTGGTGAAGGAGCTACTGGCATGACGCCGCAGAAACTCAGTCGGCGCGAATTCCTGGCCCGCGACGCCATGGGTGTTGGTTTCGTCGCGCTGGCCGCGCTTCTGGAGCGCGAGACGCTGCGGGCGACGCCCCCGGACATCCCCCGTGGCCCGCGCTCATTTGATTTGCGGCCCAAGCAGCCACACTTCGCTCCCAAGGCGCGGGCGATGATTTCGTTGTTCATGCACGGCGGGCCCAGCCACATGGACCTGACTGACCCCAAGCCGGAACTCTCGCGGATGGATGGCAAGAGTTACTCCGGCGAGGTGGACTACAGCTTTGTCAGCGACGCCAGCCGCACGCTTTTGGGAAGCCCGTGGAAGTTTCGCCCGCACGGCCAGTGCGGCACGGAACTGAGTGAGCTGCTGCCGCACACGGCGCGCATCGTGGACGAGATTTGCCTCATCCGCTCCATGCACTCGGGCCACAACGGACACGAAGTGTCCATCCGCTATATCAACTCGGGCGTGCCTGCGGTGTTGGGCCGGCCCAGCATGGGGTCGTGGTTGACGTACGCGCTGGGCAGCGCGGCCGACAATCTGCCCGCGTACATGGTTCTGTCGGACCCCGATGGTTATCCGGTGGACACGATGTCCAACTGGAGCAACGGCTGGCTGCCCAGTCTCTTTCAAGGCACCGTGCTGCGCGCGCGGGAGCCGCGCATCCTCAACCTCGACCCGCCGGCGCGCCTGCGCGGCCAAGCCCAGCGGCATTATCTGGACTTGGTGGATGCCTTCAATGCCGACCTCGCCACACGCCTGCCCGGCGAGCTGGCCTTGGAAGCGCGCATCGCCAGCTTTGAACTGGCGGCGCGCATGCAGACGGCGGCCAAGGACGCGCTGGACCTCACCGGCGAGAGCGAGGCCACCCGCAAGTTGTACGGCCTGGATCAGGACGCCACGCGCGAATACGGCACGCGCTGTCTCATCGCGCGCAGGCTTGTGGAGCGCGGGGTGCGCTTCGTGCAAATCCTCCTTGCCGGCCAGCCTTGGGACACCCACGAGAATCTCCGCGAATCGCTGCCGGGCATTTGCAAGCGCACCGACCAGCCCGCCGCCGCGCTCGTCAGCGACTTGAAAATGCGGGGGCTGCTCGACACCACCGTCGTGCATTGGGGCGGTGAGATCGGCCGACTGCCGCTGGTTCAGGCTCGAAGCAAGCCCGGGCGCGATCACAACGGACAGGGTTTTAGCACGTGGGTGGCCGGCGGCGGTTTTAAGCCCGGCATCACTTATGGGCAGACCGATGAGGTGGGCCATCGCGCCGTCGTGAACCGGGTCACCGCCAATGACTATCAGGCCACCCTGCTCCAGCTCTTTGGCATCGACCACACGCGCCTGACTTACCACCACGCCGGCCGCGAGCAAAAGCTCACCAACGACCGGCCTGCCCGCGTGGTCTCAGAGGTGATCGCCTAGCCGCGTGCCGGCGAAAACCGAGACGGCCGAGCCGTCGGCCACAAACGCCGAATCAGGTGCGCGCCGCAGGTGCTGCGCGAAATTCTCGCCGTATGTTTCCTCGAATGCGCCTTCGACACGCAACGACTCCGGCAGACGCACGCGCCACATCGGGTGGTCCACCCGGTATTCCCGCGTAGCACCGTCACGTTGCCGGCTGTAGCCCCAAAAATGTTCGGTGATGAACTTCGCCTCAGGCCCCGCATCCTCCCATGGCGCCGTGCTGCGGGCCGCCAGCGTGGACCAGCCAGAGCGGCTTCGCCACCCGTACTCCACCTCGCACGCGTCCGGGGTGTTTGACACGGCCGCGCGCATGGGAAGCGTGAGGTAGTTTTCGTGATAGCACCAGCGCGCCAGCGCGGTCACGGCGCGCCGCGCCACAAGTTCCCGCAGGAACACGACCCCGCGTCGCCACTCGCCCGCCACGAGGCGCCCCACATAGAAGCGCAGGTTCACCTCGCAGAATTCCTGATGGAAGGGAATGCGCACCCCGCCGATGCGCGTGTCCAGAAACCGGAATCCCACGAGGCTCATCCAGTGCCGGCCCTCCCAAGGGTCCAGCACCACGCCTCGCGGCACATACGGCATGAGGAGCGCGGGCGGCACCGCCCAGTTGACCATGAGCAAGTCGCGCCACGACGCGGTGAGAAAGGGGCGTTCTTGCACGCGCGCAACGCTAGCAGCTTCCGGGCATCGCTAAAAGGGGTTGCCGCACCCACCGCTCTCCCTACACTCCCCACCCATGGCCATCCAAGCCGCGGCGAAAGCCGTCCCCTCCACGCGGCTTGTCGGCTATCTGCTTCCGCCTTACGGCATTTATCTATTGTGGAAACGGCGCACGTCCACGGCGGCGGCCGCGCTGGGCACTGTGGGACTGGTGGCCTACTGCCTGCTTTTCGTCGCCGCGGGCGTTTGGCTGCTCACGATTGCAGGGGCTGCTGCGGTGGACTGGCACGGCCACGGCCGGCCGCGGCTGGTATGGGGCCATGCGACGCGCACCGGCGGCGACTGGAAGCCCTCGGGCGCGGCCGTGGACACCAATGCCTCGGCGTACTGGACGGACTACCGCGGCCCGCACCGCGACGGGCGTCACGAATCGTGTCCGCTTCGCACGGATTGGGATGTCGCGGCGCCGCGGCTCCTGTGGAAGACGGACGTGGGCGGCGGCCACAGCTCGATGAGCCTTGCCCACGGAAGGCTTTTCACCATGGAGCAATGGGCCGAGGGCGAGGCCATCACCGCCTACAACGCCGCCGATGGCCGGGGGCTGTGGAAGCACGTGTACGCCGCACGATTCAACGACTCCTACGGCATGGGGGGCGCAGGGCCGCGCAGCACTCCCACATGGCACGAGGATCGTGTTTACGCATTGGGCGCCCAAGGACACTTGCATTGTCTGGATGCCGCCACGGGGCGTGTGCTGTGGCAGAAGCACGTCCTTGAGGAGCACGGTACGCGCAACCTCATGTTTGGGCTGTGCGCCTCGCCACTGGTGGTGGCCGACTCAGTCATCGTCACCGCCGGCGCGCGCGCCGGCGCAGGACGCAACACGCTCATCGCGTACCACCGGCTGACGGGTGAGTTGCAGTGGGCGGCCCCGGCGGAAAACCAAGCCTACATGTCGCCCATGCGTGTCACTCTGGCGGGCACCGAGCAGCTGCTGATTACGGGGGCACGCCAGCTGATGGGATTGTCGCTCTCCAATGGCGCCGTGCTTTGGTCCGTGCCCTGGTCCTTAAGCTACGACAACAACATTGCGCAGCCTCTCTTGGTTGACGGCCAGCGCGTGTTCATCTCCGCCGGCTATGGCAAGGGCTGCGCGCTCTTGGAGATCACGGCTTCAGAGGGGCAGTTCACCGCCACGACCGTCTGGGAAAACAAGCATCTGAAAAACAAGTTCACCAGCTCTGTACTGCACGAAGGGCACATCTATGGATTGGATGACAGTGGAAGCGATGACGCGGCGCACTTGGTCTGCCTCGACGCCGCCCGTGGTTTGGTTCAATGGCGAGGCGACAACTTCGGCCACGGCCAGCTCTTGCTTGTAGCCGGCCACCTCATCATCAGCTGTGAGAACGGCGATCTGGCGCTGGTCGAGGCATCGCCTCAAAATCCAAAACTCATCGCTCGCGTGCCTGCGCTCAACGGCAAGACGTGGAACCATCCGGCGGTTGCGGACGGCCGGTTGTTTGTCCGCAATTCGCACACCATGTCGTGCTACGACATCCGTCCCGGTGCTGCCGGTGGAGTGACTTCGCGCCGCAACGCTGGGCCAGAGGACTTACTGGTGATTCTGGCAGGCTTTTCACTCATGAATGGACTGGGCGCCTTTCTTCTCTTTGGCATCCTGCGCTTTCGCGCCCCTCGTCAATAACGTCTGGGCAGGCCAGCCGCTAGAAGTCGAAACTTCGCGTCGATGAGGCGCCATCCCTCGCTGCGGATTTCCAGCCGCATACCCGAATCGCCGATGGCAAACACGGTCCTGCCCGTGGCTCGCAGTCGCCCCAATAAGCCCTCAAGCGCGTGTGCCGCCGATGGCTGCTTGCCTCCTTGCACAAGTATCAACTGTGCATTGATCGCAGCCAGAAGCGCCGGGCGCAGCGCCTCCCCATAGGTGGGGATAGACGTGATGACAATATCTGCCCTCAGATCCTCTCCTTTCGCGAGCAGCTCCTGCTGGCCGGCCGAATCCAGATCGGAAAGGTGCAGCACGCGCACCCCGTGAAACTCACCTCGCAAGACAATCGCGCCATCGCCACTACGCGAGAACCGTGCGTCCCGTGGGGGATGCAACAGGGTCCACGCTCCAACCGCATCACCCTTGGCCACCTCCCCTTGCGCAACACCCTGCGCCGCGATGAGGGCCCGTGCTGACTTCCCAGCCTGAGTGTTGAAATTGGGGCCGCTGAACACGACCCGATCAACGCATGTCTCCTTGAGAATCTCGCCCAACCCATCCACGTGGTGTTTTACGCCGTGTGTCAGAACCAGAGTCTGGAGGCTGTCCATGCCGCGGACGCGCAGGTATCGCACCACGATGGCACGCGTGGTTGATTCTTCGCCTGTGTCAATCAACACACCGGGCTTGTCCGCGAAGGCCTCTTGCAAGACCGCCGGGCCCGCCGGCAACACGGTGATGCGAGCGGTGGCAGCGTCCCTGCCGACTGCCACGAACCCGGCCACAGCCAATCCCAGTGCCGGCAGCCAGCTCATGCGAAGGCCGAAGCCTCCGGCACCCAGACAAAGCAGCGCCAGATATGCCGCAGCCACCCACTCGCCCGACGGGCTGCGGACGTACCAGTAGGCGCCGGGCAAGTTGGAGAGGCTCTCGCTGCACTTCAGAATCCATGTCATACAAAGCCAGCCCGTGTTGTTGAACATTTCGGATGCCGCCGGACACCACGCGCCCAAGAGAAGGCTGCCCATGCTCGTCGCAATGACGACACTGGCCAGTGGGACGATCGCGAGGTTGGCCAGCAGTGCCACGGGAGTGAAGAGATTAAAATACTTTGCACACAACGGCGCCGATACGAGCCACGCCACGGTGGAGGTGGCCGCCAGCAGCGCCGCTGCTTGCCATGCCCTGTGCGCGAGCAGGCGCCACCAAGGCCAAAGCATCCGGGGCAGGAGCGGATCAGGCGCCCCCCACACTGACAATGTGGAGGTAAGGCGAGAGGTGGTTAGGATGAGTCCCAGCACCGCCAGAAATGAGAGTTGGAAGCCGACATGGAATAGCTCTTGGGGATCGACGAGCAAGATAAGGAATGCCGCAACGCCCAGAGAGTTGAGCACCTGTACAGGACGCGCCAGCGCCCAACCGCCCAGCACCACGCTCATCATGATCGTGGCGCGCAGGGCGGAGGGTTGCCAGTCGGTGGCCGCGGTGTAAAACCAAAGCAGGGGAATTGCCGCAATGGCGACCGCGTTTCGGGGCACACGAAACACGCACAAGAGCTGCACCAGGAAGTAGGTGACAAAGGCGATGTTGAGCCCGCTCACGGCAAAAATATGCATCGTGCCCGAACGCATGAACGGCTCGGACGCCTCGTCGGATTGCACGCTGCGCCAGCCCAAAACCATCGCGCACAAAAGCTCGCCCACTTCTTGCTCGCCTTCCAATCCACGCGTGAGCGTCCGCCGGGCCCAAGCGTCGAACCGATCCACCCACCGTTTTGCAGGCGCGGCATCCCCGTCCACAAACGCCCAACGGGAATGCTGATCCAGACGCAGGATGAAATGGATGCCGCGACGCCCCAGGTAGTCGCGGTAACTAAAGAGTCCCGGCGCACGGGCCTCGGGCGGGACGGCCAGAACGCCGTCCACATCTACAGTTGCACCGGCGCACACGCGTTCGTCGAGTGCGCCGACGGCCTGAATGAGAACGCGGCCGCTGGCGGGAATCCACGTCCCCTCGCTCAACCTCGCTTGGGCATCGAGCGCCACACGGGATGACGTGGCATTGGAGCCGTAGGACCGTTCAGTGATGACACCTCTAATCTCCCCGCGCAGTGTAGTGATGAGCGGCAACGTTGGTGAAAGACGCCGCAGGTCGTCGGGCGAGATGACTGCGGTGTGTCGCACCTGATTGGCCGCTCCGGCAATGACCAGTGCGGCCATCAAGGCGGGACGGCCGCCCATCCATGCGATGCGCCGCCACGTCCGATTTGGATGGCTGCGCGCGACCAGCACGACAGCTGCAAGACTCAGGGCGGCCGAGGCGATGGCAGCCGCCAAAAGAATTTCCAGCCGCACGGACAATACGTCGCCCAACCACACGCCCGCCGCGTAGAGGCACGCTACCGCCAGCATCGGCCATTTCACCAACCCCACACTCCTCCCGCCCTTGGGGATTGGCAAGCAGGGGGAACTGTCCTAGCGTCGCGCGGTGCTCAAGCTCGGCGTCAACATCGATCACGTTGCCACGCTTCGAGAGGCGCGCTATCGCGGCCTTGGCCGGGGCGAACCCTGTCCCGTCGCTGCGGCCCTTGCCTGCGAGGCGGCGGGTGCGCATGGCATCACGGCGCACCTTCGCGAGGATCGGCGGCACATCCAGGACCGCGACATCTTCGCACTTCGCAGCGCGCTGCAGACGCGGCTCAATCTGGAGATGGCCAACACGCGTGAAATCGTGGCCTTGGCGCTCAAGGTCAAGCCGGACATCGTTTGCCTGGTGCCTGAGCGGCGGCAGGAAGTGACCACCGAGGGCGGGCTTGATGTCGTGCGGCACCGCAGGGCGTTGGCGGTGACGCGCAAGAAAATGAACGATGCGGGGATTGAGGTGAGCCTCTTCATTGCGCCGGAATCTAAGCAAGTGGACGCCGCCGCCGAGGTGGGGGCGCAGTTCGTGGAACTACACACAGGCCGCTTCGCGGAGTCCTGCTCGGCGAAAGGCAGAGCGCAGGCCGAACTGGGCCGGCTCATTACCGCCGCGCAACAGGGCCACGAGTGCGGTCTGCGCATCAACGCGGGGCACGGGCTCAATTATGTCAATCTAAGGGCGCTCTTCTCCGTGCCCCATCTAGAGGAGTTAAACATCGGCCACAGCATCGTTAGCCGCGCCATTGCGGTGGGCCTCACGAAGGCGGTGCGGGAAATGCGGGCATTGATGCGGGGATATCCCAGACCGGTCACGCGATGATACTCGGCACAGGAATTGACATCATCGAAGTCGCGCGCATCGCGCAGGCGCATGAGGCCCACGGCGACCGATTCCTCACGCGGATCTTGCGCGCCGAGGAGATTGCCTACTGCCTGGCACAACGGTTTCCCGCGCGCCACCTGGCCGCGCGCTTTGCGGCCAAGGAGGCCGTGTCCAAGGCGTTGGGCACGGGCATCGGCTCGCAGTTGGGCTGGCAGGACATCGAAGTGAGCCGTCATCCTTCAGGCCAGCCTTTCATCGTGTTGCACGGCAAGGGCCGTGCGCTCCTGCAATCGCGGCAGGGCCACACGGTTCATGTGAGCTTAAGCCACACCGACACGCACGCCACAGCCGTGGCCGTAGTGGTTCTTTGATCGCGACCTGAACAACTTCCGCCTCCTTTTCGATCTCCGCGTCAGCTCGGTTGGCATCAACATCACTCGCTGTGATGAATTGCAGGATGTCTTCGATGGACTTGGACGTGGCTCATCCTTTCGGGCCTCCACTACGCACATGTCCAAACTCCTCCCGCGCATGCAGGGCGGAGGAGGAGCCGGGTGTCCCATCCTCGTGTTCGGAATTAGAAAACCGCTTTATGCAGACAATCTATAATCTGTCCGCCCCCACCGCAGCGGAAGACTTGCGTAGCAAGATGCAGGAACAGTTTGCCACGATGCTCGCTGACTCGCCTTGGCAGTTTCAAAACCGCACGGGGAAGATGGCTACCGAGCACAGACGCCTGCTGCGCTACCCAACAATGGAGTTAGAAGAGATCTTTGAGCTGCCGGTCTCACGTCTGGCCGCCGCTCGTTCTCATCTTTATCTGTGGGTGCCAAATGCCCTACTGGCGGAGGGGATGGAAGTCGTGCGTCGCTGGGGCTTCACCTGCAAATCAAACATCGTCTGGCATAAAATCCGCAAGGATGGCGGCCCCGACGGCCACGGAGTGGGGTTCTATTTCCGCAACGTGACCGAGTTGCTCCTCTTCGGCGTGCGGGGCAGTATGCGCCCGCTCACTCCGGGACGGACGCAGGTGAACTTTCTCGCCACCCGCAAGCGTGAGCACTCGCGCAAGCCAGATGAAATCTACGATCTGATCGAATCATGTTCTTCGGGGCCGTTTCTCGAACTCTTCGCCCGCTTTGCTCGGCATTGCTGGTCGCAATGGGGCAATGAAGATGTCGAAGCAAACTCAACACACGGAGTTGCACTACGCACCGGGCACGACAATTCACAACTACGTCGGATGGAGACTCCCAAAGGGTCTCGCGTGAAGTGAAAGCCTATGCCCTTCGAGAACTGGGCCGTCACCGCGCTGGGCGGCATCAAGAACAAGAGCTGGGCGACATGGGCATTGATGGCCGCATCTTCCCCGTCGGGTCGGAACCCAAGGGCTTCGGGGCGGATGAACTCGGCTTGCAGGAGCACTGGTATCCATCTAGGTGAAGCAAAAGGACAAGGCGGGCCGCCCGCCCGCGCCGTCGATGAACGCTTCATGCGCCCCGGCAAAGCGCGTGGCCTCCACTCGCTTGCAGTCAAAAAAATCGCCACGATCGAGGGTTCCCCCCAGTCGCGGCGATGCGTTTCTTTTAGGCTAATTCAGATCACCCAATCACGGCCTCACCGTGCTACTTGCCATGGTGCCCGTGCGACTTGGCGTGATGCTTCCCAGCCTCCTCGTGGTGGTGGGTCGCATGCAGGTGGTGGCCGTGCGCGATGTGGGCATGGTGCGCCGCCTGATGGTGGTCACCCGACGAGTGGTGCTTGGCAGCCTCCCGGTGGTGATGGGCGGCCGCTTCGTGGTGTGCCGCAGCCTCGTCATGATGGTGCGAACCGACGTGTTTTTTCTTAGCCATAGGTATGAGTTCCCGGTTGAGGTTTCTGGAACGTGGTAAGACTAATGTCCGCCATAAGTTGAATCAATACAAAAGATTAGACGTGAGAGGGGGGGATGAAAGCGCCAGAGGGGAATGGGCCCACGCGAAAACGTGCGCATGCAGGGAGTGGATGGGCCGCGAATGGCGTCCAGAGCATTGACAGCGCCCCATGCCATTCGTACTCTCACCCTAGCAAATTGCTATGTCGGAAGTCCCCCCCACTGCCGACCCTTCCGTAACGCAAAAGAAGAAGGCGACCGTTCGCATCAGTCTTCCCCCAAAGCCTTCGGCGAAGAACACCATCCGGATTAATCTGCCCGGCCGCGCGGCTGTCGCCGCGCCGGTCCAGGCACCCACGGCCGTCCCGGGTGCTGCGCCCCAGGCGATTCGATTGCCCGCAGCCGCGCCCGCAGGGCCACAGCGCATCGCAGCACCTCCCGTTGCGGGGACGACACGCCCCATGGCGCCCGTGCCGCAGAGGCAACCGGTGGCGCAGGGAGTGCCCACTTCGAGCTCTCCGCCGACGGCCACGGTGGCCCCCACGCACCAGCGGATTTCGATGCCTGCGCCGGGTGCGCCGGTGGTGGCGCGTGCCGTGCCAGTGATGCCCGCCCCGGCCCTAGCTCAACAGGTTCAGCAGGCGGAAGTGGCGGAAGCGCCACCAGAATGGGAGTCGCCTCCCACCGAAGAAATCCCCACCAAACCACCTGTGGCTGCCGCAAAGGCGGCCATCAAAGCAGGCGGGCCGCGCAAGGCCGCGCCCGTTGTGGCGCCGGAACAGGAGGGAGACGGCGCGGTGGCGCCCCCTCCGAGCAAGCTTGACATGATTCTGGCCATCGTCGCTGCCTTGGTGTCCATCGGCGTGGTGGTCGTGTTGTGGCTCAAGGTCATCAGCAAGCTCGACGCCAGCTAACAATCTGCTTCCTTTCGCCTCCGCCGAACCCTAGGATTTCAAGCCCATGGCGTCGCCCAATGTTCAGATCGCCCACGCGGGCAATTTTAAGACCGAGGTGCTCGAAAGCACCGTGCCCGTGCTCGTGGATTTTTGGGCGCCTTGGTGCGGTCCCTGCAAGATGCTTGGGCCGGTCCTCGACCAATTGGCCGACGAATACGCCGGTCGCGCCAAGGTGGCCAAGGTGGATATCGAGACCGATGCCGCCACCAAACAATTGGCCGTAAGCTACGGAGTCACTGGAATTCCGGCGCTCATGGTGTTCAAGGGAGGCCAGAGGGTGGCCCAGAGCATGGGGATGCAGCCCAAAACCGCGCTCGCCAAACTGCTCGACCAGTCGCTGGTTTGACGCGCCCCTCGCGGCGGGAACCATGACGCTCGCCCAACTGCACCGCGATGAATCGTTGCGGCAGCGCGAGTTTCCCGTAGCGGTTCACAAAGTCTATCTGGCGCACGCCGGCGTGAGCCCCCTGCCACGGCGCGTGAGTGGGGCGATTGCCGCGTGTGCCGCCGCAGGCGGGATTGCCGATCAGGAGACTGGCCTGGGGGAATTGCTCTCGCAGGCTCGCCAGCGCGCCGCCCAACTTCTCGGCGCCGACCCGCGCGAAGTGGCGTTGTCGGGCTCCACCACGGCAGGGCTGGCAACCGTGGCCAACGGGCTCGATTGGCGCACGGGCGACAACGTGCTGCTGTACTTCGAAGACTACCCCTCCAACATCTATCCGTGGATGGCGCTGGCCTCGCGCGGCGTGAACGTGCGCCACCTTCATGCGCCGGCCCTGGGACAAATCACGCTCGACGCCGTTCTTGAAAGTGTGGATGCGCGCACGCGGCTTGTCGCGCTGGCGTCCTGCCATTTCATCTCAGGATGGCGGCCGGACTTGGGCGCCATTGGCCGCGCGCTGCGCGAGCGAAAAATCCTGTTTTGTGTGGACGGCATCCAGACCTTGGGCGCCTTTCCAACGACGGTGGATGCCGTGGACTTTCTGGCCGCCGATTCCCACAAGTGGCTGCTTGGGCCCTGCGCGTCGGGTCTGCTGTATGTCCGCCACGAGCTGCAGGATCAACTGCGCCCCACCGTGCTGGGGTGGAACAACGTGCGCTGTCCGGACTACGTGGCCCAGTCGGAGCTGTCGCTGCGCCGCGACGCGCGCCGGTACGAGCCGGCGAGCCACAACATTCTGGGTATCGCCGGACTCAACGCCGCTCTGGAACTCATCCTTGAAATGGGCGTGGATACCATCGCCGCCCGGCTGCTGAGCCAGCGCGCCCATCTGGTGGCCGCCCTCGACGCACGTGGTTATGAGGTGCTGCACGCCGACGCGCCGCCTACGCACGCTGGGGGCATCGTGTCGTTTTTCAAACCGGGTGAGGACATGGCCGCGCTGCACGCCAGACTGGCGTCGGGGGGCGTGGAGGGATCGCTGCGCGTGGACCGCGAGGGCCGTCGCTATCTGCGCCTGTCGCCGCATTTTTACAACACCGACGCGGAGCTGGAGCGCGCGCTGGGGTTTCTCTGAGGTTCCGCTTGCCAGTCCCTGTGGCCTCGGTCTTACTTCGCCGGAATTTCTAATCCGACTTGCCGATGACGCCTGAACAACTGGCCAAAGCCAAGTCGCTGGGTTTCTCCGACCGCCAGATTGCGCACCTCACCGGCACGAGCGAGGACGCCGTGCGCGCCGAGCGCAAGCGGCTGGGCTTGGTTCCTAGCTACCGGCTGGTGGACACCTGCGCGGCCGAGTTTGAGGCGTACACGCCCTACTACTATTCCACCTACGATCGCGGCGACGACGAGGTGAAGGGCAACACGGCGAAGAAGGTGATGATCCTGGGCGGCGGGCCCAACCGCATC
>SYLI01000011.1 GCA_005809105.1 Verrucomicrobiales bacterium | reverse complement strand
GCGTCCGTCGACGTAATCACAGGGCGCCCCGTCTCAATCTTGAACTTCTGCACGCTCTTCACCCCCGCTCCCACCGAGTTCCACACCCGCACCTGACGCTCCGTCCCCTCTCCCGCATCGCTGATCGTCCCCGCAGGCAGATCAATCCGGCTGTTCGACACAATGTACTGGTCCACGGGGAAGATCGTCTGAACCACCAGATCCCCAGACATCACGTCAATCGCCGTCGCACTCGCCATCTCACTCCCCACAATCGTCAGAACCTCCTCCGTCCGCGTCAGCGTGCTCGCCTCAATCGGCGCCGCCCCTCCACTGTCGCTCACCAAGGTAATCGATGGCGCTGACACATCCGGGATCACCGCGTTCTCTACACGCGCCTGCGTGTTCCCCCTCGGAAACGTCACCACATCCGCAGGACCAGGCCCCTTGATGTGCCCCCACAACGACGCCAGCTTCGTCAGGTTCCCCACCACACTCGCCTCCCCACTCCAGAGGATTTCATGATCTTCATGAAATTTGGCGAACCGGAAAACAAATCCATGTTCCGAATAATCTGTCAGTGGGTTTACGCCATTTAGGTTGTACATCGTGAAATGGCCCGGCCCTCTTGTGCCATCGAAATTGCCAAATACCTCCGGGCTGTTGAGTCGTTCATCAACGACCTTAAACACTGGTCCGGTAAACTCAGCACCGGCATAGCCCTTCCCGTCCACTATCCAGCCAATGGGCATACCATCCCCAGATTCAACCAGATTCTCCGCTGTAAACAGGATGTCCGGCTCATCCACAGGCCGCGCGAGTTTTTGTTGCAAGAACCGGGAGCTCGCCATGGTTTCCGGTCGCAGTGAAAAGGTGGCGCCTTCAAAGTTTTGATTGGGCTGGTTCCAGACAATGCCCGGCCGGCCAAGGGTATGGCTGCCAATTTCCTCGCCCTGCGCGTTCTGAACACTCAAACCAGTCATCGTGGCGTTCAAATCAGGAATGAAGTTGGGGGAAAAGAGGAAAGTGTCCGTCCAGACAAAGTTGGTTGAGCTGTAGTTCTGGCCCAGCAACGAATCGAAGGAGCGGTGATGAAAACGAATGCGGTCAATCCCACCACGAATGGCGAGCAGCTTGGATTTTGAAAAAACCCCAGCTCGTGTTCTTATCGGACCGATTTCAGGATACGTGACTGTTCCCCCGATTGGGGACGACGATCCTGGCCCAACAATTTTCGATTGGATTGGAAATCCACGTAGAGGGCTGCCCAAGGGAGCTGTGCCCAGGCTTGGCGTGATCCCGGAATTGCCTCGCATGGGCCAGTTCCCGTGCTCAAACCCCAAGTATTTGGAGAGATGGCTCGGCGCAAATTGCGCTGGCTCCGCAACGATATGGTTAATACCTACTATGCGCGGGCCGCTTCCAAAGCTTTGTCCTGCCAGATCAATGGATTCCCAAACGTAGGTGTTGGTCGAGTAAAGATATTTCAAGCCGCCCGCGTCGTCGTAGGTGAGCGCGTGCCGTGGCGCAAACCGGCCGCCCATGGCGTTGCGGCCGTCGTAGTACACACCGAAGTTGAAGAGCGAGGGCGTCTCGGTCCAAAACAGGCGGCTGTTTCCGTAGAAAGCAGACGTGATGGCGGCCACGGCCGACCAGGCGTTGCCGCTCTGGTCGGCGGTGAACTCTTCCATATCGGCTGCCGTGAAGGTTGGCAAAGGTGTGCCGGGGCTTGTGTTGCCAGCGTCGTGGATGAGCCGGTAGCTGTACTGAACGCCGTTAATCCGGTCGGTGGGTTGGCGGGACAAGGGATCGTAGTTGCGCAGCCGCACGCGGAAGTTGATGGCGTTGGTCGAAGCATTGGGGGTTTGTGCGACAATGGAAAAGGCGTGGCGATGCGCGTTGCCCACGCCCAGAAAGTTCACCATCATCCCCAGCACGAGCGATTTAAGGTCGATGATCTGCGCGTTCTGAGCCGTCGAGTTGATCCAAGTCGTATTGTAGTTGCCAGCAAACCCATGCTTGGTGAAATCAAGCTGGCTGCAGCCCGAATAATCTTCGTTGTCAAAGAAGTCGTTGATGGTCTAGATGGCTTCGTTCACCGCATCCACACCTTCTGGGCCGAAGTAGCCCACGAAACTGGCATCGAAGCTGTAGGCGAAGTCCGGGATATTCCAACGGAAGAAGCGATCAATGTCCTTGGGCGCACCCCACGGATCCGTGTAAGTGATTCTTGCGGGGCTGCCCGCAACATAGCTGGATAAATAATTCCATCGTATCAGATTCTGATTCACTGGCGCTCGACGTTCGCCATCCACTGGCCCCATGAGGACAAACCCCCACCCTTGGGATTGGAGCAAAAAAACGATCCATCCCATCCACAGAAGACAATGACGCAAATAGCTGGCGGAACCGCCTTCAGCCCACGGTCGCAATTGATTCACCTCCCTCGACTTAGCGATGGGGATGCGAGACTAAGCAAATGACACCCCCCTGATGCTGTAAATGTTGAACGGCAGGGAACAAACAACCAAGTTAGGGTTGCTCACAATGGAACCGCTAGCTAGGTGTTTGACGTGGCGAGAGGGGGTGGGCAGGGCGAAAGGTTGAGACCGGGGGGCCGCGAGGGGAAAATCGCTCTTAGAGTACCCGGCGCAGGGCACGCGCGAGACGGGCGGCGCCTTCTGAAAGATCTGCAAGGCTGGCGCTGCCGAAGCTCAGCCGCATTTCGTGGTTGGGGATGCGACGGGCGGGATCGTCGGCGTAGCACAGGCCGCCGGGAACGTAGAGCACATCGTGGCGCAGTGCGGCGCGGAAGAGCGCGGAGCGTGCGTCGGTTCGCACGCTTTTGGGGAAGCGCGCCCAGACGTAGAGCCCGCCCGCGGGTGCCTGCCAGGTCACCGAGGGCGGCAGATGCTGGCGCAGGGCGGCAGTGAACACGACCGCCTTGCGTGCATAGCGCGCTTGCAGGCGCGCCACCTGTTGGGCGTACTCGCCGGAGGCCAGCGCGTCGCTCAAGAGGTGTTGCAGAAAGTTGGTCGTGCCAAAGTCGTGATTGCCTTTGACGCGCAGCACGGCGCTCTGCACCGGCTCGGGCAGCAGGCCGTAGCCCAGCCGCAGGCCCGTGGCGAAGGGCTTGCTAAAGGTGCTGGTGTAGAGGACGCGGCCGCGCCCAGCATCGGCGGTGATGGCAGAGGCGATGTCCTCTCCCGCAAAGCGCAGCTCGCGGTACGCCGCGTCCTCCAGCAAGTAGAGGGGATGGCCGGCGTCGCGTTCATACTTGCGCAAGAGGCGCAGGGCCGCCTGTTTCTTGGCCAGGCTCACGGTGGTGCCGGCGGGATTGCTGAAATAGCTCACGAGATAAAGCAGCTTCAGTCGGGGCAACAAGCCGCGTGCGCGCAGATCCTCGAGCACCGCTTCTAAGTGGGCCAAATCCAGTCCGTCCGGTTCGGTGCGGATGCCGCGCCCCACCAAGCCGTGACTTTGCAGAATCCCCAGAAAGACAAAGTAGGTCGGGTCTTCCACGAGCACGATGTCACCCGCATCACAAAGCACCTCGGTGATGAGGTAGAGCAGCTGCTGCGAGCCGTGCGTCGCGACGACTTGGTCTTTCCCGTAGCCGGGAGCGCGCGGGCCCGCGCCATCCAGCAGGCGCACGTGCTGGGCGATGCGCTCGCGCAGCAGCGGATCGCCCGCCGTGGTGCCGTACTGCAGCGCCGGTTGCGCCCGCCGGGTGGATCGCAGTAGGCGCGCCGCCAGCCGCCGCGTGGCACCGACCGGCAGCGATGGGTTGTCCGTGAACCCTGCCGCAAGCGAAATGAGGCGCGGCCGCTGCAGGGCCGATTGCATGAGCCAGGTGATGGCCGGTGCGCGCGTGCGACGGGCCAGTTGCGAGAGCGCGCTGCGATTCATCGCTGGGGAAAGGATGCGGCATGGCGCCGGTGCTGCCAACGCAATTTCAAAGCGCGCTCGACGCGTCGCGGGGGGCGGCGTAGTTTTCGCCCGTGGCCTCGCGCCCGCTCCAAATCGCCGACCGTTCGTTCGCCTCGCGCCTGCTGCTGGGCACGGGAAAGTTTGCCTCGCCAGAACGGATGCGCGAGGCGCTCGAAGCGAGTGGCGCGGAGATCGTGACGGTCGCGCTGCGCCGCGCAGATCTGTCCGGGCGAAAAGATCCCTTCGCCAACATTCTTGAGTTCATCGATCCGCAGCGGTACCTCATCCTACCCAATACGAGCGGCGCCATGAATGCCGCCGAGGCGGTGCGGCTTGCGCGTCTTGCCGCTGCCGCGGGGCTGCCCAAGTGGGTGAAACTGGAAATCCACCCCGACCCGCACTACCTGCTTCCCGATCCCATCGAGACCTACGCCGCCGCGCAACAACTGGTGAAGGAAGGGTTCACCGTCCTGCCCTACATCAACGCCGACCCCGTGCTGGCCAAGCGGCTGCAGGAGGCGGGGTGTGCCACGGTGATGCCGCTGGGTTCGCCCATCGGCTCCAACGGCGGTGTGCGCACGCGCGATCAGATTCGCATTATTCTCGATCAAGCCACCGTGCCGGTCGTGGTGGACGCGGGCTTGGGCGCGCCCAGCCATGCGGCCGAGGCCATGGAGATGGGTGCCGATGCCGTGCTGGTGAACACCGCGATTGCCGTGGCTTCTGATCCCTGCCGCATGGCCGGGGCCTTCAAGCAGGCGGTGGAAGCCGGGCGCGACGCCTTCGAGATAGGATGGGCCTCACCAACGGCGACCGCCAGTGCCACGAGCCCACTCACGGGCTTTCTCTCCTCATGAGCCGGCTCTCCCCGCAACGCGTCCACCAACTGCTGGCCGCGGCCGCACGGCTGCGCGTGCTGGTGATTGGCGACGTGATGCTCGACCAGTTTGTCCGCGGCCGCGTGTCGCGCATTTCGCCGGAGGCTCCCGTGCCGGTGCTGGAGTTTGAAAGCGAGGAGTTCATGCCCGGGGGCGCGGCCAATGTGGCGCGCAACCTGACGGCACTGGGCGCGGGCGCGGCCGTGGTCGGCATCGTCGGTGCCGACGATGCCGGCGCCCAATTGCGGCGACTGCTCGCGCGCGAGCGGGTTTCCACTGTTGGCTTGGTTGCCGACAAGGGCCGCGCCACCACTCGCAAGACCCGCATCATCGCACACCATCAACACATCGCTCGGGTGGATCGCGAATCGCGCGGGCCGGCGGACAAGGCTCTGCAAGGGCGGGTCATCTCGGCGGCCATCGCTGCGATTGGGCGTGCTGACGCGGTGCTGGTGGGTGACTACGGCAAGGGACTGGTGACGCAGCCCCTGCTCAATCAACTGCGGCGCCACTGCCGTGCTCGTGGTGTCTGGCTGGGGCTTGATCCCAAGCCCGTGCATGCGCTGAAACTCTCCGGGCTTTCGTTGATCACACCCAACCGCAGGGAGGCTTTTGCGCTCGCCGGCATGGAGGACACCGCGCCACGCGGAAACCCGCTGGCCGACGCAGCTCTGTGCCGCGTGGCCAAACGACTGCTCGCCACGCTGACCCCTTCGGTGCTGCTCATCACACTGGGCGACCAGGGCATGCTGCTATGCCGCAGCGGCCGCCGCCCCCTGCACGTGCCTACGGCCGCGCGCGAGGTATTTGACGTGTCGGGTGCGGGCGACACGGTGATTGCCAGCTTCACGTTGGCGATGGCAGCGGGCGCGTCGCCCGAGGAGGCGGCTGAGTTCTCCAATCACGCGGCGGGCGTGGTGGTGGGCAAGGTGGGGACGGCGACGGTGACGCCTGCCGAGCTCATGGCCCGCTTCGCGACCTCGCCATGAAGCGCGCGGTGTTCCTCGACCGGGACGGCACGCTCAATGTCGAGCGCGGCTATCTCTCCCGGCCGGAGGATTTGGTGCTGGTGCCGGGCACCGGGGGGGCGTTGCACCGGCTGCAACAGGCCGGTTACCTGCTGTTCGTGGTGACCAATCAATCCGGCATCGGCCGCGGGTACTACACCGAGGCCGACATGCAGCGCGTCAATGCGCGGCTCTGCGAAGCTTTGGCTGCCGAAGGCGCGGCGCTGGAAAAGATCTACTACGCGCCCGAGGCGCCCGAAGAGCCCAGCCGCGGCCGCAAGCCCAGCCCGAGTTTTTTGTTCGACGCACGCGACGAATTTGGCGTGGAGCTGGGCGCCAGCTACATGGTGGGCGACAAGCTGGCCGATCTGGAATGCGGCTGGAACGCCGGAGTTCGCGCCAGCATTCTGGTGCGCACCGGATATGGTGCGGCGGTGGAGCAATCCCATCCGCCTTCGCCCTCGCGCGCCATCGTGGTGGACGACGTGGCGGCCGCAGCCGTGTGGATTCTGGAGCAGCCGTCATGAGAATCCTTGGCATCATCCCGGCTCGGTACGGCGCGACACGTTTTCCCGGCAAGCCGCTCCACTGCATCGCGGGCAAGCCGATGCTCCAGCATGTGGTGGAGCGCTGCCTGCAGGCGCGTTCGCTCTCGGAGGTGCTGGTGGCCACCGATGACGAGCGCATCGCTGCGTGTGCGCGCGGCTTCTGCAGAGTGGAGATGACGCGCGCGGATCATCCCAGCGGCACCGACCGCATCGCCGAGGTGGCGGCGCGGCACGCATGCGACGCTGTCGTAAACGTGCAGGGCGATGAGCCGCTCATGGATCCGGCGGTGATTGACGCGGTGGCAACGGCGCTGGCCGATGCACCCATGAGCACGGCAGCTACTATCCTGCGGCATGCTGATGAATATGAAAACCGCAACGTCGTGAAGGTGGTCGTCAACACCCGCGGCGAGGCGCTGTACTTTTCGCGCCACGCCATTCCCTTCCTGCGCGACGAGGCCGGTCAACCGGCGCTCGCGCAGCTTGCGGCGTTTCCCTTTCTCAAGCATCTGGGGATTTACGGCTACCGGCGCGACACGCTGGAGCGGCTGGTGCTTTGGCCGCCTTCGCCGCTGGAGCGCGCCGAAAAGCTCGAGCAATTGCGCGCCTTGGAAAACGGCATTGCCATCAAGGTGTGCCGGGTGGACTATGAAGCGGCTGGCGTGGACACTCCGGAGGATGTGGCTCGGGTTGAGGCTTTATTGCGGCGATGAAGTTCATTTTTGTCACGGGAGGCGTGGTGAGTTCGCTTGGAAAGGGGCTGACGGCGGCGTCGTTGGGCACCCTGCTGGAAAGCCGCGGGCTCAAGATTGCGCTGCAGAAGTTTGATCCCTATCTCAACGTGGATCCGGGCACTATGAGCCCCTTCCAGCACGGCGAGGTGTACGTGCTGGACGACGGCGCGGAAACCGATTTGGACTTGGGTCATTACGAACGATTCACGAACACGACCCTCACGCGCTTCAATAATCTGACGAGCGGCCAGGTGTACCAGACGGTGCTGGAGAAGGAGCGGCGTGGCGACTACCTCGGCAAGACGGTGCAGGTGATTCCCCATGTCACCGACGAGATCAAGCACCGCATCCGGCAGGTGGCGCAGACTTCAGGTGCTGACGTGGTGATCACCGAGATCGGAGGCACCACGGGCGATATCGAGGGGCTGCCGTTCCTCGAGGCCATCCGCGAGTTCGCGCTGGAGGTGGGCCGCGGCAACGCCCTGTTCGTCCACGTCACCTACGTGCCCTTCATCCGCGCCGCTGGCGAACTCAAGACCAAGCCCACCCAGCAATCGGTGGCCAAGCTGCGCGAGATTGGCATCACGCCCGACATCCTTGTGTGCCGTGCGGAAAAGCCGCTGGAGATGGAGCTGCGCCGCAAGATTTCGCTTTTCTGCAACGTGCCGGTGGAGGCCGTCATTGAAGAGATGGACGTGGCGCACACCATCTACGAGGTGCCCGTCATGCTCAAACGCGAGCACACCGACGATCTGACTTGCCGCATGCTGGGCCTGACGACCGGCCCCGCCGACATGAGCCGCTGGGAGGATGTGCTGCGCCGCCTCATCGAGCCGCGGCACCGGGTGAAAATCGGTGTGGTGGGCAAGTACATCGAGCTGCAGGACGCCTACAAGTCCGTGTACGAGGCCATCACCCACGGCGGCGCGGCGAACGACTGCGGCGTGGACATCGTGCGCGTGGACGCCGAACATCTCGAGGGCAACGGCGGCGCCCTGGCGCTGAAGGATCTCTCGGGCGTGCTCGTTCCCGGCGGCTTTGGCGAGCGGGGCATCGATGGAAAGATCCGCGCGGCGCAGTTTGCGCGGGAGCAGCGCCTGCCCTATCTGGGCCTCTGCCTGGGTATGCAGATTGCCTCCATTGAATTTGCGCGCAACGTGCTGGGACTGGCCGGCGCCGACTCCGCCGAATTCTCACCGCAGACGCCGCACCCCGTCATCGCGCTTCTGGACGACCAGCGCAACGTCGTTCAGAAGGGCGGCAGCATGAGGCTGGGCAGCCACCCCTGCAGGCTGCTGGAAGGCAGCCGCGCCCGCGAGGTGTACAACGCCTCCACCATCCACGAGCGCCACCGGCACCGCTATGAATTTAACAACCGCTACCGCCAGCAGTTTGCCGACGCGGGCTTTGTCTTCAGCGGCACCTCGCCCGACGGGCAGCTCGTGGAATTGATCGAGATTCCCGACCATCCCTTCTACATGGCCTGCCAGTTCCACCCAGAGTTTCGCAGCAAGCCCCACGCACCGCATCCGCTCTTCGCCGGGTTCATCAAGGCCGCGCGCAGTCACGCGGTGGCGTCGGGCCACTGATGGCCGTGACCTACCCCGAGGCGACGGACTGGCTGGCCGGCCTGCGTCCCGCGGGCACGCTTCTTGGGCTCGACACCATGCGGGCGCTGACGGGCGCCCTCGGCCAGCCCCACCGCGCTCTCCGCTTCATCCACGTCGCGGGCACCAACGGCAAAGGCTCGGTGTGCGCCATGCTCGACTCCATGATCCGCTGCTCGGGCGCGCGTGTGGGCCTCTACACCTCGCCCCACCTGCTGAGCGTGCGTGAGCGCATCCAAGTGAACGGCGAATGGATCAGTGAATCGGAGTTCGCCCAACATGCCGGAGTCGTCCGCGCCGCATTGCGCGCCACACCCCAAGGCACCTGCACGCTCTTCGAGGCGGTGACGGCGATGGCGCTGCTACAGTTCGTGGCGCACCACTGCGACTGGGTCGTCTGGGAAACCGGGTTGGGTGGAAGGCTTGACGCCACCAACATCGTCACGCCCCGGGCAAGCGTCATCACCTCCATCGCGCTGGATCATCAGGACTGGCTGGGTAGCACGTTGGGCGAAATCGCCCGGGAGAAGGCGGGCATCATCAAGCCGGGTGTTCCTGTGCTGGCGCAGGCGGGCTCTGTGGAAGTGCGGCGGGCGATTGAGGAAGTGGCGCGGGCGCAAGCAGCCCCGCTGACATGGGTTTTGGAGGAAGCCTCGTGCGCGTTGCTGGGCGAACACCAACGGCGCAATGCGGGCCTTGCCGCTGCGGTGGCCCGTCAGGTGGGGCTGGAAGAACGCGCCGTACAAGCCGGGCTTGCCGCGGTGAAATGGCCGGGCCGCGCACAGCTCATGACTCAGCCGGATGGAAGGCGAATCTTGCTGGATGGCGCGCACAATCCGGCGGGAGCCGCGGCGCTGGCGGCGTTGCTGCGCACCGAGTTTGCGGGCGAGCGCATTTCCCTGCTGCTGGCGTGTTCATCAGACAAGGATTGGGCGGGCTTGTGCGGACATCTGGCGCCGCTGGCCGCGCGGCTCATTCTGGTTCCCAATTGCACAACCAAGGCGGTGCCCACGGCGCTGCTGGCGCAGAGGGCGCGCGAGGCCAACCCGCGCGCGGACATCCTAGAATGCGAAGACGTCGCCCAGGGATTGCGGGCGGCGGCCAACGATGCTTTCCTTGTTGCCACGGGTTCGCTTTATCTGGTGGGTGCCGTGATGGAAGCGCTGGGTTGCGGGCCGCAACTCGGGCGCGGGGAACGTGACTTGAATGAATGGGCGAAAACTTATTGAGGCCGGATGGCTGGCGGCAGGGTTGCTTTGCAGCTCCTGCGCCACGGATCAACCGGGGTCGCAGGCATTGAGCCCCGGGCCATTGAAGTATCCGACCACGCGCACGGTGGAGCAGGCCGATCTCCATCACGGGGTGCGCGTGGCCGATCCCTACCGGTGGCTGGAAGACACGGGCTCGGCGCAGACGCGCGACTGGATCGCGGCGCAGAACCGCGTGAGCGCCTCATGGCTGGACGCAGTGCCACAGCGGCTGGCCATTGGCTCGCGCCTCAAGCAAATCTGGAACTACGAACGCCAGAGCGTGCCCGTGCAGCGCGGGGGACAGTATTTTTACACCTGCAACGACGGGTTGCGTAACCAGCCGGTGTTGCGCGTGGCCGACCGCTGGGACAGCGAGGGGCGCGTACTGCTGGATCCCAACGCCATCGCCGCCGACGGCACCGTCGCTCTTGCGCAGTGGGCACCTAGCAACGATGGTCGGCTCGTGGCCTATGCGCTCTCCGGCGCGGGATCCGACTGGCAGGAATGGCGCGTGCGCGACGTGCGCACGGGGCGCGACACGGCCGACCATCTACGCCACGTGAAGTTTTCTGGCGCCGCGTGGCGGCCCGATGGCAGCGGCTTTTACTACAACCGCTACGATGCACCGGCCGCAGGACAGTCGCTGAGCGGGTTGAACCACCACCAGAAGCTCTGCTTCCATAGACTCGGTACCCCACAGGCGCAGGACGAATTGGTGTACCACAATTCCGGGGAGAAGGAGTGGGGATACGGCAGCGAGGTGACCGAGGATGGCAGGCATCTGGTGATCACCGTCCGGCGGGGGACGGATCCAAGGAACCGGGTGTTTTACAAGCCGCTGGGCGTGGCAGACGCCCCCGTGACGCCGCTGGTGGACCAGTTCGAGGCCGCCTACGCCTTTGTGGGCAGCGAGGGCGACACCTTCTGGTTCCGCACAGACCTCAACGCAACCCGCGGGCGCGTGGTGGCGATTGATCTGGCCCGACCTAACGAGCGCACCCCAGTCGTCGTTGAGTCGCAGGACACACTCCGCCATGTCAGCATGATCCACGGCGAGTTTGTCTGCGCCTACCTGCGCGACGCACGCAGCGTGGTGCGCATCCACGGCAAGCACGGCCAGTTCGTGCGCGAGGTGGGGCTGCCGGGCATCGGCACGGCCGGCGGCTTTGGCGGGCGCGGGGCCGACAAGGAGACGTTCTACTCCTTCACCAGCTTCAACCAGCCTCCGACAGTGCACCGGCTGGACTTGGCGGGAGGCAACAGTACGGTGGTTCATCAGCCGAGGCTGGAGTTTAACCCTGCCGACTACGTGACGCGGCAGGTGAGTGTCCGCAGCCGGGACGGCACGCGCTTGCCCATGTTCATGGCGCACCGGCGCGGGCTCAAGCCCGACGGAAACCTTCCCACGCTGCTCTACGGATACGGAGGCTTTAACATCAGCCTCACTCCTCAGTTCTCGCCCATGGAGCTTTTGTGGATGGAGATGGGCGGCGTCTATGCCATGCCCAACTTGCGTGGCGGCGGCGAGTATGGCGAGGCGTGGCACCGAGCCGGCACGCGTCTGCAGAAGCAGAATGTCTTCGACGATTTCATCGCCTGCGCAGAGTGGCTTCAGGCCAATCTCTACACGCGGCCCGAGAAGCTGGCGATTGCCGGGGGCAGCAATGGCGGCCTTCTGGTGGGCGCGTGCATGACCCAGCGGCCCGAACTTTTTGGCGCGGCGTTGCCCGCGGTGGGTGTCATGGACATGCTGCGCTTTCACAAGTTCACCATCGGTTGGGCTTGGACGAGCGACTACGGTTCGCCCGAGAACGCGGAGGAATTTAAGGCGCTGCACGCCTACTCTCCCTATCACAACCTCAAGCCCGGCACGCGCTATCCCGCAACGCTGGTCACCACCGGCGATCACGACGACCGCGTGGTGCCTGGCCACAGCTTCAAGTTTGCCGCGCGCCTGCAGGCGTCGCACGCCGGTGATGCGCCCGTACTCCTGCGCGTGGGCACGCGCACCGGCCACGGTGCCGGCAAGTCCACCGCCCAGCGCATTGAGGAGGACGCCGACAAGCTCGCGTTTCTCGTGCGCGTGCTGGGGATGGAACCCACGCTGCGCACCGCCACCGCCCCGCGGTGAAGGGGCGTGCCGCCTATTTGCTTGCGGGCAGAGTGCGCGTCTCTAGCATGAGCCCACTCATGAAAACTCCACACACACGGCGCAGTTTCGTTGTGCGTGCTGCGCAGGCGGGCGCCGCAGGCTGGGCTGCCACGCGCGGTTTCCCCTCGCTGCACGCGCAGGATTCGCAGAAGAAGGTGATTGTGGCCGTCATGGGCCTGGGCCGTGGCATGGGCCATCTGCAAAGCTACAACAAGGCATCCCATTGCGAGGTGGCCTATGTGTGCGATCTGGACACGCGCCGTCTGGCTTCCGGCCTTAACGCGGCCAAGAATCAGCTTAAAGACCGCGTGGGTGCGCGCCAACCTCGCGGCGTCTCCGACTTCCGCCGCATGCTCGAGGACAAGGCCGTGGACGCCGTGTCCATTGCCGCGCCCAACTTCTGGCACACGCCCGCCGCGCTTCTGGCGTTGCAGGCGGGCAAGCATGTGTACGTTGAAAAGCCCGGCAGCCACAACTGCGCCGAGGCCGAGCTACTCGTGGCCGGTGCGCGTCACCATCGCAAGCGCGTGCAGATGGGCAACCAGCGTCGCAGTCAGCCGGGCATCATCGAGGGCATCGCCCGCGTCCACGCCGGTGAGATTGGCCGCCCGCTCTACGCCCGCTGCTGGTACGACGGCGCGCGTCCGGGCATTGGCAAAGGCAAGCTAGTGCCCGTGCCCGAGTGGTTGGGCAAGGCCGGTTGGGATCTCTGGCAGGGCCCCTGCCCTGAGCGCCCCTACAAAGACAATCTCGTCCACTACAACTGGCACTGGCATTGGCACTACGGCGGTGGCGAACTGCAGAACAACGGCCCCCACTTTTTGGATGTCGCCCGCTGGGGGTTGCGCGTGGATTACCCCCGGCGCATCACCATGAACGGCGGCCGTCTGCACTTTGAAGACGATCAGGAAACCCCCGACACCGCCACGGCCGTGTATGACTTTGGCAAAGTGGGCATCACCTGGGATCAGAGCAGTTGCCACGCGCGCAAGCCCGAAGCGCATCCTCTCGTCACCTTCTACGGCGAGGCGGGCCAGTTGGAGATTCACGGCGCTGGCTACAAGCAATTCGACAAGGCAGGCAAGGAAGTCAAAGCCAACCCCGGCACCTGGGATGATGGCTTTCATTTCGGCAACTTCCTGCACGCCATCCGCACCGGCGAGCCTCTCAACGCCGAGATTGGCGACGCGCAGATCAGCACCCGCCTCTGTCATCTGGCCAACATCGCCCACCGCGCGGGCGGCGCCCTCGACGTGAACCCCAAGACCGGAGACATCGTGGGCAACGACGCTGCGCGCAAAGCGCATTGGGGCCGCGAATATCGCCCCGGCTGGGCCCCTGCGGTGGGCAATACGGCTGCGCCGGGGCAATAGGAAAAGGGCGCTTGCGCCCCTTGCAGGGGGGCCATACCGGCTGCGCCGGGGCAATAGGGAGCAATGGGGGGGCTAACGCCCTCTCATCCAAGCATCAAGGCTTGCCGGGCTTCCACTCTCTGGCCCGTTTCTGGCCTTCCCTGCGTCCCGCCGCAT
>SYLI01000085.1 GCA_005809105.1 Verrucomicrobiales bacterium | reverse complement strand
GGGCAGCGCACGCCCTTGGGAATGAACGCGAACGACCCGTCGGTGAACACCGCAGAATTGAGCGTCGCACAATAATTATCGGTGTAGGGCACCACCGAGCCCAAGTATCGCTGCACCAGTTCGGGGTGGCTATGCACCGCCTCCGACATGGAGCAGAAAACAATGCCCTGCTGCGCGAGCTGTTCCTTGTAGGTGGTGCCGATGGACTCGCTATCAAACACGGCGTCCACCGCAACGCCCGCCAGACGGGCGCGCTCGTGCAGAGGCACCCCCAGCTTTTCGTAAGTCGCCAAGAGCTTGGGATCCACCTCGTCGAGGCTGCGCGGCCCATCGCCCTTCTTCTTCGGCGCAGAATAATAGCGGATGGCCTGATAGTCGATGGGACCGTACTTCACGTGTGGCCAATGCGGCTCCTGCATCGTGAGCCAGTGGCGGTAGGCTTTCAGGCGCCACGCCAGCAGCCACTCAGGCTCCCGTTTTTTTGCGGAGATGAATCGAATGGTCTCCTCGTTGAGGCCGGGCGGTGCCGTGTCCGCCTCCACATCCGTGTAGAAGCCCCACTTGTACTCCTGGCGTACAAACCGGTCGATGGTGTCGGCGGTGCTGCTCATGGGCGTTACTGCCTCTTGGCGGCACAGGTCGGGCACAGTCCGTGCAGGGACATCTCCAGATGGCGCAGCTTGAAACCCCGCGGCAAGCGCCCCGCAGTCCGGCGCGTGCCCGCGTCGCCGTCAATGTCAAAAACCTCCGCGCACTGGTCACAATGAAAGTGCGAGTGGTGGTTCATGTTGGGGCAGAACCGGGCCGCTGTGCGGTTGAGGTTCACCTGTTTCACCAGACTTGCACGCACCAGCGTGTCGAGGCAGTTGTAGACCGTCGCCAGTGAAATCTCGGGCATCCGGCTCTTGGCTCTCAGGTAGACCTCCTCGGCGGTGGGGTGGTCGCGCTTGCTGAGTAACACTTCGTAGACCTGCCGCCGCTGCGGCGTGAAGCGGACGCCGCTCGCTGACAGCGGATCGTCCACGGTACCGCGCCCGCGGCGGGGCGGGACAAAAACCGTTCGGGACTTGACCTTGGTCATGGCGGGCGGCACTGTACGCCGCCTCCGGAGGGTGTCAATAGTTGGAATAATTCCAATTCTCAATTTAGAGGCGGGCGCTGGCCCCTTCGCGGCACCCGCAAATCACTTGCCCAATTGCCGCTCGCCGGTAGACTGCGCCCGCAAATCCGCTGGCTATGGCTTGGGAAATTCTTGCAACTGCATCCACGATTGAAGGAGTGGGGGCTGGCGCGGCGGGGGCGCTGAAGGCGGCGGGCTGCGTCATCCGGTGCTCGACGCCGTTTGGCCCACTGACGGCGGCACAATTGGAAGGTCAGTTGGCCGGCGCGGATGCGATTTTCGCAAGCTCCGACGATTACAACGCAGCACTTCTGGCTTCGCCTGGCGCAGCCCGGCTCAAAATCATTTCCCGCTGGGGTGTGGGTTATGATTGTGTGGATCTGGCGGCCTGCACGCAGCGCGGGATCGTGGCGACGTACACGCCGGGGCTCCTGGATGACGCGGTGGCCGATTACACGTTTGCATTGCTGCTGGGAATTGCGCGGCGCATCCACACGGGCCACGAGGCGATGAGTTCGGGGAGGTGGTCCCAGACGTGGGGCCACGATGTCTGGGGCAAGACGCTGGGCATCGTGGGTTGCGGCCGCATCGGGCTGGCGGTGGCGCGGCGCGCCAGCGGCTTCAACATGCGGGTTCTGGCGTTCGACCCCGCACCCAGTGACGCTGCGCAGAAGTTGGGCGTGGAATGTGTGTCACTGGAATGCCTGCTTTCGCAGAGCGATTTTGTGTCCCTGCATGCGGCCGTCACACCGGGCAACCGCGGTTTGATTGGTGCGCGCGAGTTCCGGCTGATGAAGCCCGATGCGTATTTCATCAACGCCAGCCGCGGCGCGCTGGTGGACGAGGCGGCGCTGGCGCGGGCGTTGCACGAGGGCACGATCGCCGGCGCGGCGGTGGATGCGTACATCACCGAGCCGCTGCCGAAGGATCATCCCCTGCGCGGCGCACCCCATGTGTTGCTGGCGCCGCATCAGGCGTCGTTTGCGAGAGAGACGGGCGCGCGGGTGAGCGCCCTGTGCGCCCGGGCAATCCTGGATTTGCACGAAGGACGGCGGCCGCAATTTGTACTAAACCCTGAAGTGCTGACTTCGCCGCAGCTTCGGGCCAGGATAGAATCCTCGAAATGAAAACCAACACCGCCCGGGAGCGTCTGCGCGCCGGCCAGCCGGCCATCGGCACGTGGATCACCATGCCCTGTCCCATCACGGCTCAACTGCTGAGCAAGGTGGGGTTTCATTGGCTGACGGTGGAGATGGAGCACATCCCCTTCAACTGGGAAACGGCGGCGCAGTGTTTCGCCAACATTGCCGCGGGCGGCACGGTGCCTTTGGCGCGTGTCCCGTGGAACACGGGTGAGAACATCAAGCGCGCGCTGGATGGAGGTGCCATGGGCATCGTCATTCCCATGGTGAACACCCGGGCCGAGGCAGAGGCGGCCGTGGAGTTCACAAGGTTTCATCCGCACGGGCAGCGGTCGGTGGGCGGCTATCTGCATTCGCTCAATCACGACACGGATCCATCCGAGTATTTTGCGCGGGCGAATGAGGAGGTGCTGCTGGTGGTCATGGCTGAGCACGTGAAGGGAGTGGCGAATATCGACGACATCCTGAGCGTGCCGGGTATTGACGCGGTGTTCATCGGGCCCAATGACCTGCTTAACTCCATGGGCCACCGGCCGTCGTTCCACAGCGACAGCACGGAGTTCACGCAAGCGGTGGAGCATGTCCGTGTCACCGCGAAAAAGCGCGGTGTCGCATCGGGCATCCACGTCATCAACCCGGATGTGGCCAACGGACGCATCGCCGAGGGATTTCAATTTCTGGCGATGGCCAGCGATGCGGGCTTCATGCTCTCGCGTGCCACGGAGATGGCGCAGACGCTGGGCCTCAAGCCCAAGGCCGCGGCCAAGTATTAGTTGTTGGCAGGCCCGGCTTGGGGGCCGGGAGCGATTAGGAGGCGGTGGCTGGCGTCGCCGCAGCGGCAATTTCGGCGTTGAGCAGTGCCCATCCTCGCTCGCGTAGATCATCGCGGGTGAGCACGCCCTTGGCCACTTTCTCGAGGAGCTTCTTCTGCGCCAAATAATCTGCGTTCACCACGCCCGCGCGGCTTTGCAGCATGCGCCAAGCTTTGCGCCGCTCGACGGCAAAGAGCACCATCTGCCGTGACACGGTGTAGTACTTGAACTTGCCGCCCAGCTCTGCCTTGAAATACACGCCGAAATCAGGGACGTGCGCGCGGTGCGAGGAATCGAACACGCGCCGGTAGATCACGTCCTCCTGAGTGAGGCAGGTGAGGATGTTGTCGAGCGCGATGAACTCCCCCGCGCTGCTCTCGGGGATTTCCTTGAGGTGCTTGCGGAAGCGATCCTCCGTGAGCGCCCAGTGGGCCACGGTGAAGTTGAATTTCTCGTTGTTGCTGAACTTGGCCTCCCACCAGTCGCGCTTGGGCGACGGGTTGCCCTTGATGTCAAACACCTCCTGCAACGACTCGCCCCCGCGCGGATTGCAGATGAACTCGGGGATACCGCGTGCGTCGCGCACCATCTTGGCCTGGTCGTTCGACATGTTGTCGGCCACGCCGTGCTCGGGCTGACAGGTGGTGTAGCACTGGAAGAACGCGGTGCCGCGGTACTCCAGGCCATCGAGCATGGCCTTGTAAACCTTGGCGGAGTTGGCCATGGACACCTGCGCCACGAACGGCGATCCATGCCCGCTGGTGAAGGCTTCGGACACGCTCTTCTTTTCGATGAGCTTGCCCTGCGAGGCCACGCCAAACTGGTTCATGTCGTAGCCGCCAAGCATCGTGGAGCTGTCCGAGTTCTGGCCGCCGGTGTTGGAGTACACCTGCGTGTCCAGCATCAGAATCTTCACGTTGGGCCGGTTCTGCAGAACCACCTTGGATGCGTTTTGAAAGCCGATGTCGCCCAACGCTCCATCGCCGCCGATGACCCACACCTTGGGAAGTTCGCGCACTTCCTGATCTGTCATCAGCGTGTCGTCCAGGTGGGTGAGCAGGAAATACTCGCGCTCGCTGGCGACGCCACTCTCGCGGCTGAGCAGCGCCTGCGCCAATCGCTCGGGTGTCACCGAGCGGCGCGCATGGTTGATGATCGCGGCTTCGCTGAGGAGCCAACTGATGGTCGCGCCGTCCTGAAAGAGCGAATTCATCCACGGGTACGGGTGTGGATTGGATGGCGGCGTGGAGCCGTACACCGTGTTGCAGCCGGTGTGGGCGCCCATGTACATCACCGACATGCCATTCGCGTGGCGCCCGTCCACTGCCTGCAGATCGCGGTGATTGAACGCCTCCTGCCGCAGCACCGCACAGAGCGACTCCACGATCTGCTCGTCGCTGATGGCGCCGTGAGCCTTGAGTCGGTGCTGGCTGTCCTCTTCATTCTCGCCGCCCAGTCCCAGAATGATGTGGGCCACCGAGCGCTTGTACCATTGATACTCCTCCTCGCTGCGCGCGCGCAGCGCTGCCAGCCGCGCCACGCCTGCAGACTCCAGTGCGTTGGCGTGCGTCCGCAGCCGCTCGGCCTTCTTGTGGTAGATGGGGCGCATGTAGGACTCCGTCACGGAGGCCACGGCGCGGAGCACACTCTTCTCGCCGCAGCCCGCACAGGCGCCGTCGCCGCTCACCAGCGCCTCGTAGTTGCGCCGCACCATGAGGTGATTGCGCAGCGCCGCCTCGCGCGAGTCCTCTGGCTTGTCGTCGTTGTAAAGCCCGAGGAATTTCTGGTGCGTGTCCGGCAGCAGCCGGCTGAACACCTGCGCGGTGGTGAGCTCCGCGTTCAGCTCGGGCGTCTCGCGAGTCATGCGCAGCGCGTCGTGCTCGCCGCACACCTGCACGCATTCACCGCAACCCTTGCAGAGGTCAGAGACGAAGATGGAGAAGAGCCCCCCCGTGCCCGGCGCCTTCTTCTCCACGTTGCGGAAGATGGCCGGGACATTGCTGTACGCCAGCGGCAGTTGGTCAACGATGCCGGCAAACTGCGCCCGGGCCGTGGCTGAAACTTCGGGGATTTGGTCGAGCTCCGCGCGGAGCAGAGCCTTGAAGGGAGCCTTACCCTTGCTCTCGACATTGGCCACCATCTGGGTGCGCAGGCGCGCTTCCAGCGCGGGGACGGCTGCAAGGAGTTTCGCCTGATCGGCCTTGTCAGCGACATAGTGGCGGATGGCCGTGACCAGCACGGTGCTCACATCCTGAGCGGTGTTGGGCAACGCCGTGTCGGGGCAGGCGGTGATGCACTCCATGCACTGCGTGCAGTTTTCTGCGATGTACACGGGCGTCTCGCGCCTGGCGACGTACTTGGATTGGGTGGCGCCGGTGCCCGCGCCCATCACGCCCACCGAGGCCAGCGCGCCCGCAGGCTGGTGGTAGCCCAGCTCATTGCGGAATTCACTGTCGAACAGGGCCAGACTCTGCAAGGGCGCGCGCGTGGGTTGCGCCTCTTGGGGTGCGCAGCTGGGGCAGCCGCTGCTCGAGCAGCCGGCCGTGGGGATCATCGCGGGCGCGTCCATCGGCGCCAGCAGGGGATTGCGCATGCTCGATGTGTCGGCGTCGTCGAGCGAGCCGTACTTGATTTCCGTGCAGCGCTCGAAGCCTCCCATCATGACGCGCATGTTGGATTCCACCACCGCGTCGCCAAACCGCCCGAACTTCTTCTGGTACTGCTTGTGGACAATCCCGTGGAACTCCGCCTCCGAGATGCCGTTGTCACGCAGGAACGAGGACACCCTGAAGAAGGCGCCCAGGAACGAGTTTCCCTGCATGCGAAGCTGCAGATCGGGACGCGAGGTGGCCTGCCGGGCGATGTCAAAGCCCGGGAGGATGAACACCCGGATGTTGTTGTCCTTCACGCGCTGCCGGTGCTTCTTTGGGATGCGCTGCCACGCGGCAGCGGCGTCCTCGCCCGATTCCCACACCAGACAGCCGCCCTTCTTGAGCCCGTCCAGCGGATTGGTGTGCGTGAACGCTTTGGGATCGCAGCAGAGCACCACGTCCACGTGGTTGAGCTCGCAGTTCACCTTGATGCGCTGCGGTGCCAGCGTGAGATAATAGTTGGTGGGCGCGCCCTTCTTTTCGGAGCCATACTTGGGGTTGGCCATCACGAATACCTTGTCCTCAAGCTGGCCCACGTCGTCGTAGGTCGGTTGGCGCTCGGCGATGATGCGGCCAAAGTCGCCGATGATGGAGCCCAGGTTCTTGCCCGTGGTGATCATGCCCCAGCCGCCGATGGAATGAAACCGCACCGCGATGGCGCCGTGGGGCAGCAGCGAAGGCGTGTCCTTGGAAATCACCGAGTAGGGATGATCCACGCCCAGCGTGAAGTACGTCTCGCCGTCGGCGGCGCTGCGGCCGTCCTTGCGGCGCGACTGGCCCGTGGCAAATTCGTAGGCGCCCAGCGTGTGCTCCGGGCGAAAGTCGCGCGAGCCAATCCCGTAGCTGCCGCGGAAAATCCTGGGCGTCTCCTCCGGCGTCATCGGCGGCAGGGTGCCGCCATATTTCACCACCTCGTTGGCCTTGCCCAAGGCGGTGCGGATGTCGCGGGCTAGCGGGTTGTCGCCCGCCATGCCCTCGTCGGTGCGCTCCAGAATGATGACGTTGCGCTTGCCGCGCAGCGCGCGAATCACCGCCGCCTCGGGGAAGGGGCGCAGCACGTTGATGTGGATGGATCCCACGCGCGCGTTGCGCTGCTCGCGCAGGTAGTCGCAGGCCGCCTCGATGTTCTCGGCGGCGCAGCCCAGCGAAACAAACACCGTGTCGGCGTCGGCCGTCTGGTGCTCGGTGACCATGCCATAGCGCCGGCCGGTGAGGCGCGCAAACTCCTCCCCCGCCTGCTCGAGGAAGCCCAGGATGTGCTCGTTGAAATTGTTGCGCCGCGCCACCACGCCGTTCATGTGGTGCTCTTGGTTTTGCACCGGGCCCAGCAGCACCGGGTTCTTCAAGTCCATCATCTCCGGCAGCCGGCGCCGGCGGGGCCCGAAGAGCTCGCGTTGCGAAGGCGTGGGGCAGTCGATGAGGTCGTGGGGCGCGCCCAGGAAGGTGCGCAGCAGTTCCGCCTCGGGCGCGCGGTAGGTGCGCTCCGAATGGGTGGTGAGCATGCCGTCCTGGATGTTCATCCCCGGGTTGAGGGAGAGCTCGCAGACCTTGCGCAGGATGAGCGCCTGATCGGCCGCCTGCTGGGCGTCGCGCGCCATCATCATGGTCCAGCCGGTGTCGAGCGCGGCGTAGAAATCGTCGTGGGCGCAGTGCACATTGAGCGCGTGCTTGGTCAGTGCCCGGGCGCCGATCTCCAGCACCATGGTCGAGAGCTTGCCGGGCGCGTGATAATACTGCTCCATCGCGTACACGATGCCCTGGCCGGAGGTGAAATTGACGGCGCGCTTGCCCGTGACGGAAAAGGCGGTGGCGCCGCCCTGCGCCGCGTGTTCGCCCTCGCATTCCACGGCGATCTTCTGGTTGCCCCACACATCCAGCTGCCCCTGCGCGAACGCCTGCTGGTAGATCTCCCCGCCCTCGGTGGAGGGCGTGATGGGGTAGAAGATGCCCCCTTCGGTGATGCGGGTTTCCACCCATTGCGCCACCAGATGGTTGCCGCTGCAGGTGACCGGGATGCCCGGGTACTTGGGTTTGCCGGCGCAGGTGGCGCCCGCTGTTGCCGCGGCTGAATCCGAGATTGTGTGCTGGGCCATGTTGTCCTTGGGGGGTTCTGGGCGCAATCCACGGCGTTTCCGCAGAGCGCACCCTCACCGGCCGGCCCACTCCCTGCGTCGGGCGCAGGAGTGCGACCGATGGTCGCGGCGCTGAATTCCCCGACCGGGAAAACTAGCAACCGCAAAAAAAGGGCGCAATCTCCTTTTGGGGTTCGGTGACGCGCTTGGCTCCCGTGGGAGCACTTGTGCATTGCCAAATTTGGCCTCCCTCTCCCAACATTTGCCAGCGAGATGAAAGCCACAGATGCGCACCAGTTCGAGCCGCAACCGGCCAGAGTGTTGCGCGCTCCATTGGCGCAGTTGCTGCGCGCGTGGCGCGGGCGGTCGCGCAATCATGGCGCGGAAGGCTGCCTGGAAAGAGTGGAACTGCCGTGCATTCTGGCTGCGTATCAGTGTGCCCGTGACGGCCGCACGCGCGAGTTGATGGCGCTGGACCGCGCGTTGCTGGCTGGTGCCCCGTGGCCGGCGTATCGAGTGGCCAGCCGGGCTGTAGGGCACCGCATCCTTCTCGGACTTGCGCCGCTGCGGGACGATCGGATGCTGGCCCGGTACCTCAAGGCCGTGGAATCGGGCCAGACGCCCGGACATCACTTGGTCGTGTATGGGCTACTCATGGCCATTTACGGGCAGCCCATGCGGCAGGGACTGGCGGATTACGCGCTGGCCTGTGGTGTGGAGGAGCCCGAGCGTGTCCAGGCCGCGGTAGCGCGGCTGGTGCCGTGATCCGCGCTAGAAGAGCCCGTTAAACAGGATGCCCAGCACGCTGATCGGGCCTTGATCTTCGATGCTGGAAGTGGCGTTGTCCACCTTCTGCAGCGTGGCGCGCGCGCTCTTGAAAAGGCTGTCGTCGTTCACCAGTTTGCCCACCGTGCCCTCGCCGCGGTTGATCTTCTGGAGAATCTCCCGCAGGTGTCGCATGGCGTCCGCCGTTTCCTGATAGAGGGCTTTGTCGTTCACCAGTCGGCCGGCGGTGCCTTCGCCCGCGTCAATTTTTTCCAACACCCGCTGCGCCGTGCCGACGGCCTTGGCGGCGGTGTCCACTGTCCGCCGCGCGTCGGCGACAAGCTCGGTGGCGTTGTTGGCAAACGTCTCCAGTTTTGCGCCGGTCTTTTCCAGCGATTGGGTGCCGGCCTTGAGCGAGTTGTAGATTTCCTCCTCGTGAAGCAGCCGGCCCACCGTGCCCTCGCCCTTGGCAACCTTGGCAGAGGCCACCTTGAGGTCGGAGGCGACTTTGCCCAGGTCGGCGCTCGCGGTGGAGAGGGTCTGGTAGAGCTTGTCGTCGGCGATCAGTTTGCCGACGGTGCCCTCGCCCTTGGCAACCTTGGCAGAAGCAACCTTGAGGTCAGAGGCCACCTGGCCCAAGTCGGCGCTCGCGGCCGTGAGCGACTTGTAAAGCTCATCGCTGGACACGAGTTTGCCCACGGTGCCCTCGCCTTTGGTCAGCTTGGCAGAGAATGCTTCAATGTTCTTGGCCGCGCCGCTTAAGGAGCGGTAGAGCCCATCGTCGTTGAGCATGCGGCTTACCGTGCCGTTGCTCTGGGCCATCTGGGAGGACACCGACTCCAAGTTGGCCACGATGTTGTAAAGGCGGTTGGTATTGTGCTGGAGGAAATGGCCCATGGGCCCGACGATGCTGTCGATTCTTACGCCCTCAAAACTGTCGGTCACTGCCTTGATGCCCTCGGACATCCGACCAAGCGTGTTGATCACGGCATTGAGATTGGCCTGCTCGGTGGTTTCCAGCACGCCGCCGGCCGCCATCACAGCCGGCGATTTGCCCACCATGATGTCGACAAAGTTCTGGCCCAGCAGACCCGTGAAGGAAATGGTGGCGGTGCTGTCGGTGCGGATCTTCCCCTGATGGGACTGTCCTAGGCGCAGCGTGACTCGCACGGGCTTGCCGCCAGTCTCGTTAAAACCTAGGGCGTCCACCTTGCCGATGGTGACGCCTGACATCTTCACCGGGTCGCCGGGCTTGAGCTCATTGACGTTATGGAAGTCGGCGAAGAGCGTGTAAGTCTTTCGAAGGAAGTTGAGGTTGTCGGACAGCTCCAGCACCAGAATTGCGGCGAGTGCTGCAAACACGAAGAAGTAGCCTACACGCGTTTCCAGTTTGTCCTTCATCTTCGATTCCGTGTTTAGTGATGTCTGAACGTGGCGTCAAGAAATTCGCGGACTTGCGGGTCCTGTAGGGCGCGCACTTCCGCCGGCCGGCCGACACAGCGGATGCGCCCATCCAAGATGATCGCCATCCTGTGCGCGATTCCAAACGCAAGCTCACGGTCGTGCGACACGACGACGGAAGTCACCCCCAGCCGGCGCTGGAGCGCGACGATCTCGCGGCTCACGGTGGCCGCCATCAATGGGTCGAGTTCGCTCGTGGGCTCGTCGTACAGGAGCAGCTGTGGCTCCATCACCAGCGCACGGGCGATGGCTGCGCGTTTGCGCATGCCGCCGGAAAGTTCGCCGGGCAGTTTCTCCTCCTGGCCCGTCAACCCGACAGCTGCGAGCGCGCGCGCAACAATGTCGGCAATCTCCGCCTCGGGTTTCATGGCGTGCTCGCGCAGATAGAGGCCGGCATTCTCGGCAAGCGTGAGCGAATTGAGCAGTGCGCCCGACTGGAAGACCATCGCCATGTGATGTCGATCACGCACGCCTGGCGACTGGATGGACTCGCCGGCGATAAGAACCTCGCCCGTGTCGGGCTCCATCAGGCCAATGATGTGGCGCAGCAACACACTCTTGCCGCTGCCGCTGGGGCCCATGATGACGAACACTTCGCCCGGCTCCACGGTGAGGTCCACCTCGTGCAGCACGGGCTGGCCCGCCAGCGATTTGCAGAGTCCGCGGACGGTGACCCCCACGCCCCGCGAAACGGTTTGTGCCGCGGCCGTGTTCACAGATTAAGCAGCACCCGGGTGAGCACGTAATCGAGCACCAAGATGAGGATGATGGAATTGACGACGGCCTTGGTCACCGACCGGCCCACGCCGCGGGGACCGCCCAAAGTGGTCAAACCCTGGTGGCAGGAGACGGTGCCGATGACGATGGCAAAGACCACCGCCTTGATGAGCCCATTGGCGACGTCTCCCACTTGAACCATCGCCTTGAGGCTGTTTAGGTATCCGCTGTAGGTGATGCTGATTTGGGGGTTGGAAATGCAGACCATGGCACCTCCCATCCAGCCGATCAGCACCGCGAAAACCACGAGCAGCGGCAGCCCCACCGTGATCGCCACCAGCCGCGGCAGCACAAGGTAGCGCACCGGATCGATGTTCATGGTGCGCAGTGCGTCAATCTCCTGATAGGCCTGCATGGATCCGATCTCGGCGGCCATGGCGCTGCCGATGCGCCCGGCGATGAGCACGGCCATCATCACCGGGGCCAGCTCCTTGCACATGGCCAGCCCCACCATCCCGCCGATGAAGCTGGAGACGCCCCGCTCGCTCATCACGGGGCCAGTCTGCAGCGCCAGCACGCCGCCAATGAAAAGCGCCAGAAGGCACGCCATGAACAGGCTGGCGTTGCCGATTTCGTGGAGCTGCTCGCGAATCCTCGCTCGGTCACGCCACACCATCGGCCATTGCCGCGCCGCTTCGCAGAACAGCAGAATCGCCTGGCCGATGTCCCGGTAAATCATGTCGTCAGAAAACCCTAGCCTCCCCAGCGTAGGGGCAGCACCCACAGGAGCCTCAATTCCCGCGCCTCCTTCTCTGATTTGTAGCGGAAGAGCCCGAAGAGGAGCGAGCATTTTTCCCGCTCCGGCTCCGACTCGGTTCGCACCAGATTCCAAAGCAGCGAGGTGCTACTGCGGCCCGAGGCCGCGTCAGATTCCGACCGCCACAGCGCGAAGAGGGGCGAGTAGTTGCGCTCAATCCCCGGGTGATCAGGCAGCAGCGGTTCGACCGGAGAAAGAAACTGGCGCCGCACTCGCGAGCCATTTCGCTGGTAGGTGTAGAGCGGCCAGAGGTCGGCGCGCTCGGAAGATTCGCCCGTCTCTTTGCGTTGCTCGCGCGTGTGGGCGTAGAGGAAGCCCAAGTACCGCTCGCGCTCGCGCAGGATCCGCTCGGTTTCCAGCCGGCGATGCTGGTAAAGCGGCCAGAGGTAGAAGGCCTTGGTCAATTCCCCGTCCTGCTCGCGCCCGAACAAGGGCCATACGCGATGCACGCTTTTTTTGGGGCCGTCCCCCCAGACGATCATGGGCCAGGGCACGCCGTACTCGGTGTACTGGTTGGCCGCGTCGGCCGTGTAATGGAAGAACGGCCAGAGCAGCGTCGTGTCCTGTCGCTGGGGCGCCCGACGCAGGCTGTAGAGCGGCAGAAGCGCATCCACCGTCGTGTGCTGCGCGGTGCCAATGCCCGATTCGGCGTGCTGATAAAACGGCCACGCCACGAAGGTTCTCGTGTGCCCGCCGGCCGCGGCCGCTCCGCCCGCGGCGGGATTAAAGGATTTCACTTCATGGCCCGCCAAAGGCCATATTTGCCACCCGCGAAGGCCCTCGCCGTCGCGCAGATGGAAGATGGGATAGAGGTAGTTGCGCGTCACCACATCGCGCTTCTGCGATTTGGCGTAAAGCGGGAACAGGGCGAAATCAATGCGGTCGCGCATCATCCGCCCTTTCAAGGTGCCGTAGACGGGAAAGAGTGCGCGATAGTCGCGGGCGGGATCCCCAGACTCGCGGCTGAAATAGAACGGAAAGAGCGTGGTGCTGTTCTCGTCGCCCCCGGTTTGGTGCCGGCCGCCGGAGAAGCCAATCCATTGGAGGAGCTGAAAGCGCGACTCCTCCCCCGTCCGGTGATACGTCAGCAGCGGATAGAGCAGATCCCACTCTTCGGAACGGCCGTCATCCAGCCCCCGCCACGAGAGCAGCGGCCGAATCGTCCACTGCGAGTACGGGTCGGTGCCTGCATGGCGCTCGGTGAAAATGGGGCCTAGGACGCCCGCCTCATGCCCCGGCTCGAGCGTCAGCCGATGCGCATACATGAGGGGCCCGCCATCCACCTCCAACTGGCCGTCGGGCCTTGGGGTGTTGCAAGCCAGAGCACCGCTGGCGAGGGCAGCGGCTAGACCGCCACGCAGGATGAATCCTGGAAGGGACATGTTTGTTGGAAACATCCTCATTGGGCGTAGGCGATGCAAACTCATTCACACGGCGCGCACCAGTCGCCAGCCGGCACCCATCATCAGAGTCAGCAATGCCGGAAGAAACACCAAGGCCGCCGCCATGCACGTGGCGGTGCCCACGGCCATCACCAGTCCGAGGCTCGCGATGCCCTGATGCTGCGCGATGACAAGGCTGCCGAACCCCGCCACCGTGGTCAGCCCCGACACAATGATCGCCTTGCCCGTGCTGCGTCCCAGAATGGCCGGATGCTGCTCCTCTGCAAACCGGTTGAGGATGTGAACGCCGTTCGTCACCCCAATGCCCACCACCAAGGGCAGCGTCATGATGTTGGCGGGATTAAAGCTAGTGCCCGTGACGCCCATCACACCGGCCATCCACACGGTGCCGACGGCAACGGGCAGCAGCGAGAGCGCCACGCAGGCGAGACTGCGGAAGTGCAGCCACACCATGAGCACCACAGCCGCCAGCGCGTAAAGGGCGGCCGTCACGTAGCTGGCGCGCAAGAGCTCGGTGTATTCGAAGAGCTGCACCGGCGTGCCGGTGACCTCAGGACAGATCGCCCGAACCTCGCGCACAAACGCCTCCTGAACCGGTCGCTGCCAGATGTCGCCGCGGGGCTGAATGCGCAGGAGCAGGCGCCCCGTGTCTGGCGCAATGAACCGATCCTGCAGCGACTGCGGGATGGATGCGACCGAGACCACGGGGTGGGTGCTCTGGTGCTGCAGCACCGCGAAGGTTTCTCGCACATCGTACATCATGGCGCGTTGAAAGTGGGCCAACTGGACGGTGGCGTCGGCCTCACGGCGTTCGATCATCTGGATGAGCACAATCAAATCCTCCCAGAGCGACTGCAGTTGCGGCGCGAGGTTCGCACGGCCCCCCTTCTGTGTCTCTTCTAGGGCGCGGTGGATGAAGCCCTTCAGCGCGCCCAGCGAGCGGATGAGTGCTGCGGGATCCACCTCTCTCATGTCGGCAGGCGCAAAGTGGAGGTCGGCCAGCTGCGCTTTGATGTCACGAATCCAGCGCACCTTTTCCGCCGGTTGCTCGCCTAGGAACGGCGCCATGGAAACAACATCGGCCACCGTGGCATTGAGCTCCTGCAACTTTGCCGTCAATGCGCGCGCCTCGGCGGCGTCGCGGGCCACCACGGCACCAAAGAGCACGGAGTTGGTGGCGCGTGCCATCAGGTCCTTCTCCCACTTCACGGCGGGGAGCCCAGCCGACTGCAGGTTGCGCAGGTCGTAATCAAATCCCACGTGACGGGCGCCCAGCCACGCCGCGGCCGTGATGGCAAGCGCCAGCGCCATGACCCGCCGTGGGCGCCGCAGCCAGTAGCCTTCCAGCCGTTCGCGCAGGTCCGTGCGGTGCGCCGCGACCTCGCGATCCAGTACGTTCTGGCGGCCGCGCAGCAGCAGCGCGGGCAGCAGCGTCATCATGGGAACGAGCGAGAGGATGAGTCCGCCGCCGGAGATGATACCCATCTGGCGGATGCCATCGAAGTCCGTCAGGCCCATGGCGAGAAAGGCGACGGCCGTGGTGAGGCAGCCTGTAAAAATGCCCCGGCCGGTGTTGACCATGGCGCGGTGCAGGGCAAGGGTGTCATCGGCACCTGCCCGAAGTTCCTCCTCGTAGCGGGTGACCAGATGCACGCCAAAGTCGATGGCCAAACCGATGAGGATGGGCGCAAAGGTGATGGTGAGCAGATTGAGCCGGCCCACGGCCGCCGTGGCCCACGCCAGCGTGTAGGCGATTCCGACGAGCAGCGCCAGCGTGGCTTTAAGCGGGCGCCCGGTCTCGTGATAGCCCAGAATGAAAATCAACGCCACGAGCACGAAGGACAGGACGGTGGCGCGCGTTGTGTCGATCTGCGCCTGCGCCATCTCGTCGTGCTCCAGCACGGGTTCGCCGGTGATGCCGAAGTTAACGCCGGGTACCTCGAGGCCAATCTGGGCGGCCAGCTCACGCAACCGGGCCACGGCACGAGTCTTCACCGCGCCGGATGCTGGATGCGCCACTACTAGGAAAAGCTGCCCATCCGCATAGGAGATGTGCATCTGCTGCTCGGCTTCGGGCGACCCGATGAATGCGCCCATCCCCGGCGGCGGCGGCACGCCCGTCATGGAAATGCAGTTAGTGGCCTGCCGGATGATTTTCTGCAACGCCGGCAACGAGCTTACCAGCTTCTCGGCCTCCTCCCGTGGCTGCGCGGCTGCGTCGAGGAACCGCGTGTTGATCTGGTCAAAAAACGAATGAAGGTTAGTGGCTTGAGTGAAGGTGGCGATGAACGGGCGGTAGCCTTCCAGCTTGGCCGACAGTTCGCGCAAATCTTCCGTGGGTGTGATGAGCAGCGTGTTGGTGCCCAGCGTGCGAAGGTCGCGCCGGTAAAACACGCTGCGGAAGAGGTGCGGCTCCGCCTCCAGCCGTGCGCCCAGACGCGCCACGAACTGGCGGTTGCGCTCCACCTGGTCGCTTTCCACGATGGCGACCAAGTCGTCCTGCAGCGGAAACTCCTTCAGGAATTTGAGAAAGGTGTTGTGGTAGGGCTTGTTGGATCCCACCAGATCGTTGCGGCTGGTGCTAAAGCCCAGCGCGAACACCGTGTACACCACGCACGCACCCGCCAGCAGCAGTTGCGGCAGCACGAAGCGCCCGGGGCGCGCACACACGGCGTCGGCCACGGCGGTGAGCGCGCGATCCAGCAGCGAAGTCGGCGGTGACTGATTCACGCGAAGGCGGCGTTGCAGTAGACTTCCCTCACGTCATCGTGCTCCTCAATCGCGTCCACGAGCCTGCTGATCCTCGATTGCGCCTCCGCGCCCGGCACGCTCGTCCACTGCAGCGGCAGCGACGTGATGGCCGCCGCTTCGCAGGCGATGCCGGCCTGCGTGAGGGCGCGATGCACGGCTTCAAATTGCACCGGGTCGGTCAGGATCTCAAAGCCCTCGCCCTCGGATTTAAAATCCTCCGCGCCCGCTTCGAGGGACAGCTCCATCAGCCGGTCCTCCGGCGCCGCACCGTGGGCAATGAGGATTTGCCCCTTTCGGTGGAACAGGCGGCTCACGGCGCCGGCACTGGCCATCTTGCCTTCGTGGCGCACAAGGATGGCGCGCATATCTGCGGCCACGCGGTTGCGATTGTCGGTGGCGATGTCCACCAGCAGGGCGACGCCGCAGGGGCCAAACATTTCGTAGGTCAACTCCTCGAAGGTGGCGCCCTCCGCGCCGCCCTGGCCGCGGGTGATGGCGCGCTGCACGTTGTCCTGTGGCATGTTGGCTGCGCGACACTTGAGCAGCACCATGCGCAGGCGCGGATTCATGTCAGGGGCGGCGCCGCCTTCGCGCACGACGATGAAGATTTCGCGCGCCAGCTTGGCGAACACCTTGCTGCGCTTGGCGTCCTCGCGCGCCTTGAGCCGCTTGATCTGAGTCCAACGATTGTGACCGGCCATGTCCGCTTGGGCGCGCCCTACTGGCCCGCTGAATTGGGGGAGTGAACCCCAACAGCCCGCACGGCAAAAGAACTATTCTGGCGCAAGGAGAGCGCAACCGGGGCTTGCGCGCCCGCGTGCGAGCGGCCAGTATCACTTTCACAGCATGAAATCTCTCCTTCTCGCTGCCGGCCTGTGCGTGGCGCAGGCGCTCTCCGCAGATTGGGCTGCGCAATCCGTTCCCAATCCTGATGCCCCCGGCAAGGCGTTGCTGGTGACCCGTGATGGCAAGCCCATCGCGCGCTTTGTGTATGGCGAAGGGCAGAAGAAACCCTTCCTGCACCTCTACGGCGCACACGGCGAGCTCTTGACTCACGGCGGGCTGGACAAGGAGGGCAAGGACTCCGGCAAGTTCCCGCATCATCGCGGCATTTACATCGGCTGGAAAATCACTTCGGGCGGCGGCACCTTTGACTTGTGGCACATCCACAAGGGCGAGGTGATGACGGTGAAGTCGCTCGCCCCGGCGCAAGTGGACGCGCACGGCGTCACCCTCACGGCCACCATCGAGTGGCGCACGGGCAAGGCGGCCAAGGACGACACGCTGCTGCTGACCGAGACGCGCACGCACCGCATCACGCAGGATGCGCCGGGGCGCACTCAGGTGGACTTCAGCACGAAACTGGAGGCGGCGGCCGATCTGACTCTGGGCGGCGACCTGCAACATGCCGGCTGCCATTTCCGCGCCCACAACGAAGTGGCCGACCAGCACGCCAGCAAGACCGTCTATCTGTGGGAACCCGCCGGCAAGGCGGAGGGCAGCGGCAAGGTGGTGGGCCGCGACTTCAAGTGGAGCCAGCTTCGATTTCCCATGGGCAAGGAGTGGTACACCGCCACGCAGTTTAACGCGCCGGCCAATCCGGTGGAGGAGCTCTCATGGCGCGACTACGGCCGCTTCGGCTTCTTTTTCAAACGCGACATGAAGCGGGGGCAGAGCCAGTCGCTGGACTATCGGTTTATCATCGAGCCGAGCCATGCGCCCGCAGGCGGGCCCAATCGGCTCTCACCGGAACAAGCCACCGCCGCACGCGATTTGGCTAACAAGGCACACGGACTCTACGGCAAGCAACTCCAACCATAACCCCAAGGCACGCGTCTCCACGCCCCATCCATTTCACTGCATGAAACTCAAGTGTGTCGCCCTCGCGGGCATGTTCATTGGCTCGGCTGCGCTTCATGGCGCCGACTGGCCCCAATGGCGTGGCCCCCAGCACGACGGCTCGTCGCCTGAGATGGGCCTGCCTGCGGTCTTTGGTCCGGCGGAAAATGTGAAGTGGGTCACCGATCTGCCCGGGCCCGGAGCCGCCACGCCCATCGTCTGGAACGACCGCGTGTTTGTCAGCACCACCGACACGGCGACCAAAAAACTGCAGGCGCTCTGCCTCGACCGCGCCACCGGGGCCGTGCTGTGGCGCAAGGATATTGCCGAGGGCATCGGCCGCGACGAGCGCAGCAACTACGCATCGCCCTCGCCCGTCACCGACGGCAAGCGCGTCTATTTCTATTACGGCACCGGCGACTTGGTGGCGCTGGATTTTGAAGGCCGGCAGGTTTGGGCGCGCAACATCCAGCGCGACTACGGCACGTTTGCGTTTCTGTGGACGTATTCCACAAGCCCCCTGCTTCACGGAGGCACGCTCTTCATCCAAGTGCTGCAGCGCGACACGCCGGTGGACCGCACGCGCCCGCTGGCTTCCGTTGAGTCAGCCAAGCCCGTCGACTCCTACCTACTGGCGCTGGACGCGGCGAACGGCAAGGAACTCTGGCGGCATGTCCGCCCCTGTGACGCCAAGGTGGAATCGCGTGAATCGTTTGCGTCGCCCGTGCCTTCAGCCGCCGGCGCGCGCGAGGAAATCCTTGTGACCGGTGGCGACTGCATCACCGGGCATGATCCCAAGACGGGCCGGGAATTGTGGCGGTGGGGCACATGGAACCCCACGCGCATCGGCCACTGGCGATTGGTGCCCTCGCCGGTCTCCGGCGGCGGCGTGGTGCTGGCCTGCGCACCCAAGGGTGCCCCTGTCTTTGCGTTCAAGGCGGGGGAGAGTGGCACGTTGGACGAAGAGAAGGGGTTCGCGTGGAAGAGCGCGCAGCGCGAGGTGTCCACCGATGTCTCCACGCCGCTCTTCTACAAAAACCGGTTCTACATCCTCAACAGCGACCGGCGTATGCTCAGCTGCGTGGAGCCCTCGGGCAAGGTGGTGTGGACGGGCGAGTTGGGCGGGCGCGCGAAGTTTGAATGCTCACCCACGGGTGCCGACGGGAAGATCTACATGATGAACCACGCCGGCGAGGTGCACGTGGTGGCGGCGGGCGACACATTCAAGAAGGCGCACGTGGCGGCGATGGGCGGCGAGAACGACCGCGACCTAAGGTCGGGCATCGCGGTGGCGGGCGGCCGCCTCTTCATCCGCACGGGTGCCAAGTTGTGGTGCGTGGGCCGCTAGCGCAGGGCCGCTAGCGCTGTGCGGTAGCTTGCGAGCAGCTCCGGCGTGTTGCCCGCACTCATCTTCAGATCGCGCAGCAGGCCGTCCTCTAGGCTGTAGATCCAGCCATGCACGGTGAGGTCTTGGCCCCGTTCCCACGCGTCCCGAACAATGGTGGTCTGGCAGACGTTGACCACTTGCTCGATGACATTGAGCTCGCAGAGGTCGTCGCAGCGCTGGCCGTCGCTGCCGAGCAGCGGCTCGTGCTTCTCGCGGACGTCTTGGACGTGGCGCAGCCAGTTGTCGATGAGCCCGAGGCGGTCCTGCCGCAGGGCGGCACCAATGCCGCTGCAGCCGTAATGGCCGCAGACGATGACGTGGCGCACCTTGAGCACATCCACCGCGAACTGGGTTACGGAGAGGCAGTTCAGATCAGTATGGGCGACGATGTTGGCGATGTTGCGGTGGACGAAGAGCTCACCGGGCAAAAGGCCCACGATCTCATTGGCGGGCACGCGGCTATCGGAGCAGCCGATCCAGAGGTACGAGGGCGTCTGCAGTCGCGAAAGTTTGGAGAAGAACTCCGGATCCCGCTCCCGGATGAGGCCCGCCCAAGCCCGATTGTTCTGGAATAGCTGGTCGAGACCGTGCATGGCAGCCGCGCTTTATAGACGCTTCTGGGCGCGACGTCCAGCGGCGTAGGCCTCCATCACACGGCGGATTTCATCGCGCACGCGGCGGAAGACCGCCCGCACTTCCTCCTCGCTGCCGATGGCCAGCGCCGGGTCGTCGAAGGCCCAATGACGGCGGATGGGATTCCCGGGAAACACCGGACAGGCTTCACCGGCGCGGTCGCAGACGGTGATCACCGTCTCCACGGGCGTGGTGAGGAATTCATTCAGGTGCTTGGACCGGTGGCCGGAGATGTCGATGCCAATTTCCCGCATCACCACGATGGCCAGCGGATGCACGCGGCCGACGGGGATGGAGCCGGCGCTCTGGACGTCGAGTATTTCCCCCGCAGCGGCGCGCAGAAACCCTTCCGCCAGATGGCTGCGGCATGAATTGCCGGTGCAGAGGATGAGCACCAGCGGGTTGGGCGTGGCTATCATGGCGGAAAAAGGAGGCGGCACCCCGTTCACTACATCGCCCCGACCATTTGGAACAGGCGCACCAGCAGGTAAGCAGCGGCACCCGCAGCCGGCAACGTGAGGATCCAGGCCCAGAGAATGCGCTCGACCACGGACCACTTGATGGCGTTGAGCCGCTTGCTGGCTCCCACGCCCATGATGGCCGCGGTGACGTTGTGCGTGGTGGAGACGGGGATGCCCAGCGTGCCGGTGACGAAGAGCACGCACGCGGAGACCGTCTCGGCGGCGAACCCGTGCACGGGCTGGAGCTTCACCATCTTGTGACCGAGCGTCTTGATGATGCGCCAACCGCCCGCGGCCGTGCCGACGCACATGGTGATGGCACAGACGACCTTGATCCATGTGGCGATTTCGATGTCGCCCTTCTCCGACTTGACGGTCTTGAGGAAGCCCATCCATTCGGGGGCGTTGTCGAACGCCCCGGAGCTGGTGCCGGCCACGAGTGCCAGCGCGATGAGGCCCATCGTCTTCTGCGCGTCGTTGGTCCCGTGCATGAAACCCATCGTGGCGGAACTCACGAGCTGCATCCGGCCGAAAACGCTGTTCACCCAGTTCGGCTTCCAGTTCCGCAACGCCAGATAAAGCACCCCCATGAATAGAAACCCGAGACACAGCCCGATGAGGGGCGAGGTGATCATCGGCACGATGACCTTCCAAAGGATCCCCTTGCCGTTCCACCAGTGGTCGGCGGCGGGTTGGGACCAGATGATGGCGCCCCAGTCGTTGTGAGTGGCGGCGACCGTCGCGCCGACAAGACCGCCAACCATCGCGTGCGTTGAGCTGGAGGGCAGCCCGTAATACCAAGTGATGAGGTTCCAGACGATGCCGCCCATCAGCGCGCAGCCGATCACCCCCTGCGTCACGACCTGCGTGTCAACCAACCCGGAGGCGATGGTCTTGGCCACGGCGGTGCCCCAGAAAGCGCCGAGGAGATTGGTGACGGCCGCCAGCAGGATGGCCTGCCGTGGCGAAAGCACCTTGGTGGCCACCACGGTGGCGATGGAATTGGCCGTGTCGTGGAAGCCATTGATGAACTCGAACACCAACGCCACCAGCACGACGAGGAGGATGATCTCAAATCCCATAGCGAGGAG
>SYLI01000084.1 GCA_005809105.1 Verrucomicrobiales bacterium | reverse complement strand
TTGTTGATCTTGTGGGCGCCGGTGTGCAGCAAGTCCTCGCGCTTGAGATACACCTTGGCGCCGCCCAGCTCGCGTGTCAGACGCTCTGCCAGATACAAGGGCGTGGGGCGCCCGCAGAACTCGCGAAGGTAGTAGGCCAGCTCGGTTTGAAACGCCACGTCGTGCTGCGCGCGAAAGTACTCGCGCTCGAGCTCGAGCAGCGGGTGCATCAGCGTTTCGGGGACGAATCTGCCGCCGAAAGACCCGAACCGCCCGTGCCGGTCGGGCAATGGTTCGCTCTCAATCTCGCTCACACGCTCCGCTTAGCACAAAAACCCCTGGCGACGCAAAAACCTTTCAGGCAGACCGCGCCGCCGCGACGAAGGCGCGCACCTTCTCCGGGCATTTGCGACCGGGCGCCAACTCCACGCCCGAGGACACATCCACCCCAAAGGGCTGCACGCGCGCTATGGCCTCGCCCACATTTTCCGGAGTGAGGCCGCCGGCAAGGAGAATGGGCCGGCCCAACTTTTGAGCTTCCACAGCAAGGTCCCAGTTGAAGCGCGTGCCAGTCCCCCCGCGTGCGTCAGGGATATGCGCGTCAAGAAGCCACGCGTCGGTGGCGTATTTTTGCAGCGGCGAGAGCGACTGGGCATCGCTCACGCGAAACGCCTTCACGGTCATGAGTGGGAATTGCCTACAGAATTCGGGCGTCTCCTCGCCATGAAACTGCAGGATGGAGAGCCCGCAGGCGGCGATGGCTTGCGTGACTTCCGCGGCGTCGGCATTCACAAAGACACCGACACGCGAGATGTGCGGCGGCAGTGCCCGATGGATTTCGCCAGCGCGCCCCACCGACACGTGGCGTGGGCTGCCGTCATAAAACATGAGCCCCACGGCGTCGGCGCCGGCGTCGGCCGCGATGAGCGCGTCTTCAACGCAAGTGATGCCGCAGATTTTGACGATGGCCGCCACGCCCTTAGCTTCGGTCTTCCCGCGCCGCTGGGCAACGCGAATTGGGTGGTTGACGGCGGCACCACCGCGGGGTGAAGTGAAGGCCCACCCGAATCTGCCATGAGACAACCCCTCTCTCGCCGCGCACTGCTCACCGCCACAGCCGCACTCTCGCTCGCGCAGCGGCTTGATGCAGCCGAAACCGCGCCGGGCCTCAAGGGGCGCATCCGCCATTCGGTCTGCCGGTGGTGCTACGGCACCATCCCGCTGGAGGAACTCTGCCATGCGGGCAAGGCGATGGGATTGGAGTCGGTGGAGCTGCTCAATCCGGTGGACTTTCCCACGCTCAAGAAGCACGGGCTTGTCTGCGCGATGGTCAGTAATCCCGTCGTGGAGGGATTGGGCGGCATTGCCAAGGCATGGAACCGGCTGGAACACCACGACCGGCTGGTGGCCGCCTACGAGCAGCGCATCAAGGAGGTTGCGGCCGCGGGATTCGTCAATCTCATCTGCTTCTCGGGCAACCGGGATGGATTGTCCGACGAGCGCGGCATTGAACACTGTGTCACCGGCCTCAAGCGGGTCATGGCCACGGCCGAGAAGCACAAGGTCACCCTCGTCATGGAGCTCTTAAACAGCCGCGTGGACCACATGGATTATCAGTGCGACCGCACCGAATGGGGTGTGGAGGTTTGCAAACGGATCGCGTCCCCTCGCATGAAGCTCCTTTTCGACATCTCCCCCATGCAGATCATGGAAGGCGACGTGATCCGGCGCATCCGGCTTTTCAAGGACTACATTGCCCACTACCACACTGGCGGTGTGCCTGGACGCAACGAAATTGACGACACGCAGGAGCTCAACTACGTCGCCGTCATGCGGGCCATCGTGGAGACTGGATTTAAGGGATACGTTGCTCAGGAGTTCATTCCCAAACGCGCGGACAAGCTCGCCTCGCTGCAACAAGGCGTCCGGATCTGCGATGTCTGACTCCCACTGCCCGCGCTAGTGCGAGCCCAGACCCAGTTCGTCGCGACAATAGCGCAGGCTCTCTTCCAAGCAAGCGAGCTGGACGGCCGGATCGTCTGCCTGCCGGTCCATCTCCGCCTGCGCGATCAAGGATGTCGGCGCACACCCACGCGCGGCCATGGCGAGGAATGCGGCGAACTCGCCCGCACGTGCCTCGGGATAGGGTGCCCAAAACTCGCGGCGAAGGAAGGGGAGTTTAAAACGCCGTGCCGGGATCGTTTCCAGAATCACCGGGACACGCGGGCACAGCTCTCTGAACACGCGAAAGTATTCCCTCCAGTCCACATTGCCCGCGCCCATGGCGGTCCATTCGAGCGTTGCGCCCGTGTCCGTTGCCCACAATCGGGAATCGCGAAGGCCCGTGGTGATCGCGTACGGGCAGAGCTGCCTCAAGTTCTCAAGTGGATCCTCCAGCGCCCACGTGGCGTTGCCTGCATCCACCAAAGCACCCACAAAATCCTCGCCGGCCGCCTGGATGAGTTGAACCAGCTCGCGCGCCTGCAGGTCGCCCGCGTGGTTCTCCACCGCAATCCGCACTCCATGATCCACTGCGAAGGTGCGCACCTCCCGCAATACGGTGACGGTTTCCTCAATCAGCGGGCCGATGCCACCGGAATGGTTGCGGTCATGCACGATGCCCAAGACACAGCGGGCGACAGGAGAGCCCACCGCCTGCGCGATGCGGATGACCGCCTTCAACTGCTCCTGTGCTGCGCCGCGCCGCGCATCAAAGAGTTGCGACGAGGGACAGATGCTCAGCATACCCGCCTGCAACGCCACACCGCCGTCCGCCGCTCGCCGTCGCAGATCGGACAGCGCCGCAGCATCGTGCGATTCAAACACGTCGGGGGTGGAGAGCAGCAGCACATCAAGCCGCTGTTGGATCGCGTAGTCCACGAGCCGCGGCGCCTTCCAGTCCATCGAGCGCAGCGCGTAGTTGTCAAAACCCAGTTGCAACCGCTCAGGCATCCACCCCTCCGCTGCTCAGCGCGGCCCCAGACCAAGCGACTTGCAGTACTTGATGCTGCGCTCCACGTCGCCCCTTTGATACTCTTGGCTGGCGATCTTGGCATCCTTGCCAACGGGCGCCTTCCACGGATCACGGGGTTTTCCCGCCTTGGCGAAGGCCAGAAACTGCTCGTAACCCTTGGGCTTGCCCGCGGGCCACGCGTTCCAGAACTCCGGCTTGCTTACGGCGAGTTCGCGGTTAAATCCACTGATGGTCTCAATATGCACGGGCACGCCGGGGCAGAGCTGCGCCATTTTTGCGAAGTACCGCTTCCAATCCACCTGCCCCTCACCCATCGCGGTCCATTGAACCGTCACGCCGTTGCCGCTCTCCCATGCAGCCGAATCGCGCAGGCTGGTGGTCAGCGCGTAGGGGCCCAAGTTCTCCAGATTCACCAGCGGATCTTCCAAGGTCCACACCGCGTTGCCCGAATCCACATTGGCACCCACGAAGTCCCGCCCCGCCTCCTCGATGAGCCTCACCAGTTCCAACGAGTGCAGATCGCCCGCGTGATTCTCCACCGCGATCTTGACGCCGGCATCCCGCGCGAGGCTCCGCTGCGACTTCAGGGTTGCGACGGTGTCCTTGATACGCGCGTTGATTCCCCCCTCGGTCAGCCGATCGTCGCCGCCCCCGAGCACCACGCGCAGCACGGGTGAACCGGCTGCCCGGGCCACGCGAATCCCCAGCGCCAGCAGCTCTGCGGCCGTGCCCCACTTGGGGTTAAACCGCTTGCTCGTCGGACAAATGCTCCACGTGCCAATGTGGAGTTGCACGCCGCGGCCGGCCGCCAGATCACGCACCCGTTTCACGGGCGCCTCTTCGTGCGATTCAAACGCGTCGAGGTCGGAAATGAAGAGCGAGTCCGTCCCCAGCTTCGCGGCATACTCGATAAGCTCAGGCGCTTTCCAGCCCATCGCGCGCACCGCAAAGTTGTCAAATCCCAGCCGGGTGCGTCGCGCCGTGGGCTGCGCGCCTCTTGCGGAGAACATCCCCAACCCCGCCGCACCCGCCCCGGCAATCTGAGCGAGAAATCGACGGCGCGATCCATTGAGTCCGACCATAGGTGCCGACCGTTCCACAGGGCGTCGGGGGCGTCAACGTGCAAGCGCCACGTTGCAAATCCCCGGCAAATGCAATTAGCTCTTGGGCTCTGTGAGCAACGCCGCCGCATCCCGCACCCCACTCGTGGCTGGTTCCCTCACGAGGCGCCCGCAGATCGCGCTGGCCGTCTTCGACTTTGATGGCACGCTCTCGTGGTTGCGCCACGGCTGGCCGGAGATGATGCACGAGGTGCTGCGGCCGCATTATCCGGCAATTGAGGGCGAGCCTGAGCCGGCCCGGCATGAACGCCTGTTCGATGAAATTTACACCCACAACGGCGTGCCGACGGTGGACTATCTGGAGGCATTCGCCCGACGCTTTGGCACGGCCCGGCAGCCGGTCCATTCTTCCTCGCTGCTCGACACGTATCACGCAAAGCTCGAGTCGGCCATCGCCCACCGCAAGAGCTTGATTGGTGATGGAAAGGCGCCCGCGTCCGACTTCATCGTTCACAATGCGCTGGCGCTGCTGCAACTCATTGCGGGACGCGGCATCGAGCTTGCGGTGCTCAGCGGCACCCTTGAGCACCGGGTGATTGAGGAAGCGGCGCTGCTGGGCTTGAGTCGATTTTTCGGCGGGCGGGTGGTGGGCAGCCATGCCGGGGGCACGTTCACCAAGCGCGCAGCACTCGAACGATTGCTCTCCGAACGCGGCCTGCGCGCCGCGCAGCTCCTTTCTTTTGGGGATGGCGCCGTGGAAATCCGCGAGACGAAGGCACTGGGTGGACTGGCCGTGGCCGTCGCCAGCGATGAACATCACAACGGCAGCGGCACACCCGACCCTCGCAAGGCGCGGGTGCTCAAGGACGCGGGGGCCGATCTCATCATCGCCGACTACCGGCAACCCGAAGCCCTTCTGGAAACGTTGCTGGGCTAATGAAACACGAGCCGTTGGATCTGACCCGTCTGCGCGTCCTTCCCCTGTCGCAACGCGCCAGCCTGGCGGGAATTGCCGAAACACTCATCGATCCCGACAGCATCCCAATGCCATGTTCGGATGCGAATGTCGCGCTCATCGGCCGCGCGGCCGCCGACATCCGGGCGGCCCGCGCGCGCGGCGCCACCGTGATGCTGATCTACGGCGCGCACCTCATCAAGAATGGCGCGCACCGGATTTTGGATCGGATGATGGAGGGCGGATGGATCACTCATCTGGCGACGAACGGCGCGGGCATCATCCACGATTGGGAGTGGGCACATCACGGGCGCTCCACCGAGAGCGTGCGCGACAACGTGGCCTCCGGCACGTTTGGCACGTGGGACGAGACCGGCCGCTGCATTCATCTGGCGCTGCTCGCTGGCGCCCTGCTGCCGGAAGGATTTGGAGGAAGCCTTGGTCGCTTTGTGGTCGAGGATGGAGTCACGCTTCCGACGCCCGCCGAACTGGAGGACGCCCTGCGCGCCGAGCCTTCGCATCCGCTCAGTCCCGCACGCGCCGAGCTACTCGTGGCCCTGCGCCGCTATTGCCTGCAGCCGGGCCGACTCCCTGTGGCGCATCCGTGGAAAGCCACATGCGTTCTGGCGCGGGCGTTCGCGTACAACATCCCCTACACCGTCCACCCGGGCATCGGCTACGACATCATCTCCAACCATCCCATGTTTAACGGAGCCGTGCTGGGGCGCGCGGCCACCTTGGATTTCCAACTCTTTGGGGCCGCGGTGGAACGCCTCGATGAGGGCGTGGTGCTCTCCGTGGGCTCGGCCATCATGGGGCCCCAGGTTTTTGAAAAGTCGCTCAGCTGCGTCAATAACCTGCGGCTGCAGGATGGCCGGCCCATCGTGGCGGGCCATTCCATCCATGTGGTCGATCTGCAGGATGGCGGACAATGGGACTGGTCGCGCGGCGAGCCGCCCCGGGACAACCCGGCCTACTACCTGCGCTTCTGCAAGAGCTATGCGCGCATGGGCGGCGCGATGCATTACGCCCAGTGCGACAACGTCACGTACCTCCACCGCCTGCTCCACGCCCTTTCCAGCAAGTGAACTCCAGTCGATTCGATGCCCTCACAGGCCGGTACCGCGCGCTGCGACTCGCACTCGTGGGCGATTTTTGTCTGGACCGTTATCTGGAGATCGACCCCGCGCGCGCCGAGACCTCCCTCGAGACGGGCCTCTCCGTGCACAACGTCGTAGGCGTGCGTGCCCAGCCCGGTGGCACGGGCACGATTCTCAACAACCTCGCCGCGCTGGGAGTGGGCGAGTTGTGGCCGGTGGGGTTTTGCGGCGATGACGGAGAAGGCTACGAGCTGCGGCGCGCGCTGGCGACCTTGCCCGGAGTGCGCCTCGATCACTTTCAAACCGCACCCGACCGCCGCACCTTCACCTACTGCAAACCTCTGATCCTTGAGGCCGGCAAGCCGCCCCGCGAACTCAACCGCCTCGATTCCAAAAATTGGTCGGCCACGCCACCCGCGATATCGGAGGCGCTGGCGGCGAGTATCCAGACGCTGTCGGATCGGGTGGATGGAGTGATTGTGCTCGATCAGGTGGATGTCGCTGACACCGGGGTCGTGACCCCCGGAGTGCTCGCCCAGATTCACGTGCTGGCCGGTCGATGCCCGCAACTTCCCATTCTTGCCGACAGCCGCCGTGGCCTTCGTGGCTGGCCGCCCGTTATTCTCAAGATGAACCTCACCGAGCTGCTCCACCTTTCCCCGGAGGCGAATGCAAACGGCATCCCCGGAGTACAACGGGCTGCCAGCGCGCTGGCGCGGGGCAATGGCAGAAGCGTGTTTGTCACATTGGCCGAACGCGGGCTTGTGGGGGCGGACCCCGACGGAGCCTGTGAGCATGTGGAGGCGCTTCCCTTGCGCGGCGCCATCGACATCGTTGGGGCTGGTGACGCCGTGATGGCCAACCTCGCCTGCGCCCAGGCGGCGGGAGCGACACTACGCCAGTCGCTGGAGCTGGCCGGTGCCGCTGCGTCCATCGTGATTCATCAGCTCGGGACGACCGGCACCGCCACCGTGGCGGAGATGCGCGCCCGGTTGTGTTCCTAAAAGGCCCCTGTTATTTCGCCGTGGCAGGTGCGAATCCCTCCGAAACCGTTTCCTCCGGACGGCCCGCTCCCATCACCACGATACGCGCCTTCACTCCGGGAAATTTTGCAGCCGTCACCATCCCCTGCCTAGGGCCCAGCACACAAAGGGCCGTGGCAAGCGCGTCGCTGAGGGTGGCTCTGGGAGCGATGACGGTGGCGCTGATGCGATTGGTCAGCGCCCAGCCCGTGCGGGGATCGACAATGTGCGAGTACCTCACGCCGCCCAATTCGAGAAACTGCTGCGTGTCGCCAGAAGTTGAAACCCCGCAGTTGCGGACGAGGATCGTCCGGTCGGGCGTGTCTCCCGCAGCCGAGGTAAGCCCCACGATCCATCCAGAAGCACCCGGCGGTGGATCACCCACTGCGAGGTCGCCGCTGGCCGCCACCAGCGCGCTGTGGATGCCGTGGTGGCGCAGGACACGCAGGGCCTCGTCTGCGGCGTAGCCCTTTGCGATGCCTCCCAAGTCCAGCCGCATTCCTGAAACTTTGAGCCGCGCCGTGGGTGCGGCAGCGTCCAGTTCCAGCCGCTCAAACCCCACTCGCTCGCGCGCCTCCAACAGAGACTTGGCCGGCGGCAGCGCGCGCTCGCGCCGGCTCTTGCGCCATAGGTGCACCACCGGGCCGGCGGTGATGTCAAACGCCCCACCGCTGGCCCGGGCGACCGCCTGGGACTGATCGAGGATTTGAAACAACTCCCGGCTCAGCGGCACGGGAGAGCCGGCGGGTTGAAGGCACAGCCGCATGAGCTCGCTCTCCGGTTCGTAGTCTGAGAAGCGCGCATTGAGGGCCTCGACGCGGTCGAAGGCGGCGCGCCCGGCACGTTCGGCAGTCGCGTCATCCGGCGCGTAGTACGTCAACTCGAACACCGTGCCCATCTCGGGCTCGGTGTAGTGGTAGCGCCTCCAAGACGCCCGCGGATCGGTCGCGACGCAGGCCGCCAGGCAGGCTCCCATTATCGCCAACAAAAAACCCGCGCCCTTTCGGACGCGGGCGGGTGGCATTCCCAAGAACATCAAATGAGCCGCTTGAACCACTCCGGATTGCCGGGCACCGCGATGGGATACTCGCCCTGCGCATTGGGCTTGGTGGGTGGCGTGCCCTTCCATACGCCATCGTCATAGTCGATGTCGTCGGGCATCGTCACGATCTTGCTGTTCATCGCCTGATCCCAGGTGACGCGCTGGCCAGTGAAGGTGGCAAGCCGCCCAAGGATGGAGGTGAGGGAGCTCAAGGCTCCGCGCTCGGCCTCGTTGTGCGGCTTGTTGTTTCGCACGGCGTCGAAAAGTCGGTCGTGCTCCACCTGATAGGGATCCTTGGCCTTCCCCTCATGGCGCCAGAGCAGCTTGCCCTTGAAGTCCACCAGCGTATGGCCGCCGACGTTGGCATGGCCCTTGGTGCCGGTGACGTATTCGGAGACGCTGCTAAAACAGCCGTGGATATGGCGGCACTGGCTGTAGTTGCGCGATCCATCGGCGTATTCGAACTCGACGAAATGGTGATCGAAGATTTCGCCGTATTTCTTGTCGATGCGCACCTGGCGCCCTCCCATGCCCTGCGCGGCCACCGGGTATTTGAACCCCTTGACCCAGTTGATGACGTCGAGATTGTGAATGTGCTGCTCGCAGATGTGGTCGCCGCTGAGCCAGACGTAGTAATACCAGTTTTGGAGCTGATACTCGAGCTCACTGCCCACCTGCTCGCGCGTCTTGCGCGGGTCCCACACGCCGCCGCCGTTCCAGTAGCTGCGCATCGAGGTGATCTCGCCCAGCTCGCCATCCTGCAGGCGCTTGACGGTCTCAATATAACCGGCCTGATGGTGGCGCTGCAGGCCCACGCCCACCTTGAGGTTCTTCTTCTTGGCCTCCTGCGCGGCCTCCAGCACCATGCGCACGCCATGCGCGTCCACCGCGACGGGCTTCTCCATGAACACATGCTTGCCCTGCCGCACGGCCTCGGCAAAGTGATAGGGGCGGAAACCCGGCGGCGTGGTGAGAATGACAACGTCGGCCAGTTTGATGGCCTCCTTGTACGCATTGAGGCCGACAAACTTCTGCTCCTCGCCCACCTCCACCTTCTTGTCGAACTGGCGTTTGAGCCCGTTGAGGCTGCCCTCGAGCCGATCCTTGAAGGCGTCGGCCACAGCCACAAGCCGCACCGGCCCCATGGTGCTCAGCGCCTGGCTTGCCGCGCCGGTGCCGCGCCCGCCGCAGCCCACCAGCGCAATGGTGACGGTGTCATTGTCGGCGGCGTGCACCATGCGTTCCACGGGCAGCTGGCTCAAGGCCGCGCCCGCCGCAGCCGTTTTTGCGGCAGACTCCAGAAAGCTGCGGCGCGTGAGAGTTTCAGATGCAGTCGTTGTCATATTTTTATTGGGGAGAAGGCGCGGAAAGTGTAGCCCGGCGAGGGCCGCTGTCCACTCCTCTTTGCGTTGCGGGGACAATCCAAGGGCTAGGGAATGTCCTTCTCCGTGCCGCTGTTCCAGCAGGCCTTCATTTCCGCCGCGCTGGGCAGCGCGAGCGGGCGCACCACGCGAAGCCCGACGAATTGCGCGTCGGTCAGATACCAGATGCTCTTGGGCAGTTGCGGATCCTGCATCTTCCAGTCGGGGTGCGAGGCCAGCCGCGCGGCGCTGCGCAGGTGATCGATGGCGATGGCGCGGTGAAAGGAGCCGCCGCGAGCGACGTGCGGATAGGGTTTGGCGGACTTGACCCACGGATCCTTCAGTATGCCCCGGGCCGTCTGGTAGGGCGCGAACTGATCCAGGCACCATTCCGCCACGTTGCCGTGCATGTCGTGAAGTCCCCACGGGTTGGGTTTCTTGGTGCCCACCTTTCTGTAGCGGTCCTCGAAGGTCAGGCTGTCAAAGCTGTTGTTCCGGTGCCACGCGAAGTCGTCCATCTTCGACGCGTCCCCACCCCATGAGTAGGGCGTGGTGGTGCCAGCGCGGCAGGCGTATTCCCACTCGGCTTCCGTGGGCAGCCGGTAAAACTGGCCCGTCTTGGAGCTGAGCCATTCGCAGTACTTGTTGGCGGCGTGATGCGTCATGGAAATCGCCGGGTGCCGCCCCGTGCCCATGCCAAAGTCCATGTTCACATACGGCTTGGTGGGGGTGCTGACGGCGTCCAGATAGAATTCCGTGCTGCCGGCGGCCAGACCCTGCCGCTTCTCCGAGTACATGAACTTGTGGTACTCGTCCCACGTCACCTCGTGCTTGCCCATCCAGTAGGGCGAAATCTCCACGGCGCGCTGCGGCCCTTCGGATTCCGCACGCCCCTTCTCACCCGCAGGGCTTCCCATCTGAAACTTGCCGCCGACGATGGGCACCATCTCAAAGGACACAAGCGTTCCCGGCACCTTCTGCTCATAGGGTTTCATGGCTCCGGCGGCAACCGGCTGGTGGGCCGCTTCGATGAGCTTGTGAATGGTGGCCACAATCTTCTCCTCATCCGGCGCCGCTTCCTCCTTCTTGCGCGCCTTGAGCGCCAGCCCCTCCGGCCAGTGTGCCCCCTGTTGGACCCAATCGCGCAGCGTCGCGATGTCTCCCTTGGGCAAAGGGCCGTTCTTGGCCTTGGGCGGCATCAAGAGCTCGTGGTCGGCGGGGACATCCGTGGAGGTGGACAGCGTGCTGGCGGCCGGATTTCCCGGCGTGACTCCCGGCTTGCCGCTCTCGCCGCCTTTGAACGCGAGCACGCGATCATCCAGCCGCAGGCCGCCCTTGTCGTAGCCCTCGCGGTGGCAGGCCACGCAGTTGAATTCAAGGATGGGCTGCACATCCTTGACGAAGTCCACACGCTTGACGGGCACCAACACAAGCTTGTCCGGCCACGGCGCCCCCTCCTCGATCCAACGCAGGAGCGCGGCCTTCTGGGCTGCGGCAAGCGGCGTCTCCTTGGCCGGTGGCATCACCGCGTCATCGTTGGCGGGAAGCAACGTGGTGGAGTAGATGGGACTCTGCCCGGGCTTGCCGGCGATGAGCGATGGCTTGCCACTCTCGCCCCCCTTCACCGCCGCCGCGCGCGTGGAAAGATCCAGTCCGCCCTTGGGCTTGGCGCCGCTGTGGCATTTAAGGCAATGAAGTTCCAGCACCGGCTGGATGTCTTTCGCAAAATCCACCGCCCCGAACGCGCCCGCCGCAGGCATCGCCAGCATCGTGATGAGTCGCCTCAACATGGTGGGCCTACTAAAAGCCAAGCGCGCATGGCATGTCAATCATGGGAGCGGCATCGACGCCGCGCCGCAGCGCCATGCGTCAGTCAGGGGTTGCGCGCCCATGCAAGGCCGCCCGTGCCGCATCCACCTCATCGGTGCTGATGGCCACCACGCCCCAACCGTTGCCCCGGCGGATGATGCGAAGGCTGCGCAAATGAACCCGGGCCTCCTTGAGCTCGACCGCGATGCGCGCCAGCGCACCGGGCTCGTCGCGCACCCGGATCACCAGCGCGTCCTCTGTCACGGCCGGATAGCCCGCGTCGCGCAGCACCGTCAGCGCCCGGTTGTACTGGTCCACCGTGAGAGTCACCACGTCGGTGCCCGCCACCTCCTCGGCGTCCAGCGTCTCGATGTTGATGCCACGGCCCGCCAGCAGCACCGCAAGGTCGGCCGTGAGTCCGCGCCGGCTCTCGGTGACGATGACAATCTGTTTCATGCGGGGTGTGCGGCACAATCGTCCACCAACTCGTCGATCTGCGCCGTCGTGATGTGCGGCATGATGAGGATGTGCCCGACGCACTCGTGGACGGCGATCTGCCACTTGGCCAGCACCGCTGGCGCGGGCCTGGGCAGCACCACGGTGATGGCGTGCGGGTTGCGCCACGCAGCGATGCCGCGCCTTCGAAAGGCGGCCACCGCGTATTCCGCCCGCGCAAGACAGGCTCCCACGGCGCGCGCGAAGCCTTCGCGCCCGTAAGTGCGCAGCGCGTGCCACAGAATGAGCGGCGTAAACCCGTTGCGCGAGCCGGTGACGGTGGTGTCGAGCGTGCCGACGTACTCGACGCTGCGCGCCACGCGGTCCACGTGGCGTTTGAGTGCGAGCACCACGCCGCAGGGGATCGGCGCGCCGATGAACTTGTGCCCGCTCACTGAAAGGCTGTGCACCCCCGCGCGAAAGTCAAACCGGGGCGCGCCCTCCACAAAGGGCAGCGTCATGCCGCAGAGCGCCGCGTCGGCATGGATGTAAAACTCGGGGATGGCCAGCTCGCGCAGGATGGCATGGATGCGACCCACGTCGTCGTGCGCCTCGCGCATGGTGGTGCCGATGTTGGCGAAGAGGATGGGGGGCGTGTCGCGGTGCAGACGAAGCGTCTCGCGCAGGTCGTCATAGTCGAGCTCCCCGTGCGGCTGGCTCTTGAGCATGATGTGCTGCATACGCAGCATGCGCAGGTTCTTGCTGACGCTGTAGTGCGTGTCCTGACTGTAGTACACGATGCCCTGCGGATAGAGCTCCCGGGCCAGATAAAGGCCGTACATGTTGCCCTCGGTGCCGCCATTGGTGACATAGCCCCACCACTCCCCCGCCGGCGCGTGATAGAGCGCGGCAAACCACTCGAGCACCTCGCGCTCAATGGCGCGCGTGTGCATCTGGATGGTGCATCGCGTAAAAGGGTCGCCCACGTTATTGAGCGGCAGCGCGAGGAACCGGAACAAGTCCGAGTAATCAAATCCCGCCGTGCAGGGATAGCCCACAAACGTACGGAGCTGGCGCTGAAGCTGCTCGTAAAGGAAGTCCAAGCGCGCCCGGTCGGCGGCCCCCAGACCCGTGGGGCACTTGGCCATTTCCACGGGGGGCGGGAGCATCTGCGTCTCTTGCGCCACAGGGCAACCTACATGGGAAAGTCCCGTTGGCAAGGAGGAGGGGAAATGAAAAAATGGTCGGGCCGGCGGGATTTGAACCCGCGACCTTCTGAACCCCATTCAGACGCGCTACCAGTCTGCGCTACGGCCCGACGAGGGCAAGAGCCTACATCGCCCGGCCATCGATTCAACCCTTTTCCAGAACCTTGAGAATGATGGTGGTGTAATCATCGGGCTGATCCAGCGACCCGATGTGCGTGCGGGCGGCGCGGTGCAGCAGGTCGGCCATCACGCAGGCGGGCTGCGCCCTTTGTGCGCCAAGCACCTCCAGCACGCGTTCGCGCCCGAAGAGTTCCTGCGACTCGGAGAGCGACTCCTCCACCCCATCGGTCATCAGTACCAGCACGTCGTCTGGCTCCAGCACCACTGGCACGGCGGCCGCATATTGCGTATCGGCGCGTACGCCCAGCGGCAGCTGCGTGCGCCCCAACTCGCAGCGCACCCGGTTGGTTCGATCCAGACACAGCCCCGGGCCGTGCCCCGCGTTGGCGTAGCACACCGTGCGCGTGAGCGGATCCAACTGCGCCAGAAGCAGCGTGACATATCGCTCGCTCCCGACGTCCTGTGCCAGCACGCGATTGGCGTGCGTGAGGATCTGCCCCACGTCACTGGACTGCTGCGCAAGAATGCGTAGATAGGCGCGCGTCTCGGCCATCAGCAGCGCGGGTCCAAGGCCGTGGCCGGTCACGTCGCCCACCACCAACCCCACGGTGTTGCCGGGCATGGGGATGAAATCAAAATAATCGCCTCCGGTTTCGTCGGCGGGCTGGGAGAGTCCGGCCAAATCGAACCCCGGCAACGATGGCGGCGCAGCCGGAAAGAGCCGTTGCTGGATTTCGCGCGCGATTCGCACCTGCTCGCGGGCGGCGTGCAACGCCTCCTCCGCCTGACGGTGCGACGCACGCTCGCGGGCCTCGCGCACTTCGCGCTCCACCGCCGGCACCAGCCGCGCCAGCGCACCCTTCATGAGATAGTCCTGCGCGCCGGACTTCATGATGCGCACGGCCAGGTCCTCACCGATGCCGCCGGAGATGACGATGAAGGGCACATCAATCTGCGTGCGCCGCAGCAGCGCAAGCGCGTCGGGCGCATTGAACGCCGGCAGATTGTAGTCGGCGAGAATGACATCCCAGACTCCCTCAGTGAGAGCGCGGCTCATCTCCTGGGCCGTTTCCACGCGCACGGATTGCACGGTGTAGCCGCCCGACTGCAGCAGCGCAGCCAGCACGCGCGCGTCGAGCTCCGAGTCTTCAACAATTAAAACGCGAAGCGACTGGCTCATGGCGCCCCCAACAGTGCTGCTGCGTGGCCTGCAATGTCGTGCTGGCGCATCAGCGATTCGCCCACCAAGATTGCCCGCGCGCCGGCGGCCTTGAGCCGCAGCACATCGGCTCGCGTGCGAATGCCGCTCTCGGCCACCATAAGCGTGCGCCCCAGATTCATCATCGGCCCCAACCTCTCGCAGGTTGAAAGATCCACCACGAAGGTCGCCAGATCGCGGTTGTTGACACCAATCAATGTCGCGCCCACTCCCTGCGCGCGCGCCAGCTCGCATTCGTCGTGCACCTCCACCAGTACGGCCAGTCCCGCGCCTTCCGCCAGCACGTGCAGCCGGGCCAGCTCGTCATCCGTGAGCGCCGCGACAATGAGCAGCACCGCGTCGGCACCCCACTCGATGGACTCGGCCAACTGCCGCTCGTCCACGATGAAGTCCTTTCGCAGCAGAGGCAGGCCGACGGCCGCGCGGATGTCGCGGAGGAAGGAGCGCGAGCCTTGAAAATATTTCGCGTCGGTCAGCACCGAAAGAGCGGAGGCACCCGCGGCTTCGTATTCGCGCGCGATAAGCACGGGGTCAAAATCGGCGCGGATGATCCCCGCCGAGGGCGACGCCTTCTTGACCTCGGCAATCAGTCCCACGTCGCCAAGGCGCGGGGAGCGCAATGCCTTGATGAAATTGCGGCGGTCTTGCCGCGCACTCATGGCCGCGCGCAGGGCACCGAAGTCGGTGGCCGGCAAGCTTACGATCTCGGAGCGCTTGTGCTCGAGGATTTCCGCAAGGATGCTCATTCGTCGTCCGTTGCCGCCATGCGCTTGGCGGGGCAGCCGGCCTGCAGCCACGCGTTCACGAAGGGGTCGAGCGCGCCGTCGAGCACGCCGGGCACATTGCTGGTCTGCACGCCAGTGCGCAGGTCTTTCACCATTTGATAGGGTTGCAGCACATAGCTGCGAATTTGATTGCCCCACGACACGCTACCCTTCTCGCTGTAGAAGCGTTCCATCTCGGCGCGCTTCTCATCCTCGCGCCGGGCGTGCAGGCGCGAGAGCAGCACCTTCATGGCGTTGGCCCGGTTCTGGTGCTGGCTGCGTTCGCTCTGGCAGGCAACCACCACGCCCGTGGGCACGTGCGTGATGCGAATGGCCGTCTCCACCTTGTTGACGTTCTGCCCGCCCTTGCCGCCGGCGCGGTAGGTGTCCACGCGTAGGTCCGCGGGGTTGATTTGCAACTCCCCCTCATCCTCGATTTCCGCAATCACATCCACGCTGGCAAAGCTGGTGTGGCGCCGTTTGTTCGCATCGAAGGGGGAAATGCGCACCAGCCGGTGGACGCCTCGCTCGGCCTTGCAATAGCCATAGGCGCTCTCACCGCGCACCAGCAGGGTGGCGTTCTTGATGCCCGCCACTTCTGCCGGGAGTGTGTCGGTCAACTCCGCCGTCCAGCCGCGCTCTTCCACCCAGCGCTGGTACATGCGAAGCAGCATGTTGGCCCAGTCGCACGATTCGGTGCCACCGGCGCCCGCGTTGATGGAGAGGATGCAATTGAGCCTGTCAAATCGTCCTCCCAGAAATGCCGCCGTTTCCGCCTTGAGCACCTGATCACTGAACCGGGCCAGCGCCGCATCCACTTCAACTGCGGCGGCGGGCTGGGCAAGCGCCGACTCGTGCTCGCCCAATTCCACCATGACCTGCAGGTCGCCCAGCTGCCGTTCTGCAGCCAGCAGGGGCTCGAGCCGTCGGCGGATGACGCTGGCTTCGTCCAGCACCTCCTGTGCGCGTTCGCGGCTGTCCCAAAACGTTGGCGCCGTCATTCGCACTTCGAGTTCGCCCAGCCGGTGCTGGTGCTTCTCTACGTCAAAGAAACCTCCGCAGCTTGCCGAGTCGCAGCTCAATGTCGGCCAATTGCGCCTTGGCGATGTCGAACATGGCGCTGATTAAGTCCCAGCTTGGGGCGGGTGCCGAGTCAATTCTTGCGCGCAGGCACTCCACGCCGCCGCCATGCCGCCACGGCGCACAGCGCAATAGCCAGCCACCCGAGCCAGTCGCCGGCTTTGGAGTGCCACGTCGGCGCACCGGCCGCGGCCGTTGCCAGCGGGATGTCGGCCAAACGCACGCCCGGATCATGAACTCGCGCGCGCCCGTCCAGCCGATGCACCCGCCCCGCCGCATCCACCCAGCACGAAACGCCGTTGTTGGTGCAGCGAATCAGCGGGCGGCCCGTTTCAATGGCTCGAAAGGCGGCGCTGCGGGCGTGCTGCCATTGCTGACCGCTCTCGCCAAACCAGCCGTCGTTGGTGAGGTTGAGCAGCGCATCCACCGACGGTCCGACTGCACGCCGCACCAAGGGTGATACCACGTCCTCAAAACAAATGAGCGGCGCCAGCCGTGCCGTCCCGATGTCAAACACCTGCGGCCCTTCCCCACGGGAGAATGTCCCGACCGGCGCCAGCCGTTTCAGAAAAGGGAACACGTTCCCGAAGGGCACGTACTCGCCAAACATGACCAAGTGCTGCTTGCGATAGGTTTCGACAATCCGTCCTTCCGGCGAAATCAAAACGCAGCTGTTGTAGAACCTGCGACCTTGGGCGTCCTCCACCGCCTCGTCGGTTCCCAGCACGCGCCACACGCCAAGCGACTCACAGCGCCGCCCCACCTCGCCCCATCGCTCCCGCAGCGCTTCATCATCCGGCATCGGGGGCACCGACGCCTCGGGCCACACCAGAAGGTGAGGCTGGGAATCGAGTGCTTGCTCCGTCAACGCCAGAAGGGTTTCCCACCGTTCCATCGTGCGGTTGGCGTCGCGCGCACTATCCCAGATCACCGTCTGTGGAATACTTGGCTGCACAAGTGCCACGCGCAGAGTCGCCACCCGCAGGGTGCCGCGTCCTGACTGCACCTGCGCCACCTGCTGCCCGCGCGTCCGGCCCGCGGCCAAAGCCAGCGTTAGTATTAACAGCGGCAAGACCATCTCCAAGAGCGCCGGCCGCAAGCCCGGTGCGCGCACTGCCGCAAGCACACCCACCGACACAAACGCCACCACCAAAGACACGCCCGTCACACCAGCATACGCGGCGAAAAGAGGAAGCCACGGCACGTCCAATTGCGATGCCCCCAGAAAATTCCACGGGAACCCGGTGATCAAGAAGCCGCGCACCCATTCCAACACCACCCACGAGAGCGCGCAGGTCGCCATCCACAGGGCGCGTGCTCCGCGTGGCAGAGCGGGCCATGCAAGCCCAAGGCCCCCGGCGGCATCCCCAGGGAATTGGCGCCAGCAGAACCATGCCCACATCGCGGGGTAGATAGCGCAGTAGAGCGAGAGCGCAAGCCATCCGACGATAGCTCCCGGAGGGTACGGGATGTTCAACACCCACGAGAGCGAGGTGAGGCAATGCGCCGCGCCGGACACGAAGGCCAACGCGAACCTGCGTCGGGCTGTCGTTGCCCGCGAGCAAACCAGCAGCAGCGCGGGAATCAGCCACGCCGCCCATGCCTGGTCGAACGGTGCAAAGGCCAACGTCCAGATGAGGCCGACTGCCGCCGCGGCGGCCCAAGGTTTGGCGGTATGAATGAAGGGCCGTGCGTCCAACGCGCGAAGCTTGCCGCACGCATCCCGAAAGGCAAGCCACCTTGGCGGCTTTTGCCTTGCCGGCCGCAGCGCACTCCCTACCTTCGTGCGCGCGCATGCAGGAGATCACGCTGGGCCCAAGCGGCCTCAAGACATCCCGGCTGGCGTACGGCACCTGGCGCATCGCCGGCTCGCCCGAGACGCAAGGTGCATCGGCCAAGGATCGCGAAAGGGCCATCGGCAGAATCGTCGCGGCGTACGAATCGGGCTACACGCTCTTTGACCTTGCGGACATCTACGCCGGGGGCGTGTCGGAGGAAGTGATGGGCCAAACCCTGCGCCGCGTGAAAGGGATGCGCGCACGCGTGGTGCTGGCAACCAAGTGCGGCATCCGCGCGGCGAACCGGCCGGAAAAGGGAGACCCCTACCGATACGACCTTTCCGCCCAACACATCACCGAGGCTTGCGAGCACTCGCTGCGGCGGCTGGGGGTGGACTGCATCGACCTCCTCATGCTGCATCGTCCCGACTTCCTCATGGATCCGCACGAGGTGGCGGGGGCGTTTTCCGCCCTTCAGGCCGCCGGCAAGGCGCGCCACTTTGGAGTGAGCAACTTTCGCCCCTCGCAGGTGGCGCTGCTCCAGGGTGCGGTGCGCACGCCCCTTGCGGTGCACCAAATTGAGATCAGCCTTGCGCACCTCGACCGGCTTGAGGACGGCTCGCTTGATCAGTGCATGGCCGGGCACATCACGCCGATGGCATGGAGCCCTCTGGCCGGTGGCCACTTGGGCGAAGGAGCGCGAAAGGTGCTGCCCGCCCAGGAAAAGTACGCCGTAGGAGGCGTGAAACGCTGGCTCGACCGCATTGCGCGGGAGCTGGGCCGCAGTCGCTGGCTGGTGGCGCTGGCGTGGCTGCTTAAACACCCGGCCGGCATCGTGCCCGTGATCGGCACTACGCGCACCGACCGCATCCACGAGTACGCGGCCGTGGACGAAATCAGGCTCACCCGGGAGCAGTGGTACCAGCTCATCACCAGCGCGCGGCGCCAGGACTTGCCCTGATGAGCACGCCCGCGCAGCTGGGCTACCGCATGCCCGCCGAATGGGAACCGCACGAGGGCACCTGGTTCACGTGGCCCAGGCCCGAGGGCATTAGTTTTCCGGGGAAGTACGACACCGTGCCTCCGGTCTACGCATCGATCATCCGCCATCTCGTGCAGGTCGAGGCCGTCCACATCAACGTGTGGGACGCCGAGATGGAGGCGATGGTACGCGAGCGGCTGGCGCGGGAGGGCGTGCCTCTGGAGGCGATCTGCTTCCACCACTTCCCCGCGTACGAGCCATGGTGCCGCGATCATGGGCCGATCTTTCTCGTGCGTGACCGGAATGGCCGGCGCGACCGCGCCGTGGTGGACTGGGGCTACAACGCCTGGGGAAACAAGTATCCACCCTTCGATCTCGACGACGCTGTGCCGCAGCACGTCGCCCGTCTGCGCGAGCTGCCGCTCTTCTCTCCGGGCATTGTGATGGAGGGCGGCGCGCTGGAGGTGAACGGCTGTGGCACCTTGCTCACCACCGAGAGCTGCCTGCTTAATCCCAACCGCAATCCGCATTTGGCAAAGCCTGAGATTGAAGGTTTTCTTAAGGACTTTCTTGGGGTGACCCATGTGCTTTGGCTGGGCGATGGCATCGCCGGCGATGACACCGACGGGCATGTGGACGACCTCGCGCGGTTTGTCAGTGCCGACACGGTGGTGACGGTGGTGGAGGAGGATCCGGCCGATGAGAACCACCAGCCGCTGCGTGAAAATCTGCATCGGCTGCGTGCGATGAAGGACGGGCGCGGCAACTCACTGCGCGTGGTGGAACTACCCATGCCGCGCCGCATGGAACACGAAGGCCAGCGCCTGCCCGCCAGCTACGCCAACTTTTACATCGCCAACGGCATCGTGCTCGTGCCCACCTATCGCGACCCCAATGACGCGCGCGCGCTGGACATCCTGCAGCGCCAATTCCCCACGCGCCGGGTTCTGGGAGTGGACTCCACCGAGCTCATCTGGGGGCTGGGTTCCTTTCATTGCATCACACAGCAGGAACCGGCCACCGCCGGGGAGACGGCTTGACCGCGCCTGCCCAACAGGGTTAGGGTGCTCGCTGATGAAGGACCTGCGGCGCACACGAATTGGGGTCGTCGTACAAGGCGACGCCTTGGGTGTTCGTCGCCGCTAGGCGATTTTCACAACCACCCACGGCTGGCTTTGCGGTCGTGGGTCTTTTTTTAAGCCCCGCACAGCCCCCGCGCAAATACAGGCGACATGAGCAAGACAACGACAAAAAAACGATCAGCAGCCTCTCCACGAACCCGGGGGCCCGGCAAGGCCATGCTCGGCAGTGAGATTCTCGTTGCGGCACTGGAGCGCGAAGGCGTGGACACCATTTTCGCCTATCCGGGCGGCGCGAGCATGGAGTTGCATCAGGCGCTCACGCGCTCCACGCAAATCCGCACCATCCTGCCCCGCCACGAACAAGGCGGCGCGTTTGCCGCCGAAGGTTACGCGCGCGCCACGGGCAAAGCCGGCGTGTGCATGGGCACGAGCGGGCCCGGCGCCACCAATCTTTTAAGCGGCATCGCCGATGCGTACATGGATTCGGTGCCGCTCATTGCGCTCACCGGTCAGGTGCCGCAGGCGATGATTGGCAAGGGCGCGTTTCAGGAGACCGACTTCTTCGGCATGACGCTGCCGGTGGTCAAGCACAGCTATCTTGTCACGGACATTGCGGACATCCCCCGTATCGTGAAAGAGGCTTTCCACATTGCGCAAACGGGGCGGCCGGGGCCGGTGGTGGTTGACTTCCCAAAAAACATCCAGCAGCAGCGGGCGCAGCCGGTATGGCCAGAGAAGGTGGACCTGCCTGGATACGAGCCGTCGCCGAAGGCCGACGAGGTGGCGCTCAACGAGGTGCTCGGCCTCATTGAAAAGAGCGAGCGGCCCGTGCTCTACGTGGGCGGGGGCATCATCACCGGTGAGGCCAGCAAGGAGCTGCGCGCCTTTGCCGAGGCAACCGGAATCCCGGTGACCACAACCCTGATGGGGGTTGGCGCGTTTCCGGAGGATCATCCCCTCTCCCTTCGCTGGCTGGGAATGCACGGTTGCGCCTACGCCAACTGGGCGGTGAGCGGCGAGTTTAAGCCGCGAACCAATCCCGGCGACCCCATGGAGCTGGTGGCTCCCGGCGCGGATCTGCTGCTGGCCTTTGGCGTGCGCTTTGACGACCGGGTGACGGGCAAGGTGGAGAAGTTCTGCGAACACGGCACCATCGTCCACATCGACATCGACAGTTCAGAGCACAACAAGAACAAGCTGGTTCACCTGCCGATCCACAGCGACATCCGCTATGCGTTGCGCCAGCTCAACGGGATGCTTTCGCGCCGGCCGTTGCAAAAACGCCACACCGCGTGGCACGAGCAAATCGCCCGCTGGAAGGCCAAGGGGCCGCTGCGCTACACGGCCAAAGAGGACGTGCTCAGTTCGGTGCATATGCGCGATCTGCTGGCGGGCCGCGAACAGGAGGCCATCATGCCGCAGCATGTGCTCGAGGTGCTCTACGAGCTCACGGCGGGCGAGGCCATCATCACCACGGGCGTGGGCCAGCATCAGATGTGGGCCGGCCAGTGGTACCGCTACAAATTTCCGCGCCAGTTCCTCACCAGTGCCGGGCTGGGCGCGATGGGCTACGGCTACCCTGCCGCGCTCGGCGCAAAGGTGGCGCGGCCCGACCGCCAGGTGGTGGACATTGACGGCGACGGATCCTTCCTCATGAACGTGCAGGAGCTGGCGACGGCGCGCATTGAGAAGATTGCCGCCAAGGCCATCATCCTCAACAACCAGCATCTGGGCATGGTGGTGCAGTGGGAGGATCGTTTTTACGGCGGCAACCGCGGCCACACGTATCTGGGCGACCCCAGGAACATGCGCGCCATCTACCCCGACTACGTCGCCATCTGCAAGGGCTTCGAGGTGCCCTGCGAGCGCGTGGCCGCCAAGAGCGATTTGCGCGCCGCCGTGCAGCGCATGCTCGACTCCGAAGAGCCTTACGTGCTGGACGTCATCACCCCCTACACCGAGCACGTCCTGCCCTTCATCCCCGCCGGCCGGACTGTCGCCGACATGATCTACTGATTGATGCGCGTGCCCCTGGCCATCCTTGCGGTGCTGCCGCTGGCCCTTGCGGCGCAGGAAAACCCCTTCGCTTGGGATTTACTGCCGGCCGGCAAGACCCCGCCGGGCTTCCGCGCCTTCTCTGCCGGAACGGGGGCGGCCGGCGGCTGGAAAATTTCCGAGATTGAGCTTCCCAGTTTGCTCAATCCCAACAAGACGCTCCGGCGCAAGGCGCTCGTGCATTCGGGCAACCAAACCGACGCCGCCCATTTCCCGGCGCTGGTGCTCGACACCCGGGAATTTGGCGATCTGCTTTTCAAAGCCCGCATCCGCATCGTGGGCGGCAAGACCGCACCCGCCGCCGGACTGCTCTTCGCCCACAAGGACGACCGGAATTTTTACATCACGGCAGTCCGCCGTGATCCAGCCCAGGTTCGCATCGCCTACTTTGAGAATGGAAAACTCCAGAACGGAATGGACGCCAAGGCCGCCGCCCGCCCCGACGGCTGGGTGGAATTTGCCCTCATCGTGCGGGGGCCGTTGATGTACCTCACCGTGAATGGCATCGCCTATGGCGAATTGACTTTGGGAGAGTCGCGCCCCGGAAAAATCGGCTTCTGGACCCAGGCGGACACCACCTGCCAGATCCTCGATGTTTCCGTGGGCAAGCCTCCCACGCTCGCGCAGCAAGCCCTGGAGGACGCCATGCAGGCCAGCACCGATGTGGTGGAATTGAGCCTGGCCGCCATTCCCGCCGGCAAGAAAACCGCCGAGATTGTCGCCAGCACATCGCCCAAGGAAGTGGGCAAACCTGCACGCGACTCGGCCGCCAAACTGCTTGCCGGGGGCGAGAGCACCGCCACGATTGAGGGCGAGATTGCCCACGTCGCCGCCGCCATCCGCGACGTCAATGGCAAGGTCATCGCCGCGCTGCTCGTCCAGATCAAGACTTCCACCTTTGGAAACCAAGCGCGATATCGCGCGCATGGCGTCTCGCTGGCCAACAAGCTGGGCGAACGTCTGCCCAGCGCGGCCAAGCTCTACGAGTGAAGCTTACGGCAGCGCGGCGCCGCGCCGCGTGGGCTGTGAAATAGGCCAGTCCAGCGTCGAGGGCGTGCGCCGACCGCCAGCGACCTCCAGATTTCCCCGCTCGTCCACCCGCAGCTTCGGCCGGTCGCGGTAGATTTGGTACGAATGCCGGCGCAGCATCGAGCCGTTGGGGTCGGAGGCGCAATAGAGATACTCCCGCGCGCCGTTTTGAAAGAGCACATGCACCGTGCCGGTTCGATCGATGTGCAATTCAGGACGGCCGAAGGGCACGAGAGATCCCAGCGGCAGTACGTTAAACACCAGGTTCTCCTCCTCGGCCGCCACGCGCAGATACAGCTGCTGCCGGCCCGCGTTGCGCTTCTGCTGCAGGGTGTACGCGCGCAACTGCGGCGGCGCGTTGGGCTGCGCTGGGTCGGACACGCCCTGCAGCAAGGTGGCCAGACGAACCCCCCGGACGATGTCCACACGCCGCTGCTGAACGGGCAGCGTCTCTTGCCACTGTCTCACGGTGACTTGCGCGGTTAGGGTGAAGGTGCCGGGAGTGGAGAGGTCAAAATGGGGCATGAGATTAAACGTTTTCACGACCTCCTGACCATTGGGCAGCACGAAGATGTCGCCACGCGGCGGATCCGAGCGCTTGTCCACGAGCCGCTTGTTGCTGTCAAACACGGCAAAGCGCACCCAGTCGTCGGCCTGTCCCAACACCACCGGCTGGCCCGAGCGGTTTTGGATACGCAAGCCCACTTGCAGCGGTTCGTGGGGCAGATACTCGAGCTGCTCGGTCAGCAGTTCCATTTGCAGTCCCTCTGCCTGCGCCCATGCAGCCAACAAGCAGCCGCCCGCCATGAAACCTCTCCACCACCTCCTCATGTCAGTCAATCTAGATGCCACGCCGTGTCGGGCAAAGGCTTTTCCCAGCAGAGCCGGACAATCTTATGCACCGGCTGCGCGCAAGTGAACCCCCACTGCCGTGGCCACCAGCCCGGGCGAGAGGGCCTTCAGGCATTCCACGGGGATATCCCACGAGCAGGTGCGGCTCTGGCAGGGCACACAGGGCAGCCTCAGCTGCAGGGCGCTTCCCGGGGCACCATAGGGTCCCGTGCGCCGCGCGTTGGTGGGGCCAAATAGGGCAACCACAGGCCGGCCCATCGCCGCCGCCAGATGCAAGGGCGCGCTGTCGTTGCTCACCACCACGGTGGCCATGCGGAGCCATTCGATGAGTTCGTGCAGGGTGGTCTGTCCGGTCAGATCGAGCACCTGCTTGCCGGCCAATGCGGCGCCCAGCGGCCGGTCTTCGGCGCTGCCCACCACCGCGATGCGCAGCGTGGGGTCGGCGGCACACAGCTGCCCGGCGAGGTCGCGAAAGTGCTCCAGAGGCCAGCGCTTGTTCTCCCAACGGGCACCGGGACAGAAGACAATCCAGCGCCCCAAGCCGCCGGATTGCCGCGCTTGATGACGAACGGCCAGCGCCACGGCCGCCCGCACCGGCAGCCAGTCGAAGGGCAATTTGGTCTCAAGACCCAAGGCACGGACAAAGTCCAGGTTCCAATCCACCGCGTGTGCGTCGGGGGAAGGACGTGCGATCAGTCGATCGTAAAACACCCCCGTCGCTTCGCGTCCGGAATCAGGCCCGAGCGCGAGGCCCCCATCGGCCAGCCACGCGAAGAGCGCGCTGCGGGCCAACCCCTGCAAGTCGAGCACCCAGTCAAATCGCTCACGGCGTAGCCGCAGTGCCGTACGGAGATTGTGGGACCATCCCGCCGGCGCGTGCCATCCCTTGCGGACAAAGTGATGCACGGCCGTGAGGTCGGGGTCGCCTTCCAAAAGCGAGGCCAGACGCGCATCGATCCACCAATGAATCTGGCTGTCGGGCAGGTTGCCTTTGATGAGGCGCAGCACCGGCAGCGCGTGCACGACATCGCCCAACGAACTGGGCTTGAGGATGAGAATCTTCAGGGGCGCCACGGCACCCCTCCCTACTTGCCAATCTCCAGACGCTCGGCCAGGCGTTCGGGCAAGCCCGCCTTGCGAATCTTGGCCTGTGTGCTGGCGATGTCGTAGTCCAGACGATGGAGTTTGATGACACCGCCGGCGGTGTCGTAGGTCACGTACGCGGCGCGGGGGTCGCCGTCGCGCGGCTGGCCCACACTGCCGACGTTGACGAAGTACTTGTGGCCCTTCTCCACGGTGATGGTGTCGTAGAAGCCGCCCGTCACCCGCCCGGCGCCCAGATCCTCGGGCTTGTTGCTCTTCGGGGTGAGCACGAAGGACAGCGGCACATGCGTGTGGCCGTGGAAGGACACTTGAGTGGGCTGGTAAAGAAAGCTGCTCACCGCGTCATGCTCAGTCTGGACGTAGCCCCAGTTCTTCGGGCTGTCCCAGGTGCAGTGCACCACCGAGAAGCTGTCCACCAGCCGGATGCGCCGCAGGGTGGAAAGCCAGCGGCGCTCCTCCTCGTTGAGCTGCTGGCGCGCCCAGATCACCGCCTCGGCGGCGTAGGGATTGAATGCGGAGAGGTCGCAGTCAAGCCCGATGTATTCGTCGTGGTTGCCCATGACGCAGGGCATGTTTGTCTCGCGGATGCGCTGGATGCACTCGCGCGGATTGGCGTTGTAGCCCACCACGTCGCCGCCGCAGACATACTTCTCGCAACCCTCCGCGCGGGTATGGGCCAGCACCACCTCCAAGGCCTCGAGGTTGCCGTGAACGTCGGACAGTATCGCGTACTTCATCTGCTAGCCCGCTATCTCAAATCCCCGGAATTGGCCCGTGCCGCCGGCCCAATCCGACTGGCACTGCCGGATATTCGCCCGCAACCCGGATTCGGGGATGGCCGCGAGGAACAACTCCAGCTCGGGCCGGTCGCCCTCGGCCATCATCTCCACACGGCCATCGGACAGGTTTCGCACCCAGCCCGTCACCTCAAAACCCGCCGCCACCCGCTTGATGGCCCAGCGGAACCCCACGCCCTGAACGCGCCCGGTGTAAAACACATGCGCTCTTGCCGTGGCTTCCATCACCGCTGGGCGGCCACGCTGCCGCAATCGGGCCTCTCTGTCATGCCAGAAATGTCCACCGGCGTCAGCATGGCGCATTGCGGCTGGGGCGGTGCACTTCGTACTCGCCCTTGCTGGTGCGCTTCAAGACCGTGAAGCCCGCCTCCTTGGCCTCGCGCAGATTGGGCTTTTTGAGGTGCTTGGGCATGTGAATGCTCCCGCCAAAGACCTTGCGCACGGCGCGCTGGCACATCGGACAGGCCGCAAGGGGCGCCGCATTGAGCGGGCGGCGAAGCTCGAAGAGGCCGCCGCAGGTCGCGCAGTCGCCCTCGCAAAGTTCGTACTCATAGATGGGCATCGCTTGCGCAAGAATAGACGCAGCCGGACGCATTGTGAAGCCTGCTTCTAACGCCTTTGCGCTTTGCGTGCCGCATGGCCGGGCCTATCCTCCCACCCCATGGCCATCGCGCGCGTCTTGGTGGACGGCTACAACCTGCTGCATGTGTGGCGCCAACTCGCGCGCGGCCACCCGCGGCATTCGGAAGCCGCGCGGGAGGCGCTCATCCGCAAGCTGACGCACTACGGCGACGCCAAGGGGATCCCCATCACCGTCATTTTTGATGGCTACGGAAGGCGCTCTCCAAGCGAGGACACTGCTCCGGCGGGCATCGAGGTGATTTACTCCACCAAAGGCCAGAGCGCCGACAGCCTCATCGAACGCGTCGCGCACCTGATGCGCCCGCATGGCGAGGCGCTGGCCGTCACTGACGATCATGCGCAGCGCGACACCGTGATTGCGTTCGGCGGCTTCGCGCAGGGCTGCGAGGAATTCATTGCCGAGGTGGAGGGCGCCCTTGGCGAATTTGACCAGCGCCTTCGAGAACACAACCGCCGCGAGCGCCGTGGCCGCTGACGCGTCCTATCTCAGAATGTCGCGCGCAACACGGAGCAGCGCGTCCGCTTCGCGCGGTGTGCCGACGGTAAAGCGCAGCCGGTCGGCGATCGCGGGCTGGTCAAACCACCGCACGAGAATCTTCTTTGCGCGCAGCCTCTGAAGCCAGACTTTGGCGGCGAAGCGCGGAGGCCGTACTAGGAGGAAATTGGCTTCGCTAGGGAGAACATCAAACCCCAAACGTGAAAGCTGCCGCGCTAGACGGTCGCGCGTTTCCCGGATGCGGCGGAAATTACGCCTGTAAAAAGGCAGCGCCGCAAGCGTGGCGAGCGCGGCAATCTGGCCAAGCCCGTTGACGTTGTAACTGTCGCGAACCTTGTCCAGCGCGGCGATCAACGCGGGGTGCCCGACCATGTAGCCCACGCGCTGAAAGCAAAGCGAATAGGCCTTGCTGAACGTGCGCGAGACCAGCACGTGGGGAAACTCGCCCGCCAGCGCCATCGCGTTCTCGGTGGCAAAATCGGCGTACGCCTCGTCCAGCACCACCACACCGCGGTGGGCGCGGCAGAGTGCGCGCAGCTCATCCGTAGCGTAACCGCGTCCGCTGGGTGCGTTGGGCGTGGTGACAAAGGTGAGTGGCGCGCGTGCTTGCCAACGTCGGCCCACGCGCAGCTCCTTGAGGCTTGGAATGCCAAAGTCGGCGCACAACGGCACGGGCCCTCGGCGCGCGCCATGGATGTCGGAGAGCACCGGATAGAGAGAATAACTCGGCACGAAATACTGGACGCACTCCCCCGGCTCGACAAAGGCGCGCGTGGCCAGTGCCAGCAGTTCATCCGAACCATTGCCCACGATGAGATTTGCGGGCGCGCACCGGTGAAGCCGCGCCAGTTTCACGCGCAGCGCCTGCGCCGTCGGGTTCGGATAGAGCCGCAGGCGCCCGTCCACGGCACCTTTCACCGCGCGCAGCACCTGAGGCGCGGGCGGGTACGGGTTCTCATTCGTGTTAAGCTTGATGAGGCCCGCGATGCGCGGCTGCTCGCCCGGCACGTACGCGTGCAGCCTTTCCACGAGCTGGCGCACCAGCGTCATCGCTCCTCCAATCGGATGGCGGCGGAGCGGCCGTGCGCATCCAATCCCTCCACCCGCGCGAACTCCTGAACGGTGCCCAACGCCTTTCGCAGCGACGCCTTGGTGTACTCCACCACGCTTGTGCGCCGTTGAAACTGATCCACCGTCAGGCCCGCAAAACTGGCGCCAGCACCGCCGGTGGGCAGCGTGTGACTGGGGCCTGCCACATAGTCGCCCAGCACGGTGGGCGACCAGCTTCCAAGAAAAATCGCGCCAGCAGTAAGGATGCGAGCCGACAGCGCGCGCGCGTGGCGTGCCATAATCTGGCAATGTTCGGGCGCCAGACGGTTCACCAGAGCCACACCCTCCTCAATCGAGCTGACCTGGATGAGCCAGCCATTAGCGTCGAGCGCGCGCGCGATGAACGCTCGTCGGGCCAGCAAGGGCATCTGCCGGGCCACCTCGCGCTCCACCGCGCGCAGCAGCCGGCCCGAAGATGTCACCAACCACACGCGCTCGTGGCCCGAGCCGTGCTCGGCCTGCGCCAGAAGGTCGGCGGCGATGTGGCGGGCGTTGGCAGAGTCATCGGCGAGCACCGCCAGCTCGCTAGGCCCGGGAAGTAAGTCCACTGAAACATGGCCAAAGAGCAGGCGCTTGGCCGCCACCACGTAGGCATTGCCCGGCCCAAACACCTTCTGCACACGCCCGATGGTCTGCGTGCCCAGCGCCATCGCAGCGATGGCCTGCGCCCCGCCGACGCGATAGATTTCCGTGGCGCCCGCTATTCGCGCCGCCAGCAACAGTGCCGGATTCACGCATGCGTCCTTGCCGCAGGGCGTACACACCACGATCTCTTTACAGCCGGCGACTTTTGCCAACGTCACCGTCATGAGTGCGGTGGACACCAAGGGCGCCGTCCCGCCGGGGATGTAGATGCCCACGCGTGTGAAGGGGTCGAACTTCTCCGCCACGGTCGCCCCGTGCGAGTTGCGACACGACCAGTTTCTGCGCAGCGACCGTCGCGCGAAAAGTGCGATGTTGTGGTGCGCCTGCTTCAATGCGTCCCGCAAGCCTGTCTGCGTGCCCAGCGACGCCTGGAACAATTCGGCGGCCGACACCGCGAACTCACCCGCCGACAGCTTGGCACCATCAAAGCGTGCGGTGAACTCAACGAGCGCCTCGTCGCCGCGAGCGCGCACAGCGTCCACGATGGCCCTCGCGCGCTGCTCCACCTCCGGATCAAACAGGCTTCCCGACGCGGCCAACGCCGCCAGCCTGGTGTCAAAATCTGGCGCGCTTTGGCGCAAGACATTCATGGGGGCAGGAGTGAAACAGATGGGGATGGGAAAGTCAAAAAACCCCGAGAGCGCTTGTCAGTGCGGCGGCGAAGCCGTAGGGTGCGCGGACATTTTCCCCTCCAATATAATGACGCCCCCGCAGCACGCCTCCTCGCACAAGTTCATGGCCGACGCCCTGCCCGTGCGGGTTCACCGTTCGCGCGAGGCGCTTGCCGACGACGCCGCGCACGAGGTGCGCGCCCACCTGTCGGCCGTGCTGGCGCGCCAGTCGCAGGCGCGCGCCATTCTTGCCACGGGCAATTCGCAGATCGCGTTTCTCTCGCGGCTGGCGGTGCTGGGCGGCGTGGACTGGTCTCGCGTGACGCTCTTTCACATGGATGAGTACGTGGGGCTAAGCGAAGACCATCCCGCGTGTTTCCGCCGCTACATGCGCGAGCGTGTGGAAAGCGTGCTCAAGCCCGGTGCGTTCCATTACATCCACGGCGACGCGCCCGATACCGAGGCAGAATGCGCGCGCTACGCCGCATTGTTGGCCGGGCAGCCCATCGACCTGTGCTGTCTGGGTGTGGGCGAGAACGGGCATCTGGCATTCAACGATCCGCCCGTGGCGGATTTCAACGACCCACACGACGTGAAGGTGGTGGAGATGGACATGGCGTGCCGCCTCCAACAAGTCGGCGAAGGCCACTTCCCCAGCGCCGAGGCCATGCCCCGGTTTGCCATCACACTCACACTGCCGCGGCTCTGCTCGGCCAGCAAACTGGTGTGCCTTTGCCCCGAATCGCGCAAGGCCGCCATTGTGAAACGGATGTTGCGCGGCCCCATCTCCACCCAATGCCCCGCGACGCTGCTGCGCCGCCAGCCACACGCATTGCTCCTGCTCGATGTGGATTCGGCCGCCCAGCTTTGAGACGATGGAACCCACCATCAAAATCGCCCTCGTTGGCGCCGGTATGTTTGGTGGCGATGTCCACTTGCGCGCCTACGCCGATCTTCAACGCTTTGGCATCGCCGGCCAGTTGGCACGCGTGGGCTTTGATAAGTTTAACCGCGAACTGGCGCCCGTGAAGTTCGAGTTGGTGGCCGTCGCCACGCGCTCGGAACGCTCCGCGCAGCGGTCCGCCGCCGCGTTCAAGGAGTGGACTGGCCATTCGCCCAAGTGCTACTTCGGCGAGGAGCCGTGGCACGACATCCTCCGCGATTTCCCCGACCTCGACGTGCTCGCCGTCGCCACGCCCGATCATCTGCACACGCAGCCCATATTGGCCGCGCTGGCGAAGGGCGTCCACGTCCTCACCGAGAAGCCCATGTGCCTCACCACGCACGAGGCCGACCAGATCATCGAGGCCGCGCGCGCGCAGAACCGCATCGTGGCCGTGGACATGCACAAGCGTTACGACCCCGACCACCTGCGCATCCGCGACGACATCCAGAAACGCATCGGCGCACCGCTTTACGGCACCGCGTTTCTCGAAGAGCCGCTGGAAGTTTCAACCAGCACCTTCAAGTGGGTCGAATCGAGCGACCCCTTCAGCTACGTCGGGCCGCACTGGGTGGATTTGATTTATCACTACTACAAAAGCAAACCCGTCTCGCTCACGGCCGTCGGCCAGAAGAAACGCCTCGTGCGCGACGGCATCAACGCCTACGACGCCGTTCAAGTGCGCGTGGATTTCGACAACGGCATGAGCATCAACTTCCACAACAACTGGATCACACCGCCCGACTTCGAGGGGCCGGTCAATCAGGGCCACGAAATCGTCGGCGAGGACGGCAAGGTGGAGAGCGACCAGCAATACCGCGGCTTTCGTTTTTGGAACAAGGGTGGCGGCTCGCGCACGAGCAACAACCACTTCACCCGCGACGTCCTCCGCGCCGACGGCACGCGCGCCTACGTCGGCTACGGCGTGGATAGTCTCACGGCGGGCTTGGTTGCGGTGTGCCGCGTGAAGTTCGCCGGCGAAACCCGCGACGCCGCGGCCAGCCTGTATCCGACCGCCGAGGAAGCCCGCATCACCTGCGCGATCGTGGACGCCGCCGCGAAGGTGCGCGACCTGAACTTCAAATACATGAGCGAAGGCAAGGGTGCCCCCGTCACTGCCCGCTTTGGCAAGGATGGCATCACCCTCTGCGACCCCAACCGCGCGGGGGAAGGGGCGGAGAAGGTGTTTCAGCGGATTTACGACAAGGCAATTTGAATGATGCAAACACACACACCGCCTCAGACTCACGGCAGATTCACCCCATCCAATTTGCTATGCGTGACAGGCTATGTTGCGTTCAGCCTGATATCGGCCGCACTGCATGGAGCCGAACCGGCGAAGGGCGACACGAAGCGGCTCGATCTGGGCAGCGGAGTAACGCTTGAGGTCGTCTTCATTCCACCAGGCGAATTCATGATGGGCAGCACAGCGGCTGAGAAAGCGTGGGCCACGGGAATCGAAGGCGGAGCGCAGCCGGGGACGGCGCGCGAGTCATTCGAAGGAGAACTGCCGCGATTGACGCGTGTGAGGAGCGGATTCTGGATGGGGCGCACGGAAGTTAGCGTCGGGCAGTTCCAGAGGTTCGTTGGGGAGAGCGGCTACGTCAGCGACGCAGAAAAGGCCGACGGCAAGACTCAAGTGTTTGATCCAGATTGGAAAGGCTATCGCTTGACGACGCAAGTGGTGCATCCGTGGAAATCAGTAAATGGCAAGAGTTGGCGCGATCCGAATTGGGGGTTCCCAAACCGGGACGTCTATCCGGTCGTGTGCGTGAGCTACCAGGACATGAAGGCTTTTTGCAAATGGCTGACAGAAAAGGAACACAAGGCAGCCCGGCTTCCTGAGGGTTTGGAATACCGCCTGCCTACCGAAGCCGAGTGGGAGTATGCCTGCCGCGGCGGCAGCAAGGAGAGCCTCTATTTCTGGTGGGGCAACGAGATCGAGGATGGCGAAGGTCGGCTCAACATCTCCTCCATGGATTTCCTGCCGGGCCGGAAGAGGGCTTGGCCGCTAGCTAAGGTGCCGTGGAGCGACGGATACGCGTTCATCTCACCGGTGGATCACTACGGGGAGAAGGGGCGGAATGGTTTTGGCATGGCTGATATGTGCGGTGGGGTATGGGAATTTGTCTTGGATCACTTTGATCCAAAGGGAGGGCATGAAGAGGTCTTTTTTGAAGACGCCGAGCGGCGCACCGTGTCACGCCCCGTGTGCCGGGGAGGAAATTACTTTGATGTTCCAGGCAATGCACGCTGTGCTGTTCGACTGGGAATCGCCAACGTGACCTACTCTGACTCCCGCGACGGCTTCCGCATCTGCCTCGGCCGCCGCGTTGCGCTGGAGCCGCCGAAGATCAAGCCGCCGCCCAAAACGCCACGGCAATTAGCCGAGGACTTGGCGCGTGGGAGCTGGGAACAGAAGATGAAGGGCATTGAGGTCGATTGCTCCTTGCCAGCAAAGCAGAAAAACGACGAAGGTGGGCCAACGTGAAAAAAATTGAATCGCGGAGCGTCAAAAGCAAATTCTTATCAGTTTTTAAACGCGAGGCCAGCAGCGTGGTAAGCGTCATGGAGGTACCGCACCAGTTCAATCCGGTCTCGCTGCTCACGCTGGAAGAGGATATATCAGTTTGAAATCCGTGAACCACCCCTTACTCATATCATGAAACATTCGCTTTGCCTGCTCACCTGCCTCCTTCTCGCACCTTTGGCCGTGCTGCAAAGCGAGGACAAGCGCCCGCAGAAGCTTTCCGAGGCGGAAGCCCGGCAGTACCGCGAGGCGGCGGAGTATTCCCGGTCGGCGCACGGCGTCTCGGTGCTGGTGATGCGGCGCGGCGAAATTGTCTTTGAGGATTACGCGCCGGGCTGGCAGGAAAAGCCTCATGAATTGGCGAGTGGCACCAAGAGCTTTTCCGGCGTCATGGCGGTGTGCGCGGCGCAGGACGGTCTGCTCAAACTCGATGAGAAAGTCAGCGACACCGTGACCGAATGGAAGACCGATCCGCGCAAGTCGCAAGTGACCATCCGGCAGTTGCTCAGTCTCAGCAGCGGGATCGAAGGCGGCGAAAACGGAGCTCCCCCCATATATCGCCGCGCC
>SYLI01000083.1 GCA_005809105.1 Verrucomicrobiales bacterium | reverse complement strand
TCTTCTAGCCAACCCGGGTGATGGCCCAGCGCACCTGCTGGGGCCCCTCTTCGGCGGCGGTGAGGACGACCTGTTCGGCGTGGCGGGGTTCGGGGCCGCCGAGGTAGACGCTTTCGTCCAGGCTGACGCGGGCGCCGTCGGCCCGCAGGCGCCAGCCGCCGCCGGAAGGGAGGCGCAGAAGGACGGCTTCACCGTCTTGTTGCAGGCTGGCTTCGACGGTGGGGTGGAGGTGGAAGCGGACGACGAAGGGCTGGGGGTCGGCGGCTTCGACGGCGTCTTCGCCGCGGATGTCCTCGCCGCTTTCGGACATGTAGATGCGGCGGCTGTGGATGGCGCCGAAGGGGATGCGCCAGCCGTCGTGTTGGAACGCTACGACGTGCCCATTGGCGCCGTCATCACCGTCCCTGAACACGGCCACGTGAAGAAGGACCAGATGTTCATCCAGTGGGATCCTTACAACGTGCCGATCCTCTCAGAGCGTCCCGGCACGGTGCGCTTCCACGAGATCATCGAAGGTGTGACCATGGAGCAGGAAGCCGACCCCACCACGGGGCGCGATTCCATGGTGGTCATCGAGCACAAGGAGGATCTGCACCCGCAGATCATCATCGTCGATGACAAGGGCAAGGCCGTGGCCAACTACCCCATTCCCTCGGGCGCGCACGTGCAGGTGGATGAGGGGACCAAGATCCTCGCCGGCACGCTGCTGGCCAAGACGCCGCGCAAGACCTCCAAGACCAAGGACATCACCGGCGGGTTGCCCCGCGTGGCCGAACTGTTCGAGGCGCGCCGGCCGAAGGACGCAGCGGAGATTTCGCGCATCGACGGCCTCGTGGACTTTGGCCCGACCGTGCGTGGCAAGCGCTCCATCCTCGTCCGCGACACGCACACGGCCGAGGAAGAGGAGCACCTCATCCCCATCGGCAAGCACGTCATTGTGTTTAAGGGCGATCTGGTGAAGAAGGGCCAGCAGCTCACCGAGGGCCCGATGGTGCCGCACGACATCCTCGATGTGTGCGGCCAGCAGGCGCTGCAGGAGCATCTGGTGGACGAGGTGCAGGAGGTGTACCGCCTCCAGGGTGTGACCATCAACGACAAGCACATCGAGCTCATCGTGCGGCAGATGTTGCGCAAGGTGCGCATCACTGAGCCCGGCGACACGACCTTCCTGTGGAGCGAGCAGGTGGACAAGCAGGCGTTTGATCTGGAGAACCACCGCGTGCAAGAGCAGGGCGGCCAGCCCGCCGAAGCTCAGCCCATCCTGCTGGGTATCACGAAGGCGTCGCTGGAGACCGACAGCTTCCTTTCTGCCGCGTCGTTCCAAGACACCACCCGCGTGCTGACCGAAGCAGCGACTCTGGGCAAGGTGGACGTCCTCTCTGGGTTTAAGGAGAACGTCATCATGGGCCACATCATCCCGGCGGGCACGGGATTCCCGCGCCACCGCAACGTGCAGCTCAAGCCGTTGGTGGAGCCCGTCGCCTCGATGGAGGATGAGGAAACCAACTTGTTGTTGCGGCCCGAATCCGCCAGCTGACGCTGCTCGCAGCCACCTTAAACGCCCTCGCGCTCACAATTGTGCAAATACTTGTTGCCACCAAGAGGCTCTTTGGTATTATCCGCGCCCCGTTTGTAAGCAACAGGCGGGATTATTTTATTTAGCAACGAATCGCTCGCAGAATGCCGACGATCAATCAACTGGTCCGGAAGGGACGGAAGAAGGTGCAGGTGAAATCCAAATCACCCGCGCTCGAGGGCTGCCCGTTTCGGCAGGCCGTGTGCCTGCAGGTGTACACGCGCACTCCCAAGAAGCCCAACTCGGCCATGCGCAAGGTGGCCAAAGTGCGGCTCACCAACGGTCAGGAGATCATCGCGTACATTCCCGACGAGGGGCATGCGCTGCAGGAACACTCCATCGTGCTGGTGCGCGGCGGTCGCGTGAAAGATTTGCCCGGCGTCCGCTACCACATCGTGCGTGGTAATCGCGATGCGGCGGGTGTGGAAAAACGGCGGGTGAGCCGCAGCAAGTACGGCGTCAAGCGCCCGAAGGAAAAGAAGAAGTAACCCCATGAGCCGTCGACGCAGAGCAGTAGCAAGGCCGGTGCGGCCCGATGTGCGCTTTCAAAGCCCGCTCGTGGGCCGTCTGGTGAACACCGTGATGAAGGGCGGCAATCGCACTGTGGCGCACGGCATCGTGTACACGGCCTTTGACACCCTCGCCGAAAAGCAGCCAGGGGCAGCGCCGTTGGAGATTCTGGCGCGCGCGGTGGAGAACGCTAAGCCGCGGCTGGAGGTGAAAAGCCGGCGCGTGGGAGGTGCAACCTACCAGATTCCGCTGGAAGTGCCGCCCGACCGGCAGCTGGCGCTGGCGCTGCGGTGGATGGTGGAGTCAGCCAAGTCGCGCAAGGGAATCCCCATGCGCGAGGCACTGGCGAATGAGATTTTGGAAGCCTACAGCGGGCAGGGCAACTGCATCCGCCGGCGCGACGAGACCCACCGGATGGCGCAGGCCAACAAGGCCTTCGCGCATTTCCGCTGGTAGCGATTGGATTGGAAGACACCCCCCGAGTTGGATTTCTCGGGGCGTTTTTTTGGTTTGGATGAGGAACGATTGGCAGCAATGAGTGTGGTGAGTAACAACAATGCAGAGGCCGTGAATTCGCCCGGGCGCGAATACACGCTTCAATGCACGCGCAACATCGGCATTGCCGCGCATATCGACGCGGGCAAGACGACCACGACCGAGCGCATTCTTTTTTACACCGGCCTCATCCACCGCATTGGCGACGTGGACGACGGCAACACGGTGACCGACTGGATGGAGCAGGAGCGCGAGCGCGGCATCAC
>SYLI01000082.1 GCA_005809105.1 Verrucomicrobiales bacterium | reverse complement strand
GGCGATACTCGAATTTCTCAACCGCCTTCATGAGGCCCATGTTGCCCTCCTGGATGAGATCGAGAAACGACAGGCCGCGATTCGTGTATTTCTTGGCAATGGAAATGACGAGGCGCAGGTTGGCCTCCACCATCTCCGTCTTGGCCTGCTGCGCCTGTCGGGCGAAGTGCTGAAGCTGCCGGTAGGACTCCAGATAGGCCTCCGCAGGCATACGGGCTAAGAGCTCCAGCGCATCGAGTTTGCGCTGCTCAGTGTCGATGCTGGACTTGCTGTGGGCACTGGGCCTCTCCTTGCGCAATTGCTGCAGGGCGCCATAGCAGGCCTGAATCTTGTCGTGCACATTGTCCGCCACAATGGCCATCTCTTCGATCACTCGCTGCTTGTAGTAGAACTTGGGGAAGGTCTTTTGCAGCCGCTGATCCTGTTGTTGGAAGCGTTTCTCAGCCTGCGCTCGCCCCTTGGGCTTCGCCTTCTGCAACTCGATGAACTTCTCATCCACCTTCCGGTCCACGGCCCGGACCACCTTGATGAGCGCGCGCAGTTCCTTGAGGTGCTTGTCGCGCGAGTCAATTTTCTTGTCCACGATGACGCGGTCAAACCGCTCCTTCGGTGGTTCGCCGAGGAGCTTATCAGCTAGGGCAATGTGGTCCTTGCCTGTAAAACCCAAGGAATAGATGATGCGTTTGACCTCATTCTCCGCCGCCTCGATCCGCTTGGAGATGGTCACTTCCTGCTCTCGCGTCAGCAAGGGCACCTGCCCCATCTGCCGCAGGTACATCCGCACGGGGTCGTCGAGGATGTCGAGCTTGTCCTTCTCTTCCGCTTGCTCGGCCGGCCGGCCGCGATCGGCGCTGTCGACGTCGGCCTGATCCACCAGTTCGACCTCGTGGTTGCGAAGGTCAGCATGGAGCTTGTCCTGCTGTTCCTGGGTCAGCTGGTAGTCGGCAATGACCTCCTTGACATCATTGTGCGTCAGGTGGCCCTGTTCGTTCGCCAGCGCGAGCAGTTCCTTGAGCTTCTCAGCGGCGTTGTACTCGCCCACTTCCACCGCCGCCTTGCTCTCGGCGCGGCGCAATTGGGCGTGCGCCGGCGCCAAAATCGGGAGGGTTCGGGGCGAATCTTCCACGGACGAGGAAGGTGCAGGTCGCCGCCCGCGCGTTCGCGCCCCATTCGTTGCCGTTGCAGCAGGTGCCTCGCCCGAATGAGTGGCGGGACGAGGGCGATTAACTTTGGTTGCGCCTCGGCTTGCTTTGGCTTTCGGAGGGGCGGGGCGGGGCGAATTTGAGGAGGGTTTCTTGGCCATGTATCCTTAAAAAATGCCGGGAAATATGTTGTCGAATCACCCGACTGTCAAGTGACCGCATCATCATTTTTGACAAAATTCAGAAAACGCAGCCGACCCCTAGAAAGCGGGTTGCCCGGCACGATTCCTGCCCAGAAGGGGTACCCCGCCAAAGATTGTGAAATAAATCACAAATTCACTTGCCCGGCATTGGGGCCGTCATTAGCCTGTTTGCAAAGCAGGGGATGCGCAGGCCGGCCATGAAGGACATGACTCATGTTGGCTACAACTCGAAGGTGGAGGGGGAATGCATCCATACGCAGCTGGACGCTGCATTAAACTGGTTCCGGAAAAACTCCCTCTGGCCGATGCCCATGGGCCTGGCGTGCTGCGCCATTGAGCTCATGGCGTCAGGGTGCAGCCGGTTTGACATCTCCCGGTTTGGCTCCGAGGTCATGCGATTTTCACCGCGCCAATCCGATGTCATGATCGTTGCGGGCACCGTCACCTACAAGATGGCGCTGGCGGTAAAGCGCATCTACGACCAGATGGCCGAGCCCAAATGGGTCATCGCCATGGGAGCCTGCGCCAGCACCGGCGGCATGTATCGCAGCTACGCCGTGCTCCAGGGTGTCGATCGAATCATCCCGGTGGATGTCTATGTGGCTGGTTGCCCGCCACGGCCGGAAGCATTGCTCGAAGCCCTGCTGACCCTGCAAAAGCGCGTGGCGAAGGAGCCCGTCGGCAGGGCGATAGCAGCCACTCCCGTCTGAGTCGGATCCAGACCGATGACCGCAGTCGAGTCAGCCCAAACTTTGCGCACAGCCTTTGGGGCGGTGTTGTCCGGCCCGATGGAGTTTCGTGGCGAAGTGACGCTGCAATTGGCCGATGCCGCGCGCCTGGCGGAAGTCTGCGCCCACGCCAAGGACTCGCTGGGATTTGATTTTCTCACGGACATCACCGCCATCGACAACCTTGGTGAGGCCCCCCGATTTACGCTTGTTTACGAGCTCTACAACATGCGTCACGGGTGCCGCCTGCGGTTGAAAGCAGCCGTCGCTGAGGAACAGGGCGAAGTGCCCACCGTGTGCGGTGTGTGGCGCGCGGCCGAGTGGCACGAACGCGAAATCTACGACATGATGGGGTTGCGCTTTGCCGGCCATCCCGACCTGCGCCGCATCCTCATGTGGGAAGGCTATCCGTACTTTCCCTTGAGAAAGGATTTTCCGCTGGCGGGCCGTCCGACGGATGTACCGGGGGTCGCGTTTACCGAACGCGCGCCACTGGAAGGCGGCCCCTTTGTCACCGCCGCCGGGGGACGCGACACCCAGGCGCGCGAACCGCGCGTACGCCAATCCGAAGGCTAAAGAGATGTCCACCTCCCAAAGCCTGCTGATTGGAGACACCGGTGCGCGCAGCCGGGGCGGCACTGATCCCGGTCAGATCATGACTCTCAACATGGGGCCATCGCACCCCGCCACGCACGGGGTGTTGCGACTGGCGCTGGAACTGGACGGCGAGGTCATCGTGCGCGCCCAGCCGGAGATTGGCTACCTGCACCGCGGCGATGAGAAAATCGCCGAGAACATGACCTACACCCAGTTCATCCCGTACACGGATCGGCTGGACTATCTGGCGCCGCTGGCCAACAACGTGGCCTACGCGCTGGCGGTGGAGAAGCTCCTGGGCATCCACGACCGGCTTCCAGAGCGTTGCCAGTACATTCGTGTCATCTGCTGCGAACTGGCCCGCATTTCCGCCCACCTGCTGGGGCTGGGCGCGTTTGCGATGGACGTGGGCGCCTTCACGGTGTTCCTGCACACGTTTACAGAGCGCGAGAAAATCTACAGCCTCATCGAGGCCCTGACCGGCGCGCGCTTCACCGCCACCTACACGCGCATTGGCGGCCTCTCGCGCGACCTGCCCGCTGGCTGGACGAGCGAGCTTGAGACTTTTCTAAACGAGGTGGAGGTCAACTTTGACGAAACGGAACGGCTGCTCACGCGCAACCCCATCTTCATGGGCCGCACCCAGGGCGTGGGCATCATCTCTGCAAAGGACGCCGTGGACTCGGGCTTAAGCGGCCCCAACCTGCGAGGCAGCGGCGTGGCGCATGATCTTCGCAAGGCGCATCCCTATTTGATCTACGACCGGCTGGAGTTTGAGGTTCCTGTGGGCGCCGTCGGCGACTGCTACGACCGGTATCTCGTCCGCATGGAGGAAATGAGGCAGAGCGTGCGCCTGCTGCGCCAGTGTTTGAAGCAGCTTCCCGGCGGGCCCATCAACGTCGCCGATCCCAAGGTGGTGCTGCCGCCCAAGGACAAGGTGCTCACCCGCATGGAGGAACTGATTCACCAGTTTATCTTGGTCACGCAGGGGGTGAACGCGCCACCCGGCGAGGTCTATTTCAGCGCGGAGAACCCAAAGGGCGAGCTGGGTTTTTACATCAACTCCCGCGGCGGAGGCACGCCGCACCGGCTGAAAATCCGTGCCCCTTCGTTCTGCAACTTGAGCATCCTTCCGCGGCTGCTGCCGGGCAACATGATCAGCGACGTCGTGAGCATCCTGGGCTCGCTTGACTTCGTGATGGGAGAGTGCGACCGATGAGCTTCCAAGTCCCCTCCTCGCTTGAATCACGGGTGGATGAGCTGCTCACGCGCTATCCGGAGCGGCGCAGCGCCTCGCTCATGGTGCTGCACGCCCTGCAGGAGCACTTCGGGCACATCTCGCGCGACGCCACCCTATGGATCGCACGCAAGCTGGGGCTTGCGCCCATCAACATCCACGAGCTTGTCACCTTCTATCCCATGTTCCGGCAGGCGCCTGCAGGCCGGAATGTTTTTAAGGTGTGCCGCACGCTCAGCTGCGCCATGGCCGGCTCACACGACTTGCATGCACATCTTTGCGGACGGCTCGGGCTTGACCCCAAAGACCACGCATTGCAAACGACCCCCGACGGCCGCTGCTCGGTGGAGTTCGTCGAATGCATCGCGGGCTGCGGCACCGCACCAGTCATGATGTGCAACGAGGAGTTCCACGAAGCCGTCACGTCCTCGCGGGCGGATGAACTCTTGGGGGGATGCCGATGAATTGGCTGCCCGACATGGATTTGAACCATGACAAACAGATCCAGAGTCTGTTGTGCTACCGTTACACCATCGGGCAGTGCGGCGCGTGGGCTACGCTAGGCAATTCGCATTGAGAGTCAAGCCATGCCGCAGGAATACCGCCTCATCCTCAAGCACGCCGACCAGCCCGGCTACACGCAGGACTTGGACTGCTATCTGCGGCACGGCGGCTACGAGGCTTTGAAGAAGGCTTTCGCCATGGGGCCGCGTGTCTCGCCTGATGGTGGCACCGTCAGCGGCCCGGAGAAGGTTCGCAAGGAAGTGCTCTCGTCCGGTCTGCGCGGGCGCGGCGGCGCGGGCTTTTCGTGCGGGTTGAAGTGGAGCTTCGTGGACCGCAAGAGCGGCAAGCCCGTGTATCTCATCTGCAACGCCGACTAATCCGAGCCGGGCACCTTCAAGGACCGTCAGATCATCCACAAGGATCCGCACCAGTTGCTCGAGGGCATGATCATCGCCTGCTGGGCCAACGACGTGAAGCTGGCCTACATTTACATCCGTGGCGAGTTTGCCCAAGGAGCGAGGATTCTCGAACGGGCGATCGAGGAGGCCCGGGCCGCGAACTTTCTGGGCAAGAGCATTCTGGGCACCGACTACAATCTGGACATCTGGGTGCATCGCGGCGCGGGCGCCTACATCTGCGGCGAGGAAACCGGCCTCATCGAGTCGCTCGAAGGCAAGCGCGCCTACCCGCGCATCAAGCCACCCTACTTCCCCGCCGCCCTGGGCCTCTACCTTTGCCCCACCATCGTCAACAACGTGGAGACGCTCTGCCATGTGAAGCACATTGTGGCGATGGGCGCGCCCGAATACGCCCGCCTCGGCACTCCCAACAATACCGGCACGCGCATTGTGTGTTTGAGCGGAGACGTGCAGCGCCCCGGCTACTTTGAAATCGAGGTGGGCAAGGTCACGCTGGGTGAACTCATCCACCACCCACAATTTGGCGGCGGACTGCGGCCCGGCCGTTCGTTGAAGGCCGTGATTCCCGGTGGATCCTCGGCAAAGGTTCTCAAGGCCGGAGAGGTGTTCACCCTCAAGCGCAAGGGTACCGACGGTCAGGTGATCACTGCCCAAGTGCCGCTGCTCGATCTGCCCTACGACTTCGACTCGCTCGCCGCCGCGGGCACGATGTCCGGTTCCGGCGCCATCATCGTGATGGATGACACGCGCGACATGGTCGAGTGTCTGGCCAACCTTGCCGAGTTCTACGCCCACGAAAGCTGCGGCCAGTGCACGCCCTGCCGCGAAGGTGCCTTGTGGATGAGCAAGGCGCTCCATCGCATGACGCATGGGCAGGGCCGAAAGGAGGACGCCGATCAGCTCCTACACATTTCCCAGAACATCCAGGGCCGCACCATCTGCGCCTTCGGCGAAGCCTGCGCATGGCCGGTGCTGAGCTTCGTGAAGAAGTTCAAGCCCGAGTTCGAAGCCAAGGGTGCCGTTGCCCCACAGAAAACCACCGCAACCCCTAACCACGAGCCATGACAGACCCGATCTCCATCTCAAAGGCTCTCCGCATTCGCGACTGCGGACTCGATGAGTATTGGCTGCAGGATCAGATTTTCAACAACCCAAGCATCCTTGGACTTGGTGAGTTGGAGCCTGTTCGACGAGAGCGCCGGCAGTCGAGCGGTGGAAGGCTCGACTTGCTGCTCAAAGACCCGGAAGACGATACGATGTATGAAGTCGAGGTGATGTTGGGTGCAACTGACGAAAGCCACATCATCCGCACGATTGAATACTGGGATTTGGAAAAGAGACGCTGGCCACAGCGCCAACACACTGCGGTGCTGATTGCCGAAACCATCAACCGTCGCTTCTTCAACGTCATTCAGCTTCTCAGCCTCTCCATTCCCATCATGGCGATTCAAGTGTCCGTAGTGGAAGTGGCTGGACAACGGGGCTTGCACTTCACACGCATACTCGACATCTACGAAGAGCCGGAAATCGAGCGCGATTCAGTGTCTGGCCGCGTGGACGAAAATTTCTGGCAGGAAAAAGCCCCGTGGGTCGTCGAGGCGGCGAAAGCTCTATTGCCAATAGTCCAGCCCCACTATCCGGGAGTCGAAATAGGTTACGTGAAGTCCTGCATCGGTTTTATCTCGGCAACGACATGTGCTTCTGGTTCCCCGGGACTGCAAAGAGGACAAAGAAGAAGGCCCGGATGGTGTTTTCGGCGACTGAGATCGAGAGGACCGAAATCTGCGCCAAGTTGGACGAGAAAGGAATTCCCTACACGGTGAAGAATCAATACCTCAGGTTGGCCGTGGATAAGCAGATGATTGAAGCGAACGCGGCGCTTTTCACAGAGATTGCCAAGTTGGTTCGCCAGTCATGGAAACTTTGAACTGAATTCCCCGATGCCCGCTCCAGCGACAACCGAAACCAAGCCCGCGCCCGCCGCGCCGCCGCCGATCGAGAAGATCAAGATCAAGGTGGACGGCCGCGAGATCGAGGTGCCGAAGTTGATGCCCGACTGGCAGGGCAAGCCGCAGCCCACGACGATGCTGCAAGCGTGCGATTTGGCGGGCGTCGAGGTGCCGCATTACTGTTACCATCCCAAGCTGGCTGTGGCGGGAAATTGCCGCATGTGCCTGGTCGAATTTGGCACGCCTTCAATGGGGCCCGACCGCAGGCCCGCACTCAATGACGACGGCACGCCAAAAATCGCCAAGTCGGTGCTGCCCTATGAGCCGGGCACGCCGCGCGGCGCCATCAGTTGCGCGACTCCCGTCTCGCCCGGAATGGAAATCTATCCCAGTTCGCCCGCGACGAAGCAAATGCGCGAGGCGGTGCTGGAATCGCTCCTGGTCAATCATCCCTTGGACTGCCCCATCTGCGACCAGGCCGGCGAATGCAAGCTGCAGGAATACTCCGTCGAGCACGGGCAGGCGCAGAGTCATTTCGTCGAGACCAAGGTTCACAAGCCCAAGGCCGTGGACTTGGGCCCACGCATCATGCTCGATGACGAGCGGTGCATCCTCTGCACGCGCTGTATCCGCTTCACGCGCGACATCGCCGGCGACGATGCGCTGGGGATCGTCAATCGCGGCAGCTTTAACACCATCGCCGCGTGGAGCGAGGGCGGCTTTGACAACAACTACACGCTCAACACCGTGGACCTCTGTCCTGTGGGCGCGCTGACCTCCAAGGATTTCAGATTTCAGATGCGCGTGTGGTTCCTCAAGGAAACCAAGTCGGTCTGCGCCAGCTGCGCCACCGGCTGCAACATCGTGGTCAGCTCGCGCGAGGAGAGGATTTACCGCTTCGTGCCAAGGGAGAACAACGCGGTCAATGACTGCTGGATGTGCGATCAGGGCCGATTGAACCACCGGTGGGTTGGGCGGGCCGACCGCCTCAAGGACGTGCTGGTGCGCGGGCAAAAGTCCACTTGGGACGTGGCGTTGGGGGACATCGCCGGCCGCCTCCACCGCGCGGCACCCGGCAGCGTGGCGATCGTGGCCAGCGCCCGCCTGTCCAATGAGGAATTGTTTCTGATAAAAACCCTCGCAGATCGGTTGGGAGCACTCACCGACTCAGTCCCACGCGACGGCGCAGGCGACTCCCTGCTGGTGCATGGCGATAAAAATCCCAACAGCAATGGCGCACGGATTGCGGGCATCGCTGGCGCGCCGATGGGCTCGCGACTGCCTCAAATTGCTGAAGGCATTGCATCGGGTGTAATCCGGACACTCTTCGTCCTCGGCGAGGATGTAACGCGGCACGGCATCAGCGCCGAACTGCTGGCCCGGCTTGAGACCCTCATTGTCAGTGATATTCTGCCCAGCGCGACCACGGCCGCCGCGCATCTGCTGCTGCCGGGTTGCGCCCATCTTGAGAAGCACGGCAGCTTCACCAATGCCGGGGGGCGCGTGCAGAAATTCATGAAGGCGGTGGAGCCGCCCGGCGACGCGCGCGCCGAATGGGAGTTTCTCAGTGAGCTCATCTCCGGCAAAGGGGCGCCGGGTGCCGCGCCCACCTTGGAAGGTGTGTTCGCCAAAATGGCAGCGGCCCTGCCCGCCTACTCGAAGGTGACGTGGGGCGGTCTGGGCGAAACAGGAGCGACCATCGCGCTGCCATGATCGACTGGATCAACAACGCCATCGCAGGGCTGTCGGCGCAGGAGCAGTTTGCGCTCTTTGGCCTCTTGAAAATCCTCGTGGCGGTGTTTGCCATCGTGCTGCCGCTGGTGGCGTATTCGGTCGTGGCCGAGCGGCGAATCTCCGCGTGGATCCAGGATCGCGTTGGCCCCAACCGCGTCGGGATTCCCTTCACGAACGTCCGCGTCTGGGGGCTGGGCCAGCCGCTGGCCGATGGCGTCAAGGTTCTGCTCAAGGAGGACTTCACGCCCGCGCACGTGCGCACGGCCTACTTCTGGCTCGCGCCAATGGTGGCCATGGTGCCCGCACTGCTCACCCTGGCGGTCATCCCCTTTGGCTCGGTGTTGGGGGCGCAACCCATGGTGATGGCCGACCTCAACGTGGGCATCCTCTACACCTTTGGCATCACCTCGCTCAGCGTGTACGGCATCGTGCTGGCGGGCTACGCGAGCAATTCCAAGTACCCGTTGCTGGGCGGCATCCGCGCCAGCGCGCAGATGATTTCGTACGAGATTGCGATGGGACTGAGCGTCATCCCCGTGTTCCTGCTCGTGGGAGACTTGAACCTGGGCCAGGTGATCGCCTATCAAGCCGGCGGTGCATGGCTCGTGTTTAAGCAGCCGCTGGCCTTTGCAATCTTCCTCATCGCGGCGTTTGCAGAAACCAACCGGCTGCCCTTCGACATGGCCGAATCGGAATCGGAACTCGTGGGAGGCTACCACACCGAGTACAGCTCGATGAAATTTGCGCTCTTCTTCCTGGGCGAATACGCCGCCATGGTGGCGGTCAGCGCGATGATGGTGGTGCTTTTCTTTGGCGGCTGGACGCTGCCCGTGGCTGGACTCAACCAGCCGGCGACTAGTCTGGGCGTTGGCGTTCTGCAAATCGCGGTGTTCCTCGCCAAGGTGATCGTGCTGATGGCGGTGTTCATCTGGGTGCGCTGGATGCTGCCGCGATTCCGCTACGACCAACTGATGCAACTGGGATGGAAGCGACTGGTGCCGCTGGCACTGGCCAACATTGTGGCCACCGCCGCGGTGTTGTTCTGGCAATCCACAAAGTCCTGACCCATGGTTGTCCCAAGGCCCACGTTGAAATGGTACGAGCGCCTGTACCTGCCCGCACTCTACGCGGGCTTGCGCGTCACGCTGGGGCACCTTTTCTCGTGGCGCAAGTCGGGCGTCTACGGCGACAAGACACGGGATCAGCAATTCAAGGCCACACTCAATTATCCCGAGGAACTTTGGACCGTCCCGCCCGGCTATCGCGGCGCGCCCTATCTGGTGAGTGATTCAAAGGGAAACACCAAGTGCGTCTCCTGCCAGCTCTGCGAATTTGTCTGTCCGCCCAAGGCCATCCGGATCGTCCCGCCGGGCTTGGACGGCCCGCCCGCCGACCGTCCCCCCGCAGAAAAGATGCCCGCAGAGTTTGAGATCGACATGCTGCGGTGCATCTTCTGCGGGTACTGCGAGGAGGTGTGCCCGGAGGAAGCCATCTTTCTGGCCAAGGATTACTACGCGGGCTACGACCCCAAGCTGATGCGCCGCGACTACGCGCTGACCGCCACGCGCCGCGGCGACCTTGTGTTTAATATGCGTGAGCTGCTCGAGCGCGGCGGCACGCATGCGGACGGGCATGGCAAGTGGGAACACAAGCAGCGCGAGGCCGACGATCAACAAACCTTCCCCTTGAAAGGATAGATGCACGCGACGCTTTTCTATCTGTTCGCGGCGCTGGCGCTCATGTCGGGCCTGCTGGTGGCGTTTAATCCCTTCAGCCGCAACCCGGTGACCCGCGCGATGTTTCTGGTGCTGGCCATGATCGCCCTCTCCGGCCTCTTTGTGCTCCTGCATGCCTACTTCCTGGCGGCCATCCAAGTCCTCGTGTACGCCGGCGCGGTGATGGTGCTTTTCCTCTTTGTCATCATGCTCATGGACCTGCGCGAGAGCGAACGGCGCCGCGTCGGTGCCTTTGCCGCCGTGCTGGGGTTGGCCGCTGTTTCGGGCTTGGGTGCGCTGCTCTTCGGCGCGCTGCGGCAGGCACCTGCAGGCACGGAGGCGGCCGTGGGCTCGACGCGCGACTTGGGCCGGCTCCTTTTCACGCAACACCTCTTTCCATTCGAGATCGTCTCGGTGCTCCTGCTGGTCGCGATGGTGGGAGTCATCATGCTGAGCCAACGGGAGGCGGAATGACGGACATCGGCCTGCCTCATTATCTCGTCGTCAGCGCCGGACTCTTTTGCACCGGACTCTTGGCCGTGCTGCTCCATCGCGGCCTGATTGAAATGTACATGGGTCTGGAGCTGATGCTCAACGGCGCGAACCTGGCGCTCGTGGCCTTCTCCCGGTTCCACGGCAATCTGGACGGACAACTGATGGTGTTCTTCACCATCACCGTCGCGGCGGCGGAGGTTGCCGTGGGGTTGGCGCTCATCGTTGCACTCTACCGCCAGCGCCAGAGCACCGATGCCACCGACATCACCTCGCTCAAACTCTAGCCGTGCCCGAGTCTCTCCTCATCACACTGCCCTGGCTGGTGTTGCTCGCACCCTTGGCCGCCGCGGTGGCCATTTTGCTGCGGGGCCGGATGAGCTCGGCCTCCAGCGCGGCGCTGTCCATCGGCGGGGTGCTCTTGAGCTTCATCGGCAGCGTGGGCCTCTGGGTCGCCTGCCGCGGCAAAGGAGTGCCCGAACATCCGCTCATCTGGCTTCAGGCTGGCGACGCGCTGGCCGCCGGCTCATTGACGCTTAGCTTCGGGTTCAAGCTCGATGACCTGAGCCTCTGGATGCTGCTGGTGGTCACGGGTGTGGCCAGCCTCATCCACATCTACTCGTGGGGCTACATGCGCGAGGACCGCGCCATCCCCCGGTACTTCGCGGGCTTGAGCCTTTTTACCTTTTCCATGTTGGGCATCGTGATGGCCGGCAACCTGGTGCAACTCTTCATTTTTTGGGAGCTGGTGGGCGTCTCCAGCTATCTGCTCATCGGGCACTGGTTTGAGAGACCCCGCGCCGCCGACGCCGCGAAGAAGGCCCTCATCATCAACCGCGTGGGCGACCTGGGCTTTCTCATCGGCATCCTGATGGTCTGGTCAATCACGGGCACCGTCGGCCTCGGGGCGCTTGCCGAAAAACTGGCCGTCAACCCCGAGTTGCTGGGCACCTCGGCGACGCTGGCGGGCCTGCTGATTTTCTGCGGCTGCGTGGGCAAGTCAGCGCAGTTCCCCCTTCACGTGTGGCTGCCCGATGCCATGGAAGGCCCCACGCCCGTCTCCGCGCTCATCCACGCGGCGACGATGGTGGCCGCCGGTGTCTACCTGCTCTGCCGGGTCTTTTTCCTATTCACCCCCGACGCGCTTCACGTCATCTCGTGGGTGGGAGGCGGCACCGCCCTGCTCGCCGCGCTCATCGCCCTTCAACAGGACGACCTCAAGCGCGTGCTTGCCTACTCCACGCTTTCGCAGCTGGGCTTCATGGTGATGGCAGTGGGCCTGGGCGCGCCCTCGGCGGCGATGTTCCATCTTTCCACGCACGCCTTTTTCAAGGCGCTGCTCTTCCTCGCGGCCGGTTCGGTCATCCGGGCTTTGCATCACCAGCAGGACATCTGGAAGATGGGCGGCCTGCGCTCGCGCATGCCCGTCACATTCTGGTGCTTCCTCATCGGCACGCTCGCGCTGGGCGGGCTGCCGCCACTGGGCGGATTCTTCAGCAAGGACGAGATCCTTGCCCACGCGCTCACCCATAACCGCCCGCTCTTCGCGGTGGGGGTTTGCGTCGCCCTGCTGAGCGCCCTCTACATGTTCCGGGTGGTGCTGGTCGTCTTTGGCGGCGCGTCACGCGATGTAGCCGCCGGCCGTGCGAAGGAATCGCCGGCCATCATGTGGGTGCCCATGCTCATCCTTGCTGCGTTGAGCGCGGGAAGCGGTGCCTTGGTTGCGGTGGACCATCCCTTCGGCGTGTTCCCATCCGAAATACATCCGCCAAGGCTAGCCAGCCTGTGGGCGATGCTCTGCGGAACCCTCGCGCTGCTGCTGGGCGCGGCACTGGCCTGGCGATTCTATCGCGGTGCGGCCGTCGACCCGCTGCCCTTGCAGTGGGGGGTGCTTGCCCGCACCATGCGCCAGCGATTTTATTTTGATGAGCTCTACCTCTGGCTCAACCGCTGGTCGCACGAGCTCTTAAGCCACATGTCTGATTTTGCCGAACGCTGGCTCATTGCCGGCGCCGGGGTGCGCGGGGCGAGCGGACTGGCGCTCTTTGCGGGGAGCGCGTTGCGCCTGCTGCAATCGGGCAATCTCCAGACCTACGCGCTCTGGATGGCGGCGGGGTTGCTGCTGCTGCTCTACTTGTTCCTCTAAAGCACCATGTCGCCCTTGACTCTCATTTGGTTGGTGCCCCTGCTGATGGCGTTGGTGCTCCTCGCGCTCCCGGCGCGGCACACGGGCCTCATCCGGCGCCTGACGCTGGTGGCAACGCTGCTTCCCCTGCTCGCCTCGGTGCTGGTGTTTGCCACGCTCGAAAGTGCGCCTGCGGGCAGAGGCACCCTTGCCACGGCGTGGGCGGCCGCTCGCAGCCAGTCCCCGCAATTCAACGAGGCCGCCGCGCCTTTGGAGGTGCAATACCAGTTCAAGTACACTGAGCGGACCCAGTGGATGCCCTCGCTGGGCATCGGATACCACGTGGGGGTGGACGGCCTCAGCGCCGCGCTGCTGCTGATGGCCACGCTGGTGGCATTTGCCGCCGCCTGCTGCGCACGCGACGTGACGGCGCGACAAAAGGAATTTCATGTGCTGCTGCTTCTGATGGCCGGGGGCATCTCCGGGGCCTTCGTCTCGCTGGACTTGTTTGGCATGTATCTCTTCCACGAGCTCGCACTCGTCCCCACCTTCATCATGATTGGCGTGTGGGGCCGTGGCGAGAACCGGAACTACGCGGCCTACAAGGTCACCCTCTACCTCAGCGCGGGCGCCATCCTCGTGCTGGCAGGACTCATCGGCCTGGCGCAATTCTGCCGCGCCACCTATCCCTCGTCTGAACTCTCCGGATACAATCTTTTGGAACTTTACCGGATGCTCTCCGAGACGCACGGCACGGGGCTCGGCGAAGGACTGCGGCCGCTCATCCTGCCCGCATTGCTGCTGGGCTTTGGAATCTTGGTTTCGCTCTGGCCCTTCCACACCTGGGCGCCGCTTGCCTACGCCAGCGCGCCCACCGCCACGGCAATGATGCACGCAGGCGTGATCAAGAAATTTGGACTCTATGGGATGATCCGCGTGGTGCTGCCGCTGCAGCCTTTCGCCGATGCAACCTATTTTTGGTGGCACCTGCTTTTGGCACTGGGTTTGGCCAGCCTGCTGTGGAGTGGGCTGGTCGCCATGCGCCAGAAGGATCTCACCGGGATGCTGGGCTATTCCAGCGTCGCCCACATGGGCTTTGTGTTTTTGGGAATCGCCAGCCTGAACTTGGTGGGACTCGCCGGCGCCGTGCTTGTCATGGTGGCGCACGGACTACTCGCGGCCCTGTCCTTTGGGTTGGCCGGCCACCTGCACGCGCAGTGCCGGACGTTGGAGATGGCGCGACTGGGCGGGCTCCTGCGCGAGATGCCCTTCGTGGGCACGGCGCTGCTCATGGCTTTGCTGGCCGGATGCGGTGTGCCCGGCTTTGCCAATTTCGCCGGGGAAATCACTGTGCTCTTTGGCCTCTGGAAATCGCAGCCTGCCGCCACGGTGCTGGCGTGCTGGGCGGCGCTCATCATCAGCGCCGTGTACATGCTGCGCGCCGTGCGCCAGGTGCTTCACGGCCCCACGCCCGCCGTCCATCAAGCCTACGTGGACGCCACCACCTGGAACGAGCGCCTGCCCTATGTGCTGCTCTTGGGCGCGCTGCTGCTGCTGGGCGTGTTTCCCCGATTGATCACGCAGAAAATGAACCGCTGCTACCAACCGACGATGACCGACAAGGGGCTCCACGCCGCGCACCCAGCCCCCCGCTAGCATGAACGTGATGCTCTACAGCATGGAGATTGCGATGGTCCTCTCGGGCCTGGGAATCCTGATGCTGGACCTGGGGACGCCCGCGCGCGGCAAGCGCGACCTGGGCTATCTCGCCGCGTTTCTCATGAGTCTCTTGCTCTTACAGAGCGTGTTCATGCCCGAGGTGCAGGACGGATTTTCGCTCTTAAGCTCGGGCCATTCCATCACCGAGGGCCCCGGCTACAAGCTCGACGCGTTCGCGCGGTACTTCAAGCACCTCTTCCTGCTGGCGGCCATTCTGGTGCTGCTCATGGCGGTGGATTTTGCGGGGACGCTGCGAGCCCGGCTGGCCGAGTTTTTCGCGCTGGTGCTCTTCGCGCTCACAGGCATGTCGGCGGCGGCATCGGCCACCAACTTCATCACCCTCTTTGTGTCCATCGAACTCATCACCGTCAGCTTTTACGTCCTCACCAGCTTTCAGCGCGGCCAGATGCGTTCGCTGGAGGCGGGCGTGAAATACCTCATCCTGGGTGCGGCGGCTTCGGCCGTGCTGGTGTATGGCATCGCGCTGGTCTACGGCGCGACCGGCTCCATGGAATTTGCCGCGCTGGGCAAGGCCTGCCCCAGCGCCGAGCACGACCATCTCCTGCGACTGGGGCTGCTCTTGGTGATCGCCGGATTGGGATTCAAGATTGCGGCGTTCCCTTTCCAGATTTGGGTGCCCGACGTGTACCAGGGTGCGCCCGCCCCGGTGACGGCGTTTCTGGCCGTTGGATCCAAGGCGGCGGGTTTTGCGCTGCTGATGCGCCTCTGCCACCACCTTCGCCCGGACCTGCGCGAGCTGACCCTCACCGTGCTGGCGGCCCTAGCGGGGGCAACGATTCTCTACGGCAGCCTGTGCGCGCTGCGCCAGCGCAACCTCAAACGTCTCTTCGGCTATGCGGGCATCGCCAGCGCCGGCTATCTGCTGCTGGGTTTGCTGGCGCTCAACGCCCAGCCGGGTGCGTCGCCCTCGGGCGCCCAGGGTTGCCATGCCATGATGTTTTACCTTGCGGGGTATCTCATCGCGGTGATGGCGGCCTTCACCGTCCTCTGCCACCTTGACGGCGAGGACGAGGATCTCTCCGTGCTGGCGGGCCTTCACGCACGCTCGCCGCTGCTGGCCACGGTGCTGACCCTCTCGGTGGTTTCCATGGCGGGGCTGCCACCCTTGATGGGTTTCCTAGGGAAGTTCCTGCTCTTGCAGTCGGCGTTTGAGGTGCTCTCGCCCCATCCGGCGCAACTGTGGCTGATGGTGGTGGCGCTCGGCGGCGTGGTGATCTCCCTCTACTACTACTTTGGGATTCTCCGCGCCATCTACTGGGGCGGCGGCATCTCTCCGGGGCGACCAGCCGGCGAATCGGAGGCAATCACCGTGCCGCCTCTCGCGCGTCTGCTGCTGATCGCCTGCGGGTTGATTCTCTTGTGGGTGGGGATTTTTCCACAGGCATTGCTGGAATGGTTGGGCGACGCGGTGGCGCTCTTCAGGTAATCCTGGAAGCTCGCATCTGATTTGCTCTTGCAATTGCCCGCGGCAGTCTGCAACTTTTCGCTCCGAACTATGGCGAACAAGGCAGACCGCTACCCGGACAACGTCCTCGGTAAATTCTACTGTGACACGCAGTGCATCGATTGCGATCTCTGCCGTGAAACGGCGCCGGACAATTTCAAGCGCAACGACGACGGCGGGTATTCGTTTGTGTTCAAACAGCCCGAAAACGAGGACGAAGAGGCCCGCTGCAAAGAGGCGATGGCCGGCTGCCCCGTCGAGGCCATTGGCCCCGACGGCGCGGACTAGGTCGCCTCAGATCCCGCGTCCAGCATGACCCGCAGGCGATTCAGCGCCTGTTGCGTGGTTATCTCCTTGAAGGTCGGCCGGTCAAACGGATTGAACTGACGCTCTGCCTTCACGCCCCGCGCCGATGCCAGCGCGATCAACACCGTGCCCACGGGTTTGTCGGCACTGCCACCACCCGGCCCGGCGATGCCCGTCGTGGCCAGGCCAAAGTCTGCACCGTTTCGCTCGCGCACCCCTGTCGCCATCTCGCACGCGACGGCTTGGCTCACGGCGCCGTGCGCCGAGAGCGTTTCGGCCCGCACACCCAGCAGCGAGCACTTGGCTTGGTTGCTATAAGCCACGACTCCCGCCACCAGCACCGCCGACGCGCCGGGCACGTTCGTGATGCGGTGGGCCAGCAGACCGCCGGTGCAGGACTCGGCCACCGCCAGCGACTGGCCGCTTTGCGCCAGTCGCCTCACGACCACCTCCTCCAGCGTCTCGTCCTCGGCGCCGTAGATGTGCGCCGCCAGCGCACCCCGCACGAGAAGCCCGGCGGAATTCACCGTGGCGGCCGCTTCCGGCCCGCTGGCGCATAATCGCACATCCACCCCCGCGCTGTGCGCGCAGTAGCCCACTTCCAATCCGGCTGCCAGAAGCGGTGTCAGCATTTCCGCGATGGCCGCCTCGACGCGCGATTCACCCATTCCGGTGGTTCGCAGAGTCAATGAGAGAGGGGGCGACTGCCGCGGGAGGTGACCGTGCAGCCAGGGAATCACTTGCTCATCGAACATCGGGCGCAATTCGCGCGGCGGGCCCGGTAGCATGATGAGCCAGCTCGTGGCGATGGCCGGACGCGCACCGAGCGCCATCGCCAAGCCCGGGGCGGTGCCCTGCGCGTTGTGCAACACGGCGGCGCCTTCGGGCACGAGCGCCTGCACCAGAGCCGAGGGCGGCATGGGACGTTGGTGCCGGTCAAATCGGGCATGGATGGCACGGGCGACCTCTGCATCCTCGCGCAGCGGCAGTTTCAGCAAGGCCGCCAGATGCTGGCGTGTCAGGTCGTCGCTGGTGGGGCCAAGTCCTCCGGTGGTGAGGATCACCCCGCCCTGAGCCAGTTCCGCGCGCAGGGCGCGTTCAATGTCATGCCCCGTGTCGGGAACGGTGGATTGGTGCGTGATGGGCCAGCCTTGCGCCGCCATGCGCGCCCCCAGCCATTGCTGGTGGGTGTTGAGTACGCGGCCCAGGAGCAGCTCGGTGCCGGTGTTGACGAGGGACACGCGCATGCGCCGCATCGTCGGGCGGTGGCGGCGGCGGTGGCAAGGAGATTGAACAAGCCCTCGTTGACTTTGGATCCGTCAACCCAGCATACTCACCCATGCCTCAAGTTGAGCGGCATGCGGCCCGGGAAAAATTCCTGCAGTTCTTGGAGCAAAAAAACCTGCGGCTCACTTCCCAGCGCAGGGCGATCGTTGACACGGTGTTTGCCACCGACCGCCATTTCACCGCCGAGCAGCTTCTGGAAATGGCGCGCAAAATGGACGCCACGGTGTCGCGCGCCACGGTTTATCGCACGCTGCCTTTGCTGACCGAAAGCGGCATGGTGCATGAGATGGACTTTGGCAAGGACTACAAGGTCTACGACCCCAATTACGCAGACCATCCCAATCACAATCACATCATCTGCAACGACTGCGAAAAGATCGTCGAGTTTGAGAGCGACAAGCTCGACCAGTTGGAGAACGAAATCACACACCGGCTGGGTTTCGCCATCAAGAGCCAGCAGCTGCGCATCACGGGAAGCTGCGAAGAGTTGAAGCGGCTTGGGGCCTGCCGCAACAAGAATTGCTGAGATGGTTCAGACCGAGGCTTCGGAAGGCCGCCCCACACGGTTGTCTCGCACGATCCAGTTGGTGCTCCTGGTCTTGCTGCTGGCGAGTTTCGCATCCGGATTCGTTTTGTGGCGGGGAGCAAGTGCCGGTGAAAAGGGAGACCCTCAGTCGCTTTTCTCGTCGGAGGTGCAGGCTCGCGAAAACTCGAGCCTGATGGCGGTGGCCCGTGCGATCCATGGCGCCTTGAACCCCCTGCTCTGCGTCGCCTTTGGCTGGCTTTGGCGCGCCCACATGATGGGAGGCTGGCGCATGCGAGCTAACATCAAGTCGGGACTTCCCCTCGCAATTCTCTTTGGCGGCCTGATTTTGACAGGCATGCTCATCTACTATCCCGAAGTGATTGATGGAACCAAGAATCCGAAAGTGAGAGAGCAGCTAAGCCGGCTTCATCTTTGGTTCGGACTGGCGCTTCCGGCGGTCCTGATGGGCCACCTCCTTGGCGCTTGGCGATGGGCCAAGAAAGTTTCAAAAGCCAATTGACATTGAGACACAGTCGCATATCGTTCGCCTCAATTCATGAGAATGATACTCAATGTCGTTAGCTTGGTTTGCCGGGGACGGGGTTCTCTTTTCAGAGTCGCTGTGCTGGCTTGTTGGGCCGGCAATGTGGCGGCATCGGCTCAATCGGTGGAGGATCGAGTGAAGCAGTTGGAGGCGCAGATTCGTTCCATGCAAGCGGAGCTCGGCCAAATCAAGTCCAATCGCGCGGCAACCCTTGCGGATCCCTTCGCCGGATTGGAGAAAAAATCCAGCAGCGGGCTCAACTTCAAATTCTACGGCGAAGCCAAGTACAAGTGGACGCGCAGCGCCGACGGCAACTATTTCGACCCTCACCGGTTTGTGCTTTCTCCCAGCTTCAAACCCAATGACTGGATTCAATTTCACTCTGAAATCGAAATCGAGCATGGCGGTGCCTCGGGAAAGTCCACGTCGCGGTTCTACGATGGCGAGATCGAGCTGGAGCAGTTCTATGCCGACTTTCTGATCAATGACCGCTTCAACATCCGGTCGCCGGGCATTTCGCTGGTTCCCATGGGCCGCGTCAACCTGCGCCATGAACCCACGACGTTCTACTCGGTGGAACGCCCGCGATTGTACCAGGAGATCATCCCCAGCACCTGGATGGAAGGAAGCCTAGGAGGTGTGTGGGGCAACCTTGGAGAGGGGCTCAAGTACGAGGCGCTGATCAGCACCGGCATCTCCGAGCGCAACACCGACAACATGATCACCGGAAGCGGCGGCATGCGCGGGGCGCGTCCCCGGCTCTATGACAAGGCCGATGACAAGACCGACAGCCTGGCCTATGGCGCCAAGTTCACCTACACGGGCGTGCCCGGATTGGAAACCAGCCTCTCGGGATATGTCACGCAGTTGAGCGGCCACAACAGCCAGCCCATCACGGCCGGCGCATGGGATGTTGAGGCCAGCTACCGTCCAGCTTGGGCGAAACGTCTGGAACTGCGCGGCGACGTTGCCATGTGGCACTTTGGCGACGCGGCAAACCTGCGTGCCAACAACGACGGCACGACCACCAACGACGTGGGCAACCGCATGTACGGCTGGTACGCCGAGGCGGCCTACGACATCTGGCCGGATTCATGGCACCACGGCAGAGGCGGTGCCATGCGACTGGTGCCCTTTGTCCGCTATGCTGACATCCACACCACCTCTGGCGATTACGCATCGGGACTGACCAAGACCCGCTCCAACAACAAGGACTATCTCACCGGCGGTGTCGCCTGGTTCTTGAGCGATCACACCGTGGTGAAGGCCGACTACACCGCCTGCCTCACCACGAAGAGCGACAATATCTTTTCCGTGGGGATTGGCTTCAACTTTTAACCCGGCGCCATGACCCTTTCAGTCGCCCTTCGGCTCATCTCCTGCCTCTGCGTCTGCTTCGCCCCGGACGGGCGCGCGGAAAGATACCTGAGCGTCGACGCCGCGCAAAAGCTGTGCTTCCCCGAAGCCGACGCCTTCGAGCGGCGCGTCGAGACCTTCACCGCCGACGAATCGCGCGCCATCGAGAAGGCCTGCGGCGTCACCGTCCCCCTGCGGGGCATTCCCTACGTTTTGGCCAGCAAATCGGGGATTCCCGTGGGCGTCCTCGCCTTGGATCGCGTGATGGGCAAGCACGAAGCCATTGACTACGCCGTCGCCATCGGCCGCGACGGCCGCGTCCGGCAGGTGGAAATCCTCGAGTACCGCGAGAGCTACGGCCACGAGGTGCGGGGTGCCAAATGGCGCGCGCAATTCGCGGGAAAGGACGCCGCGGACCCCTTGCGGTTTCGCGAGGACATCCACAACATCAGCGGTGCCACCATCTCCTGCCGCAACGTCAATGAAGGTGTTAAACGCGTACTGGCCTCCTACCAGCTGGTGGTGCGCCCTCGCCTGCCTGCTGAGCGCCTGCCAGGCGGGCCCGCCGCACGCTGAGCGCCTGACGCGCAGCCAGCCACTCCTGGGCACGCTGGTCACCATCAGCGTGTATGGAGGCAGCGTGCCATCGCAGCAGCAGGCGATCGACGCCGCATTTGCCGAGGTTCGCGCGGCCGACCAGCTCCTGAGCATTCACCGTGAGGACAGCAGGCTCAGCCACCTCAACCTCGCCGCGGCAGCCGGGCCCGCAAGTGTCGATGCGGAACTCTTTCGCGTCTTGCAGGAGGCGTTCCTTCTGGCAGCACGCTCCGGCGGCGCGTTCGACCCCACCGTACGCCCGCTCGTGGATCTCTGGGGATTCCTCCACAAAGAACGCTTCCACGTGCCCTCCGAGCCGGAGCTTCGCGAGGCGCTCGGGCGCGTCGGCCACCGCCATGTGCACTTTGACGACAAGGCGCGCACCCTGCGCTTTAACAGGCCGGGAATGTCCATCGACCCCGGTGGGTTTGGCAAAGGCTATGCGGTGGACCGCGCCATTGAACGCCTGCGCGCTTGCGGCGTCACCGCCGCGATGGTGAAGGCCGGCGGCGACCTTCGCGTGCTGGGACTGCCGCCCGGGCAGGATCATTGGGTGGTTCAGATTGAAGACCCCGCCAAGCGTGGGCAGCGTGTGCCCATCGCCCTGCGAGGTGGCGCGCTCTCCACCTCCGGCAACTACGAAAACTTTTTCGAGGCGAATGGAGTGCGCTACGGCCATTTGCTCGATCCGCGCACTGGTCGTCCGGTGGACGGGGTTCTCTCCTGCACGGTCACCGCAGCGACGTGCCTTGAGGCCGACGCGTTGGCGACGGCGTGCAGCGTGCTGGGGCCGGAGGCGAGCCTCATGCGGTTTGGCGCGTCGCACGGCCTGCGGATCCTCACCCTGCAGGCGGGCGTGGAGCGCGTGCACCAGTCGCCCCGGTTCCCCCGATGAACAACTTCAACTAGGGCGGCGCATCACTCGATCGAGGTTGCCTTGCGGATGGCGAATTTTTCCATGCGCTTGCGCAACGTGGCGCGTGTGATGCCCAGCAGCTTCGCCGCCTGCACCTGATTGCCGCCCGTCTCGCGCAAGGCGTTGGCGATGAGCTCGCGCTCCACCGCGGCGATCACCTTAAATGACCGGTCGGCGCGCGCCCATGCAAAGAGCCGGGCCGACAACGCGGCCACATCGTCGGACGCCACCGGCGCCGCCGGGATCGGCTGGAGGATTTCCGGGGGGAGATCCCCGGTGCGGATCACCTCTCCCTTGGCGATCACCGGCGCGCGCTGCACGGCGGTCGCCGGGTCGCGCACAGTGCCCGGCCAGCCATGACGCTGCAACGCCTCGAGCGCCTGTGGGTGCAATGCCACGGCAGCGGCTCCGGCCCGACGGGCCTTTGCCAGAAAAAAGTCGACGAGCAACGGGATATCCTCAGGACGATCGCGCAGGGCAGGCAGGCGCACGCGCACGACGTTGAGGCGATAGAAAAGATCCTCGCGAAACTGGCGCGCAGCCACGGCCTCCTCCAACGGCTTGTTGGTGGCGGCGATGATGCGCACGTTGGTACGCACGGCGTGCGCACCCCCCACGCGCTCAAACACGCCATCCTGCAGCACCCGCAGAATCTTGGTCTGCGTGGTGGCGCTCATGTCGCCAATCTCGTCCAGAAAAAGCGTGCCCCCGTGGGATTGCTCGAACTTGCCCAGGCGCTGCGAGGTGGCGCCGGTGAAGGCACCCTTCTCGTGCCCGAAGAGTTCGCTTTCCAGCAGCGCCTCGGGGATCGCCGCGCAATTGATGGCGAGGAAGGGCCGCCCGCTGCGCTCGCTGTTCCGGTGGATGGCGCGGGCCACCAGTTCCTTGCCCGTGCCGCTGGGGCCGGTGATGAGGGCCGTGGCGTCGGTGGCGGCAAGCTGGCCGATGAGCTTAAACACCTCCTGCATCGACGGGCTGCGGCCCACGATGCCCAGATCGTAATCCTCGCGGGGAAGCATCGGCAAGGCAGGAGCCGTCTGCTTCATCGCCCGCGAAGCGGCGAGCGCGTCGGCCACGAGCTGCCGCAGCCGCGGCACTTCGAAGGGCTTGAGCACGTAGTCGTACGCGCCGTGTTTCATGGCGTGGATGGCCGCCTGCGTCGTGCCGAAGGCCGTCATGAGAATCACCGGCGTCCGGGCGTCAAATTCGCGCAGGCGTTGCAGCGTTTCGATGCCGCTCTGGCCACCCATGCGGATGTCCATCAAGACCAAATCCGGCTGCCACTGCGGGATGATCCCCAGCGCCTCCTCGCCGCTGCCCGCGCAGCGGAGCACCATGGACGGATCGCCGCCAAAGATGCGCTCGAAGGAGTAGCGCACGTCGGCTTCGTCATCCACCAGCAGCAATTTGTCCATGCTCGTGCAGTCCACGATAGCCTCAGCGAGGCGGTTGGGCAGCCCTTTCTTTGGCCCATGCCAGCGCCGCATCACGCGTGGTCAGTTCGCCTGAAAGCTGGCGGTCGCGGGCGTCCTCCAACATGCGGCCCAACTCAGGTCCGGGCACGAAGCCTAGCGCGATCAGGTCGTCGCCGCGCAACAACGGCGCCGCCAGCGCCGGTTGGGAGGCCAGCTCGGCCTGTTCACGCAGCAGCAATTCGTGGAGGTTCATCTTGCCGTGGGACGCTTGGCAGTCCAGCCGAAGGTGCTCCAGCTCCAGCGCGAATGTGGGACGCAGCAGCACGCGACGCAGCGTGGCCTTGCGCATTTGCGGCGCGTCCTTGAGCTGCATGTGATGGCGCACGACAAACGTGATTTCCTCGATCTGCGAGCGGGAAAACCGCAGGCGCTCCAGCAGTGCTGCAGTGATGTCGGCGCCGACTTGTTCATGAGCGTAAAAATGGATGCGGCCGTCGGGCGACCTCGACGCGGTGGCGGGCTTGCCGATGTCGAGCAGCAGCGCCGCCCACGGCAGCGCGAAAGGCGCGTCGGCCGGCAACAGCGCGAGCATGGCGCGGATGTGTTGGTACACGGTGCCTTCCGGGTGGTGATCGGGAGGCTGCTCGCAATTCACGGTGGGAACCAGCTCAGGCAGGACGAACGCCATGAGTCCGCTCTGCTCAAGCAAGTCCAGCCCGTGCGCGGCGTGGGGAGGGCGAAGGAGTTTGACCAGTTCGTCACGCACGCGTTCGGCGGCAACGCTCTGGATCCTGCCTGCGAGCGATTGCAAGGCAGCCCATGTGCTGGCTTCAATCTGGAAATCGAGCTGCGCGGCAAACCGCACGGCGCGCAGCAGCCGCAAGTGATCCTCGGCGAATCGTGCGCATGGATCGCCAATGGCGCGCACGCGCCGCGCGCGCAGGTCTTCCGAGCCTCCCACCCAGTCATGGGTCTCGCCGGTGAGCGGATCCAGAAAGAGTCCGTTGATGGTGAAATCCCGGCGCTGCGCATCAGCGCGGGCATCGGCAAATTCCACGGCATCGGGGCGCCGCCCGTCGGAATAACCACCGTCATTGCGAAAGGTGGCGACCTCATACTGCCCCCCCGCTTCCAGCACGAGCATCACGCCAAACTGCCGGCCCACGCCGATCGTTCTTGGAAAGAGTGCCTCGACCTGCTCGGGCAGTGCGCTGGTGGCAATGTCAAAGTCCTGCGGGGACACGCCGCGAAGCATGTCTCGCACACAACCTCCGGCGAAGTAGGCACAGTGCCCTGCTTCACGAAGCCGGCGGACGATGCTGGTGGCCCTTTCGCGCATAGGCGGCTTGGGATGTGGCTCGGGCAAAAAAAATGTGCGCCGTGGCGCACATCGTCCATCCGATGAGATCGGCTGCTACAGATCGGCGTACCGTGCCGCCAGCATGGCGGAGAATCGGGCGGCCTTGAGCTTGCGCCGGCGCTTGGCGCTAGGTTTCTCAAAAGTCCGGCGGGCGCGAACAGCCTTTAGCGTGCCTTCGCGGTCGACTTTTTTCTTCAACCGCCGCAGCGCGCGATCCACCGGCTCGCCCTTTTTCAATCTGATTTCAGTCATCGATTCGCCTCTTTACCCACAAAAAACTGCCAAATTCAATCCTTCAGTGACAACCCCTCTGGTCAAAGGAGGAGGGACGCTAGAGCCTGGTGGCCGCGTTGTCAATTCTCAATTTGGCAGTCCGGATCCCGCCAGCTTAGTGTTGCATCGCCAGCCCGGTGGATGTAACAGATAAGTCCAATCATCGTCTTGATCTCAAGTGTATTAGCGGACTACAGGCAGATCAGCCCTCATAACAGACTAACCGAACTGAAATGACCATGAAAGCAATCCCTCGAACCCTTACCGCCAGTTTGGTGGGCGCCTTTTGTGCGCTCAGCCTCTGCGCCATTGCACAAGACCAGCCTCGCCCGAAATCTGAACCGCCACGTGGGCGCGATGAGCCTCGCCGTCCGGGTGGACCCGACGACCGCCAACGCCCTCCCGCCGGACGTGGTGAGGAAAGACCCGGACAACCTCCGCAAGGCCGTGGAAATTTCACCCCCTTGACGGAGGATCAACGGGCAGCGTTCCAGAAGGCGATGGAATCTTTGCGCGAAGAAACCGGTGACTTGGCTCAAAAGGTGGGTGGCGCACGCCGCGAACTCAATGAAGCAATCATGGCGGATAAGGTTGACGCGGCTGACATTCAGGCCAAAGCAGCAGCCTTAGGCAAGCTCGAGGGCGAGCTGGCACTCAAACGCCGAGCTGCCTATGACAAGGTGAGCAAGACCATTCCTGCCGAAGCTCAAGAAATGTTTAAGCGCATGGCACTGGGCGGCGGCGGTGGCTTCGGTGGACCGGGTGGCTTTGGTGGTGGATTCGGTGGAGGCTTTGGCGGTCCGGGCGGGCCCGGTGGTCCCGGCGGATTTGGTGGTGGATTCGGTGGAGGCTTTGGCGGTCCGGGCGGGCCCGGTGGTCCTGAGGGCGGCGGCGTTCGGCGCCCCGGTGGTGATGGCGTTCAGCCCCCCGGAGGACGCCCCGGTGGTGATGGCATTCGGCCCCCGGGAAGACGTCCTGATGGTGAGGGAGTTCGCCCCAATCCGCGCCCCGATGGTGAGCCTCGGCCGAAGGGCAAGGGAGAAGATCGCCCGCGCGAGCGGCGGCCGGAAAGCGATGGAACTACCAAAGCAATTGACGGAACGACATTCGTGATGGCGGACGATAGGGATCGCGCCAGACGAACTTCGGAAGAATCCCGCCGGCAGCAGCCTCCGCAGGCGCGTGGCGGAAATGATCGTGGTCGCGGGCACGGTGGCCCGCCGCCGCAGGCTGACCGTCGTGGACCGAACCCGCAGGACATGCGCCGGCCGCAGCCTCTGCAGGCGCGTGGCGGAAATGATCGTGGTCGCGGGCACGGTGGCCCGCCGCCGCAGGCTGACCGTCGTGGACCGAACCCGCAGGACATGCGCCGGCCGCAGCCTCCGCAGGCGCGTGGCGGGAATGATCGTGGTCGCGGGCACGGTGGCCCGCCGCCGCAGGCTGATCGCCGTGGACCGGGCCCGCAGGAATTTCACCGGCAGCAGCCTCCGCAGGCGCGTGGCGGAGATGATCGTGGTCGCGGGCACAGTGGCCCGCCGCCGCAGGCTGATCGCCGTGGACCGGGCCCGCAGGAATTTCACCGGCAGCAGCCTCCGCAGGCGCGAGGTGGAGATGACCATGGCCGCCGTCCCAGTGGCCCGCCGCCGCAGCCTTTTGGACGTGGTCCGAGCGGACGCCGCTAGCCAAAGGCGCTCATCAATTCAACGAAAGCCACCGTACACACGGTGGCTTTCTGCTTTTGGATACCTGCGGATTGCTGATAAAGAGGCGGGGGGATGGACGAGCAATCCGACCACGAGCTGATTCGCGCCGTGCTTCAAGGCGACGCATCCTGCTTCGAGGTGTTGATTGTGCGCCACCAGCCGCGGGTCTTTGCGACGGCACGGCGTTATGCGCGGCGCGAGAATGAGGTCGAAGACATTGTTCAGGAAGTCTTCATCAAGGCCTTCCGGCGCCTGTCTGGATACCGCTCGGAAGCGCCCTTTGACCACTGGCTCATGCGCATCACGGTGCATACCTGCTATGACTTTCTGCGAAATCACGAACGCAACCGCGAGTACAACATCAGCGACATTTCCGATGCCGAGGAAGACTGGCTGGAGCGTGTGGGCGATGACGACAAGGCCCGGACGGAGGTGGATCGGTCCGCCACCCGGCAGCTCTTGGATCGGCTGCTGGCCGGGCTGGACGCGAAGGATGCCATGATCATCACCCTGCTGGATCTGGAGGAGAAGTCGGTGAAGGAGATTGCGGCACTCACGGGCTGGTCTGAATCGATGATCAAGGTCAGGGCACACCGTGCGCGGCTGGAAATGCGGAAAATGCTGGCTAGAATCGCCCCTGAAAAGTATTTGTAACCGGCAGTAACCATCGCCCGTCAGTGTTGGTGTAGGGTTATGAAACTGGACAACCTCATCGACAAACTGCTCGCGGCAGCCCGGGAAGACCGCCCGAGCGACCGCGTGCCCTACGCCTTCGAAAAGCGCATCATGGCCCGCATCGCCGAGCAACCCACGGCCGACATCTGGTCGGTGTGGGGGCGTGCCCTCTGGCAGGCCGTGGCGCCCTCTGCGGCCGTGGCCGTGGTGGTGGCCGCATGGTTGTCCCTCTCGCCGGCCCAGACGGATCGGTTCTCGCAGGATCCGGAACTGGAACAGATCGCCGCCATGGCGGTCGATTTGCCGGCGAAGTGATGCAGCCTTGGAAACCCATCCTTGCCGCGCTGGCGATTTTTTCCGCCGGCTTGGTCACCGGGTATTTTCTAGGAACGTCCCCTGCCCCTGCGGGTGGAAGGGTCGCCCTTCAACGGGGAACCGAGGGGCCCGCCCAACCGTTCCTCACCCAGCTTACGGTTGCCGACCTGGATGCGCGGCTGACACTCTCCTACGATCAGGAATTGCAAGTCCAGGCGGTCTACGACGAAAGCCGCGAGCGCATGAGGCAATTCTTGGAACCGGCTCGCCTGCGCCTGCACGAGGAGCAACGGCGCCTCAACGAATCCATCCGCGCGGTCTTGACTGATGAACAGGCCCGGCGGTTTGAGAAACTCCCGTGGCACCGGTTTGGCCGCCCTCCGGGCCAGCCGCATTCCAATGGCACCTCGCCATACACGGTGGATCCTTTCACGGGCCATCCCGATGGCAATGGTTCCCGCCCCACACCTCCCCTGCCCACACCGGGCAATCGAACCTCAAGTCGGTAGCACGTCGCTCTCGGCCGCGACCACGGCCACGGTGCCGCTGTGGCCCACCACGCGAACGCGCTGGCCTGCTCCCAACATTTCGCCTTGCGTCATGACGTCGAGCAGCGTCTCGCCGAACATCGCCTTGCCGCTCGGACGCAAGGGCGACTGCGAGACGCCAATCCAACCAACCTGTTGGAGGTGCGACGACCGCGTGGCCACCACCGTCGCCATACCGCTGGCGGAGGCCGGCAGCAACTGCTTGTAAAACGACGTCTGCGGCAGGAGCCGCGCCAGCATCAGCAGAATGGCAATGGAACCGCCGATTCCCGCCGCGAGGCTGCGCATCGAACGACTCAGTTCCATCGGCGTGGGCCAGCGCCAGCCGCTTTGCGACATGTCCATCGAGATGAGCACGATGGCCGAGAGCACCGCCAGTGCGCCTACGACCCCGATCACGACCGTCCCAGGAAACCAGTGCATTTCAATCACCACAAACGCCAAACCTCCGATTAAAAGAAGAAAGCAGATGATCGCCCATTGCGCCGTGCTCAACTCAGCCACGTAGCTGCCGCCGAAATAGGCCGCAAATGCAAGAATACCGATGATGCCCGGAAGGCCAAAGCCCGGCGCCTTCAATTCGAGGACGACGGCAACAATGCCCACGATGAGCAGCAGGATGCCGACGGTGTCGAACCAGAACGCCAGCAATTCCGGCAGGGTGGGCTGCACGCGCACCACATGCACCGGCAGCAGGCCACCAGCTTCTTCCTGGTGCCGGCGCCCCTTGTTCGCATCGTACACACCCAGCGCGGCCAGAACGTCCCCCATCCGATCCTTGGTGCCTGCCGAGAGCATCGGCCGCAGAGGCGCGCCCACGAGCCGTTCGGCCTCACGCGCCGTCAGGGTCAAAAGCTCGCCCTTTTGCGAGACGACCTCGCCGTCAATCACGACCTCGCGCCCCTTGTTGATCATGGCCTCGACGACATCGACATTATGCCCGTTGCGCTGCGCGTGCGTGCGTGCCAGCGACCGCACGTAGGAATTCACCTTCTCCTCCATGGTGCCGGGCAGATTCTCCACACTCGCGCCACCCGGGCTCATCATCACCGGCGCCGCGTCGCCGATGCGCCCGTCTGGCGCCATGTAGATGCGCTGGGTTCCGATGGAAATCAGCGCACCCGCGGAAATGGCCTTGGAGTTCACATACGCCACGGTAAACCCCTTGAACTGGCCCAGCTCTGCCAGAATCCGCTCGGTCACATCCACGCGGCCGCCGTTGGTGTGGATGTCGAGGATCAGGATGCCTGCGCCGGCGGCGTGCGCCTGGGCGATGCCGCGCCGCACCAGGTGCAACATGGGGACGGTGATGTCATCGCGGATGGGGACGATGGCGACGACAACGGGGTTGGCCGGCGGCACCGCGGGCGTGGCATTCTGATCCGCGGCCAACCCACCCACGCTGCAGAGCAAAGCCAGCAACGCATGGCTCATTCTCATGGAGCGACTCTAGGCAAACGCGACTCCGAGGGCAAGCCCACGGCGGCCTTGCCCCGCGCCGCGTGCGTTGGCACCATCGCTGGCGATGCGCGAAACGCTGCGCGCCTGGCAGGAACAATTCGAGACCTTCGCCCTGGAGGTGATCTTCGGGCAGCGCCGCGACAAGTGGGCCACCTGCCTGCGCGGCGTGCTCTTTGGTCTCTCCAAGGTCTTCCTCGTCGGGGTCAAGGCCCGGCGGGTGCTCTATGAGAAGCGCCTGCTCAGAGACACCACGCTGGGCGTTCAGGTGATCGCGATTGGCAACCTCACCGTCGGTGGAACGGGCAAGACCCCCGTGGTTGAAAAATTCGCGCGCGTGCTCCAGGACAGCGGGCGCAAGGTCGCCATCCTTTCGCGCGGATACCGCTCCACACCGCCGCCGCTTTGGGGCCGGCTGCAAAACAAACTGCTGCTCAAGGACGACGTCACCCCGCCGCGCATCGTCTCCGATGCGCGCAACCTGCTCCTCAATTCCGACGAGGCCGGTGACGAGCCCTACATGCTCGCCTCAAACCTCAGCGACGTCGTGGTGCTGGTGGACAAGGACCGCGTGAAGGCGGGCCGCTACGCCATCGAGCATTTTGGGTGCGACACGCTCCTGCTGGACGACGGGTTCCAGTACTGGAATCTGGCCGGACGCCGCCGCGACATCGTCCTCATCGACGCCCAGCAGCCCTTCGGCAACGAAATGCTGCTGCCCCGCGGGACGCTCCGCGAACCCATCTCGCACTTGAAGCGCGCCCACACCATCTTCATCACCAAGTCCAACGGTCACAACGACGAGCTCATCGCCCGCATCCGCGCCCACAATGCCAAGGCGGGCATCGTGCAGTGCATCCACGCGCCCTTGTACTTTGAGGACGTGTTCGATTCGGACGACCGTCGCCCGCTGGATTTCCTCAAGGGCCGCAACGTGGCTGCGCTGAGCGGCATCGCCCAGCCGCGCAGCTTCGAGGACAGTCTTCGTGAACTGGGTGCGAACCTCGTCTATGCCAAGCGATTTGCCGACCACCACCGCTTTAGCCAGCAGGAGGTGATCAACACCATCAACCGCGCCAAGAAGCGGCAGGCTGAATTCATCATCACCACGCAGAAGGACGCCGTGCGCCTTCCCAAGCTCGATCGGCGCGACCTGCCTCTCTACTTCATGCGCGTGGAAATCAAGATCATCAGCGGCGCCAAAGACTTCGACGACTGCGTCCGGCAGATCCTGCTGCGCTGACATGGCCGCGCCCACTCACCTGCTGGTGCGCAGTGTCAACTGGCTGGGGGATGCCGTGATGGCCATGCCCGCCCTCCAGCGCCTGCGCGAAGCACTGCCCGCCACGCGCATCACGGTGTTGGCACCAGAGAAGCTGGCCGATCTCTGGCGGCTGCACACGTGCGTGGACGCCGTGGTTGCCATCGCCCCCGGCGCAAACCCGTGGAGAGTGGGCCGCCAGTTGCGCCCTCTGGGCTGTGATGCCGCGTTGGTGCTGCCCAATTCCCTGAGGTCGGCGCTGGAATGCTCTCTGGCCGGGATTCCCCGACGCATCGGACGTGCGGCCGCATGGCGCCGATGGCTGCTCACCCAGGCACTTGAAGATGCGCCCTCATTCGTGGCGATGCAGAAACGCACTCCTGCCGACATTCACCGCCTCATCGCGCACCCGGCCGCTCCCGTGCGCCTGCCCCAAAGCGCCCATCACATGCACCACTACCTGCACCTCGCCAGCGCGCTGGGTGCATCCAGCAACCCCGTTGCGCCGCGCCTGGAAGTGGCAGCGCACGACGTGGCCGATGCAAGATCATCTCTCCAGCTTCCCCCCGGGCCGCTGCTGGGGCTTGTGCCCGGCGCGGAATATGGCCCCTCCAAGCGATGGCCCATCGAAGGGTTTGCCGCGGTGGCCGCCGCGATGCGGGCGCGTCACTCCTGTCATGTCGTGATTCTTGGGGGCGCTGGCGACCGTGACAAGGCGGGCGAACTGGCCGCGGCCTTGCCTCAAGGAACTGCAGCCAATCTTGCGGGCAAAACGACACTGCGCCAACTGGCCGCCACTCTTGCCGCGTGCCGCGTGGTGGTGGCCAATGACACGGGCCCCATGCATCTGGCGGCGGCGGTGGGTGCGGCGGTGGTGGCGCCCTTTGGCAGCACGAACGCCGATCTCACCGCACCGGGACTGCCCGGCGATCCAAGGCATGAGGTGGTGGCTTCATCGGCACCGTGCTCGCCCTGTTTCCTGCGGGCGTGCCCTGTTGACCATCGGTGCATGGCCGGCATCACAGTGGAGCAGGTGCTCATCGCAACCGGGCGCGCATGGGAGCGCGCGGGCTGAGGTGCTTGCCTTCGGGCGGGTGCTGCGTTCTACTCCCCTCCAAGTGAAGGTGACCGAGCTGACCGACCAGTTGATGGCGTCCTACGCGCGGGTGGGCGGCATCAACTATCTTGACGGCAAGAACCTTCCCTCGCGCAGCACCATTGTTTCAGTCACCAAGGATCTGCTCCGGCTGCTCTTTCCGGGTTTTTTCGACAGCAAGACGCTGCACTCCTCCGAACTCAAGATGGAGACGGCGCTGCTCATGGATTCGGTGCTGGGCCGGCTGGAGGATGAGTTTCTCAAGAGCATCGAGCACGAGCCCCCCGATGACGCCGCCAAGGCCAACCCGCGCGCCGCCGCCCGTTCGCTGGCGATGCGCCTTCTGGCGCGCCTGCCCGACCTGCGCGACCAGCTCAAGACCGACGTGGACGCGGCCTTTGACGGCGATCCCGC
>SYLI01000010.1 GCA_005809105.1 Verrucomicrobiales bacterium | reverse complement strand
TCCCGCCGCAATGGCCACCACGCCCGTGAGGCCAGTGGGAACCTTGCTCTGACCCTCGTCGTTATTTCCCCACGCGACCACGGTTCCATCAGCCTTCAAGGCCACGGTGTGCCTGTATCCCGCCGCAATGGCCACCACGCCACTCAAGGCCACGGGCACCTTGCTCTGATCAAAGACATCACTTCCCCACGCGACCACGGTGCCATCCGCTTTCAAGGCCACGGTGTGCCTGTATCCCGCCGCAATGGCCACCACGCCACTCAGGCCAGCGGGAATCTTCGTTTGACCAGAGGCATCACTTCCCCACGCCACCACGGTGCCATCCGCTTTCAAGGCCACGGCATGACGGCCTCCCGCCGCAATGGCCACCACGCCACTCAAGGCCACGGGCACCTTGCTCTGACCCTCGTCGTTATTTCCCCACGCCACGACGGTGCCATCCGCTTTCAAGGCGACGGTGTGATCGTTTCCCGCCGCAACGGCCACCACGCCATTCAAGCCAGCGGGAACGTTGCTCTGACCAGAGCCGTCACTTCCCCACGCCACCACGGTGCCTCCTTGCGTGAGGGTCTGCTTTATCTTCTCTTCCTTGAACCCTGCCCGCCGCATGGCCGCCCCCGTCCATGCCATCCGCTTCTCGGGAGCAGCTTTGGCTGCAACTTGAGCTTCGGCTTCAGCCTTGGCTAGCATACGCAACCGTTCCTTCTCCTCAGCGTCAGCCTTGGCCTTGGCCTCCGCCAGCATGCGCAACCGGGTTTGCTCAGCAATCGCTTCCAATCGCTGTCGGGCTTTCTCCTCAGCGTCAGCCTGAACCTTGGCGATAGCGTCAACCACTAACAGATCCAACCGGTCTTGCTCTAGCGACGCGACCTCGACCTCCGCCTGCCTGCGCAATCGCGCTTTTTCCCCAGCCTTGGCATTGGCCTCGGTAAACACCACGCGCAGCCGCTCCGTTTCTTCAGCCTTGATCTTGGCCTCCGCCAGCAGGCGCAACCGCTCCTGCTCCTCAAGCTTGGCTTTGGCCTCGGTAAACACCACGCGCAGCCGCTCCGTTTCTTCAGCCTTGATCTTGGCTTCCGCCAGCAGGCGCAACCGCTCCTGCTCCTCAAGCTTGGCTTTGGCCTCTGCGAGCAACCGCTCCTGCTCCTCAGATTTGGCCCTGGCCTGGGCCGCAGCCTTTGCTGCCTCCTGTTTCTGCGAGCAACCCCCGGGCAGGAAGGCAAGCGACAGGGCGGTGATGGAGAGGAGAACAGACTTTCCAAATCGATTCTTCATGGAGTGGTGCGGTTAGTTCAGCTTCAAGATTAGGGTGTGATCACTACCCGCCGCAATGGCCACCACGCCACTCAGGCCGGCGGGAATCTTCGTTTGACCAGAGGCATCACTTCCCCACGCGACCACGGTGCCATCCGCTTTCAAGGCGACGGTGTGATGCTCACCCGCTGCAATGGCCACCACGCCCGTGAGGCCAGTGGGAACCTTGCATTGACCCTCGTTGTTCTCTCCCCACGCCACGACGGTGCCATCGCTCTTCAAGGCGACGGTGTGATAGTCTCCTGCCGCAATGGCTACCACGCTGGTCAGGGCGGCGGGAACTTTGGTTTGGCCAGAGCCATTGTCTCCCCACGCCACGACGGTGCCATCGCTCTTCAAGGCCACGGTGTGACTCGTGCCCGCCGCAATGGCTACCACTCCACTCAGACTGGCCGGAACTGCGGTTTCACCTAGGGCGTTCCATCCCCACGCCACGACGGTGCCATCGCTCTTCAAGGACGTGGTGTGGAACGAACCCGCCGCAATTGCCACCACCCCACTTAGGTCAGCGGGAACGACTGATTGGCCATATTCGTGCTTTTCTGCCTTTCGTGTCTTGCCTGCTCCCCATGCCACGACGGTGCCATCGCTCTTCAAGGCCACGGTGTGACTAGTGCCCGCCGCAATGGCCGTCACCCCGCTCAGGCCGGCGGGAATGGTCGTTTGGTCAAAATCGTTCCCACCCCACGCCCCCAGCATGCCGCCTTCGGTGAGGGTGCGGGTGATTTGATTCTCCTTGAATCCAGCCCGCCCCATCGCTGCTCCCGTCCATGCCATCCGCTTCTCGGTTGCAGCCTTGGCTTCGGCGGTGGCTTTAGCCTTGTGCTTAGCATCAGCTTCAGCCTCAGCTAGGGTATACAGCCGCTCTTTCGCTTCGGCCTCAGCCTTGGCTTTAGCCCGTATTCGCAGCCGCTCTTTCGCTTCGGCCTCAGCCTTGGCCTCCGCCAGCATCTGCAGCCGTTCTTGCTCTTCAAACTTGGTCTTAGCATCGGTCTCAGCCAGTATGCGTAGGCGGACTTGTCTCTCAGCCTCGGCCTTGGCCTGAAGCCCAAACAGGCGCAGCCGTTCCTTCTCCTCAGCCTCAGCCTTGGCTTTGGCCGCTGGAACAAGCGGACGCAACCGCTCACGCCATTTGGCTTCGGTCTTGGCTGCAGCAACAAGCAACCGCATCCGCTCTAGCTCCTCAGCCCCAGCCTTCGCCAAGGCCTCAGCAATCAGCAATCGTAACTGTACTTGCTCCTCAGCCTCAGACTTGGCTTTGGCCTCCGCCAATATCCGCAGCCGCTCTTGTTCCTCAGCCTTGGCCCTAGCCTCATCAATCAGTAAGCGCAATTCAGCTTGGGCTAGCACCTCAGCCACTCCCGGCAACCGTTCCAAGACGGCGCGCAAGCCCGTGGGGTCATCTAGAAGATGGTCATTGGACAAGAGCAGCCTGCCTGTCTGCCCTTCCGTGGACAGGGCCCACAGGTAGGTCTCATGAGAGCCGCCCGCCTTTCGGTCGCCCCGCGCCAGCAGCCAGACCTTTCCTTTGACACGCAGCGTGAACTGCCCATCGGCATCGCTCTTCACCACGGGCGGCGGCAGGTGGCTGAACAAGTGGGGTGCCAGAGGCATGCCTGCAGTAAGAGAACATCCCTCGAACGCCTTTAGGGCCGCGGTTTTGAATTGCTCATCCGAAAGCACATGGATGCCCACCAGGCCCAGCTTCACGTTCTCGCCCCCCTTGGTGACGATGAAAATCTGGCCTGAGATTTCCTTTTCCTGCGAGCAACCCCCGGGCAGGAAGGCAAGCGACAGGGCGATGATGGAGGGGAGCAGAGACTTCATGAACCGGTTCTTCATGGGGTGAGTGGCAGGAGTGTTTTCATAGAATGTATAATATTAGGAAGCGACAGTCTCCAGCCCCTGTCAATGGGGAACTTTCCCCGCAGGGCCCCCTGCGGGGGGGCAATGATGCCGTGCGCAGCACCCCCTGCAGGGGCGCCTGCGGGGGGGGCAATGATGCCGTGCGCAGCACCCCTATGGCCGCACCGCAGGTGCCGCAGGGGCGCCTGCGCAGGAGGGGGCAATCTCTTATTGCCCGGGGTGCAACCCCTTGAGGCAATAGAGGTGTTCGAAGCCGCGGATGAACAGGCGGCCGTTGCTGACGGCGGGGGTCGCGTGGCAGGACTCTCCCAAGGTGGTGTGACCCAGCCGCCGGAACGCCGCCGTCGCCGCGAGGGTGAGGATGTCGCCGGCGCGGGAGACGCAGAGGAGCTTGCCGTCCACCACGATGGGCGAGGCCGAATAGTCCGCGCCCTCGACGCGCTCGGCCCACAGCTCGCGCCCCGTGCGGGCGTCCAGAGCGCACACAATGCCGTTGTCGTTCCAAAGATAGAGACGGCCTTCGTGTGCGATGGGGGTGGGGACGTAGGGCAGCGACCGGTCGCGTGTCCACGCCAGATGCGAGACGTGGACGTCGCCTGCGCCCCCCGGGCGCACGGCCAGAAGCGTCTTGCCGCGGCCGCCATCGCCCTCGGCGGCAAAGATGAGGCCATCGCCCAACACCGGCGAGCCGCAGGTGCGCACGCTAAAGAGCGGTGTGCGCCAGATGATTTTCCCCGTGAGCGCGTCCAGCCCCATGATGCCATCGGTGGCGCTCGAGGTGATGATCTGCCGCTTGCCGCCGACCTCCACCACGATGGGGGTGGCGAAGGTCATCTTGTCCACCTTGCGCGGCGTCTTCCAACGCAGGCGGCCGGTGGCGCATTCCACCGCGATGATGGCGCCCAGGTCGGTGTCCTGTTCGTTGAGCAGGATGACGAGACCCTCCACCACGATGGGCGAGGTGGCCGTGCCGTGACCGTGCTTGCTGACAGAGGGGCCAAGATTGATTTCCCAGAGGGACTTGCCGGCGAAGTCATGCGCTTGCAGCACATAGTCCTGTCCTCCACCCCACAGGGTGTACACGGCGCGCCCGTCGGTGGCCGGCGTGGCCGAGGCGTGGCTGTTGAGCTTGTGCAGGGGTGCAGCCGCGCCGCCGCGGCGCCGCGTCCAGAGCACCTTGCCTGTGCGCGCGTCGAGGGCTTGCAGGATGCGCTCGCGCCCGCCCTCCACGGCGGAGGTGATAAACACGTGGTCGCCCCAAACGCAGGGCGAGGAATGCCCCGTGCCGGCGAGCTTGGTCTTCCACGCCCAGTCGTTGGCCGTCCATTGCGCGGGAAATCCACGGTCGGGACTCACCCCGCTGCCATTGGGGCCGCGAAAGCGGGGCCAGTTCTCGGCACCGGCAGTGCCCGCAGCCAGAAGGGCGGCACCGAGCAGGATTTGAGGAAGGGAACGCATGGTGTCGTTCGACCCCGACAAGCGACGCGACATTCAGGGCCGGGCCGGGCCGAGGAGCGGGGCCAGCAGCTTGTTCCACCGCGCGTAGCCCTCGGCGCTCAAGTGCAGGCGATCCTTGACGTAATACGCCTCGTGCGGCTGCCCCTTCTCATCGAGCAACACGTCAAACGCCTCGCCCACGAATCGCACGCGCTCATCCTTGGCGGCCTCGGCGCGCAGCAGGGTGTTCATGCTCCGTTCGGTTTCGATGATGCGGATGCGGGCGGGGCTGGGCTTGACGGCCAGCACGATGAGCCGCGCCTTGGGAACGCGCTCGAAGAGGCGCACTGTGAACCGGCGATAATCGGCCAACACCTGCCCGGGCGGCTTGCCGGCCCACAGGTCGTTGGAGCCGCAGAAGAAGACCACCACCGAGGGCTCGTATCGCAGCAGCGTCTGGTCGAGATAATGGTTTACGTCGGAGATGTGCGAGCCGCCAAAGCCGCGGTTGAGGGCGCGCACCCCGGGGAAGGACGCGTTCAAGTCCCACAGGCGGATGCTGGAACTGCCCGTGAACACGATGCCCTGCTTTTGTGGAGGGCGCGCCTTGTCCTGCGCGTCAAACGCCGCGATCTCCTTGGCAAACCGCTTGGGGTCGGGATCGGCGACGGGCGCGCTCTGTGCGCCTTGGGCCAGCAACAGGATGAGCGTCAGCAGCAGGGAGCGTGTGTGCATTTGATTTATCAGGGAGGTTGCCGGCGAATGAGGGAGCCTCAGGCCAGCGCATTAAAAAGGGTGCCAGGGTGATACTGGTTTCCCATGAGCGCAAACTCGGGCAGGCCGCCCGCCATTCCGGGCGCTCCGCCCACGGTGCCACCACGAATGTAGCTCTCGAGCATCGTTCGTTCGCCGGGTTGAAAATTTCCCTCGCGTGTGCGCCGGGCGTACCACACCGCCCAGCTCGACCAGCGCGCGTGCGCCCGGGTGGAATGCAGCGCGCCATCCAGCATCCGGGCATCCGCGGCCGCGGGGCCGCTGTTAAGCCCGCCCACGCTTTCCGGCGGGTTGCCGTCCGCAGGGCCGCCGTCCGCAGGATTCGCATTCCTGCGAACTTGCGCGTTGTCCCACAGGGGAAATGCAGCAGCGTTGGTGGCGCCAGAGACCATCATACCCAGGATGCCCGGCAGGGCCCATTGCCGCACCATCCTGCAAGACTCTTTGTTAATCCAACGAAAGGGCCTTGCGAGGGAATGGATCCCTTGGAGAAGTGCCAGCGCCACGGATGATAGTCCTGCCGTCGCAGGCGAGGCAACGGCTGATTTCTTTCCGGGCGTCTCGAGGCCTCTAGGGCTTCTGGATGCAGTAGAGGGCCGTGTCGGAGCGCAGGAAGATCGATTGGCCCGCAATCGCCATCGAGGCCATGAGCTGGCCCTCGATCGGGTTTTTTGCAAGGACGCGCAGGCCCGTTTTGTCGGGCTTCACCACGTGCGTCATCCCTTCGCGGCTGTGGAAGTAGAGCCTGCCCTCCGCGAACGCGGGCGAGGCGGAGTAGTTGCCGCCCAGCCGTTCCTGCCAGTGCTCCCTGCCGGTGCGCGCATCAAGGCAGGTGACCAGCCCGCCCGCGTCGGTGATCACGTAGAGTTCATCCCCGACGAGGATGGGCGAGGGCATCTGGGGTGCGCCGCGCTTGGCGCTCCAGGCGATGTGCGGCGCGCCGGTTTGTTCATATCGAACGGCAAGAATCTGCGCCCGCATGAAGCTCGTGCTCATGAAGAAGAGGCCGTGGCCGGCGACGGGCCGCGGCGAGATGGAGAACCCCAGTTCGCCATAGCCGAGTTTCCAGAGCTCGCGGCCCGTGGCGGGGTCATAGCCGTAAACCCAGTCCGCCCCGGGCGAGATGAGCACCGGCTGGCCGGCCATGTCCAGCACCAGCGGCGTGCCGTACGATTTCTTCAACTGCGGATTCTCGTTGAGTTTGCCGCTGCGGGCAGTCCGCCAGCGGACCTTGCCCGTGGCCGTTTCGAGCGCCACGACAAACTGCTGGTCGCTGCCATCCATGTGAAATAAGAGCAGGTCTTTCCACACCACGGGCGTGCTGCCCGGCCCGTTCTCATGCTGCACCGACAGCGCCTGATTGCGCCATAGCACCTTGCCCGTGGCGGTGTCCACGCAGGCCGTTCCATACGCGCCGAAGTGGCAGAAGAGACGGCCCGAGTCGAGGACGGGAGAGGGCGAGGCGTAGCTGTTGAGCTTGTGAACCGCCTGCGGCTCGCGCTGGCGCAGGAGTTCGATGTGGTGCGCGATGCGCCCGGTTTTGCGATCCACGGCCAGGGCGTGCAGGCGGACTTCGCGGAGCACCGTGAGGGGCTGGTTTCCCGTGTTGTCCTTGAGGCGGCGTGCCGATTCGGCAGGGTCGGCCAGCTCCTCAAAGGCGGTGGTCATCCACACGTGCGTCGCGTCCACCACGGGCGAGGACCAGCCGCGCCCGGGAAGCGAAGTCTTCCACGCGATGTTCTGGGACTCACCCCATTGCAAGGGCAGATTGGTGGCGCTGGAATGGCCCTGGCCCGCCGGGCCGCGCCACTGCGGCCAATCGGCCGCCAGCGCGTGCGCGCCCGTCAGCAGCAGGACGAACCAGGCGGAAAGCAAATTGCAGGGCGTCATGTTGGGCGTGAGTGTGGCTTTCGCGCCACGCGGGGTCAATCCAGCTCCCAAGGCGCAAGCGACTAGGGCTTCGACGCGGGGGCAGCGTTGCCTTCAGGCCAGTTGCCCTGCAAGAGTCCGCGCAGTTGTGCCACGATGTCCGCGTGTCGCGGGTCGGCGGCGAGGTTCTTGCGCTCGTGGGGATCGGCGTCGTGGTCGTAAAGCTCGGCCCCCTTCTCACCCCGATCCCATTGGGTGTAACGCCAGCGTTGAGTCCGCACCGAGTGTCCGGGGAAGGCGCCGCGTTGCACCTGGGTGAAGGCCGGGCGACTCCATGGAGCCTGCGGATTCTCCAGCAGGGGACGCAGGCTGACGCCGCCAAGATAGGCGGGCGCGGGCAGCGAGCAGAGCGCGGCGAGTGTGGGGTACAGGTCCACCAGCTCGACGGTGCGCGGGCTGGCCTGCCCGTTGCCCGCGGCACCCGGCGCGTGGATGATGAGCGGCACCCGCGCCGATTCCTCAAACAGACTCTGCTTCTGCCAGAGCCCGTGTTCGCCCAGCAGGTAGCCGTGATCGCTGGTGAAGATGACGATGGTGTTCTTGTCCAGGTTGAGGCGCGCGAGTGCGCCCAGCACGCGCCCCACCTGCGCGTCCATGAGGCTGATCGACGCCAGATAGCCTTGAATGGCCTCGCGCCGCAGCCGGTCGTCCAGATTCTCATGTTCCTTCTTGTGACTGGCGAAGGCCGGCGCAGGTCCGCGGGCGAAGGGATTCGCGGGCACGGCAGGCAGCGGGATCTTGTTCGTGGGATAGAGATCGAAGTAAGCCTTGGGCGCAACGTAGGGCGTGTGCGGCCGGTAGAATCCCACCGCGAGGAAGAAGGACTTGTCCTTGCTGGCTTCGAGCAGCTTGATGGCCTCGGTGGCGCCGATGCCATCGGTCTGTTCGTCGTCACGGCCCGCTGCGGCCAGCCAGCTCAATGTCCCGCCCAGCCCGCCACGGCCGACGGCGAAGATCTTTGATTCGTCGTCCTTGTCGCGGCCGCGCGGGTTCAGCGCCTTGTCCCACGACTTGGGATCGTCCAATCCGTCCGTGCCGATCTGGCCGGGCACGCCGTAATGGAAGAGCTTGCCGACGCGCGCGACGAAATAGCCGTGCTGCCGGAACAACTGCGGCAGGGTGACGGTGTCGGGGATGTGTTCGCGGAAGTGGGGCGTGCCGGTGTAGTCGCTGGGTTTGGTTCCTGCGCGGGGATTGGTGAGGATGCGCGTGGCGTCGGGGCGCCGCCCGGTGAGCATCGAGCTGCGGCTGGGGCTGCAAAGGGGAAACTGGCAGTAGGCGCGGTCAAAGCGCACGGAGCGCGACGAGAGCCGGTCGATGTGCGGCGACTTCACCAGCGCATCGCCGTAACAGCCCAGGCGGTTGTTGAGGTCGTCAGCCATGAGCAGCAGCACGTTGGGCTTGGCTGCCGGGGCAGCTAGCGCGACGTGGATGGTGGCGCCCAAGAGCGCGAGTGAGGCGGCGATCAAGAGGCGCGTGGCATTCATGGCTTGCGGTAGCGGTAGGCCCACACGGTGGTGTCCTCAAGGATGACCAGCGCGTTATGGACAGGGTCGGCGTAGGCCAGCCGCTTGCCACCTTCGGGCATCGGATCGCCGGTGGGCCGCAGCCGGGTCCACCGGGCGTGATCAGGATCATACGACCACAACGCATGGGTCTTGAACTCGACCAGGAGCCCGTGCCCGCTGGCCTTGTCGTAGTACATGGGAGAGAAGGCGTCGTGCCCCCACGGCACGGCATCGGAGTCCTTGTCGGCGTTCACCGTGCGCCGCCACGCATTTTTAAGCGGATCGAAGTGGTGCGTGGACTTGTGCCGGTGCGCGATGATGAGCCGCCGCACCGGATCGTAGTAGCCCACCTGCTCGGGCTCGGCCGCCTCCCTTTCAAAGGCAGGCCCGGCGTCGTTGGATTTGAGGTCGCGCCAGCCGTTGGTCTTGGCGTCGTAGAGCCAGGTGCCGTGCATCTGCCAATTGTTCGCGTGCCAGATCGTGCCACGCAGATCGGGCACGTACTCGAGCATGCCGCCGAAGATCGAGCGCGGCGAGGGCGGGGCGGTCTTGAGCATCTTCCAGGTGCGCGTGGCGGGCGAGAAGGCCCAGAGCGGCGGGCCGGCGTACAGTTGGGCGGGATCGCCGCCGAGCTGCTGCGCGGCCTTCTTCTGCTCGGTGACCCACGTGTTGAGAAAGAGCATCGCGCGCTGCTCCGGATCGTACGTCAGCCCCCACCAGGTGTGCCCGATGATGCCCGGGCCGCCGCGCTTCGTGATGAAGATGCCGTCCTTGAATTCCACATCGCTAAAATCTTTTCCCAAGCCCAGATAATCACGTGCGTTGTCCGGCGCGTAGAGCATCGCCCAGCACAGCGCGCCGAGATCGAACTCCCAGACGTCGTTGAGCCGATGAGGCACCGCGTGGTTCGCGCCGCAGAAGAGCACTCGCTGGCGTTCCGATGCCCAGACCATCTTGATGGAGTAGTCGCGTCCGCGCGGCCCGGTGCGGGGCAACTCAAACCGCTTCGCCACCTCGTTGAACTCGCCCTTCACGGCCGCGCGGCCAATCCGCGCGGCCTCATTGGCCCCCAGCGACTGGATCTTGGCCATGGCCTCCTTGTTGGCAGGGAGCACCGGTTGAACCGGCGGTGCGCCTGCGCCGCAGAGGCCGCCCACTAGCGAGAGCAACAAGGCTGCTTGGAATGCGGCCGGTTGCATGGGAAGGCGTGGGGCTTGCGATCAGTTGCCGGAAAGCCAGCGCGCTGCGGCTGTCGCGTCGCCGCGCGGGGCAATCGTGAGATTGGCAGGCGCTTTCACCGCCGCATAGAAGGCGCGCACCATGCCGCCGTCGCCCTCGCCGGAGAGCATGAGTTTGCCCGGCGCGTTGAGTGAGAGCATTCCGGGCACGTCGTCATACTTGGCGCCGCCGTGAAGGAAGCGCACGTCGTGGAAGTCGGTGAGCTTGCCGAAACGGAATCCCGCCGTGTCAATCACCGCACGCGTCACCACCGGCCCGGCCAGCGCGCGCGCCCCTGCGGCCACGGGGCCCATGGACGGCCCCAGTCCCACCAATTCCACGGCCGTCGCCTTCTGTTTCTCGTAGTCCTGCGTGAACCCAATGAGCGTGAGCACATCGTGGACGCGGCTGGCAAACACCGGGTGGTTGTAGCCAAAAGTGAACCCGGCAAATTCGCGCGGGTTCTTCACCTTCCCCGTATTCAACAGCGGCTTGCCCTCCGCCAGGAACTCGCCCTGATGCAGAAGATCCACGCCCGCCACCGTGCTTCCGGCGTCCAGCAGCGTCTGCGCGAAGGGCGCGGGCGCGCCGTTGGCCTGCAGCAGCGCGTCCTTGCCGCGGTCGTCCAGCCAGATCACCGCGCGGCCGTTCCATTTCTTGGGGTGGAGGAAGAGCGCGGGCAGCTCCTCATGGCGCGACTTGTTGCGAAGCAGGCCGGCCATCTGGATGAACGCGCCGCGATCCTCCTTCAGTTTCAAGTCCCACTCGACGGTGCCGACGTCGGCCAGCGTGCGGCCGATGATGCCCTGCAGGGCACCGCCCACGACCTCGCGGTATTTCGAGGGCGTGCCCCGCAGCGCGGCGATTTGCTTTTGCGCGTCGCCGGTGTGCCAGCGCGCGAGTTGGCGCTCGAAGGCCGGGTCGGCGGCCGGTGGCATGGGATATTTCGCGTTCCACACCGTGAGGTCGGCCTTGCCCAGCCGCTCGTAGTCGCGCTCGACCACCGGCTCGGGCCCGCCCAGTTTGAAGTGACGGTTGACCCAGGTGTAAAACGCCGAGCGCGCCACCGCGTTGTAGTTGTGCTGGAAATGCTCGCCCCGGTGCATCATCACGCTGCCAGGCGCGCCCAGCGCGGCATAGTGCTGCTGCAATTCGGGAAACCCCTTGGTGGACAGCTCGCGCGTCCAGTCGTTGGCGGTGGTCATGCCCTGCGGCTTGGGGGCGAAGAGGGCCGCGAACTCGATGTTGCCGGTGTTGACGCGCAGCAGGCTGGAGTTTTCGCAGGTGCAGCCGCCCTGCATGGCGGTGCTGACCATCACGGCGGGGAAGGAGAGTGCGAGCCGTGGATCCACGGCGGCCAGCAGCATGGTCTGGGTGCCGCCACCGCTGGCACCGGTCATGGCGATGCGGGTGGGGTCCACCTCCGGCAGCGTCAGCAGGAAATCAAGCGAGCGGATGGCATTCCAGGTTTGCAGGCCCATGACGCTCTGCAGGTGCGACTCGGCCTGCGGGCTGAAAAACCCCCAGTCCTCCGCGGTGTTCATCTCCGGCCGCTGCTTGCCAAAGCGGTGGACGAGCGCGTGGGAGAGCTGCTGCGAGTCTGAGTCGCCCAGCATGTCCCACTGCCACACGACGCAGCCCATGCGCGCGAGCTGTACGCACAGCGACTGGAAGATGCTGCCGCCGCCGACCTCAAAGCGCTCGGCGCCGATGGCGATTTCGCGGCGGACGGCGTCGGGGGTGTTTTCAGAAAGGCGCGCGTCGCGCCAGTGTCCGTGCGCAAAGAGCACGGCGGGTGCCTTGGCCTTGGCAGTCTTGGGACGGTACAGATTGCCGGTGACGAAGAAGCCCGGTGAGCTTTCAAAGAAGGCCTTCTCCACGGTGTACTCCCCCTTGTCGATTTTGCCGTGGATCACGGGGTTGAGCGGAGTGCGCGTGGGAAGCGGCCAAAGCCCCTGGGAAAGGAAAATCTGGCGGCGCACCGTTTCGGCCCGCGCAGCCCACGCCGCGGGGGATTTGGCTGCGACAAATGGGAAGTAGCCGTCGAGGTCCTTCAGCGGTTGCAGTCGCCCATCGGCGGGCAACTGGCCCGCGGGCAGAACGCGCAGCGCCGCATCTGCGGGCGTGGAGCCGGCGAACAAGGCAGCGGCCACAAAGGCGGCTGCGAAGGAATGGCGCCATGCAAAAGTGCCGGCGCGTGCGGCGCGGTGGTGGTTCATGAGGCGATTCTAGCCCCGCTGCGGAAAGTCCGGCAACTGATTCTTTGGGATCTACGGTGCGGCGGCGCGGCGCGCGATGAACTCCCGCACGCGAGGGATTTTGGAGAGCGCCGCCAGCTTCAACCCGCGGGGCTTGTCCGCCGCCACCAAGGGCTCGATGCCGTACCAATACATGAGCGGAAGGTTGGAGTCATCCTTGTCGGCTTCATGGGTGACCAGTGCTTCGGCGATTGGCCAGCGCGCTTGCAGCGGCAGGCGTTGGAGCGCGGCCGCAAGGTAAAGCCGCACGAAGGGCGAGGCATCCAGGGCTGCCATTTTTTCCAGTTCGATAAGAATGGCTGGACTGGCCTGGCGATCTTCAAGCGCGCATTGGATGGCCCACCCACGAAGGGTTTCGTCCTTGTCCTTCATGAGGCGCAACAGGTCGGCCTCGCTCAGGCTTGCGGTGGCGTGCGCCGTCCACAAGGCGCGCAGGCGGTGCACAGGCTTGGCGGCAGCATCGGCGATGAGCTTTGACAGGAGCGCGGGCGCCTCGCTTTCGGCAAGGATCTCGCGTTGGGGGGAAGACCTCAACCGCATGGCGCGCTCCTGCAGGAGCCGGCGCGCATGGTCGGCATACCATTCGTTCTCGTGCTTGAGCAGTGCCACGAGATCCGCATCGCGCAGCTTGGCCAAGTTCAGGTCGCGCACATTTTTCCCATCCTTGTGTGTGACGCGGTAGATGCGCCCCGTGCCGACCTGATGGACGGCGCGTCCACAGATGTCCGCATCATTCCAGTCAATCACCCAGAGACCGCCCTCGGGCCCGGTGCCGAGGTTGAAGCCCAGAAAGTGGTCGTCGTGCGACACCAGAAAATCCCCGCCGTGCGTGCCGGTGTAGCCGGAGCCCTTGCGCTTGAGATGATCCACGTAGAGCAGGTGGTGGTGGATGTTGCCCATGAATGCCTGACCTCGGTACTCCGACGGGAAGGCGCCGCCGTTGTAAATCTGGCAGCCGCCGTGGGCAAAGCCGCCTTTGCGCTGGCCGGTGTTCGCCTCTGAAAGCGCGCCGCTGGCAAAGAGAAACGCCCGCGCGCCCGCGCGCTCCACGCCGGCGTAGTTCTGGTGCACATGGTCGGCGATGGTCTTGATGTCATCGTAGGTATGCTTCTCAAAATGCGCGCCGGCTTGGCGGTGATAACGTCCGCCCTGCGCGATGTGCCACAGGTGAGGAATAACGCAGGCGGTGATAAAAGCCTGGCCGCGCTCATCAAAATCCAGTCCCCACGGATTGCTCGTGCCCCAGCCGAAGACCTCAAACCGATCCTTCGTGGGGTGATATCGCCAGACGCCCGCGTTGATGGGCACTCGCGCATCGTCACCAGAGCCGGGCTTGCCCACCTTGCTGTGCGTGAACACGCCGTGGCAGCCGTAGAGCCAGCCGTCGGGCCCCCACACGAAGCTGTTGAGTGTCTCGTGGCGGTCATCGCGACCCCAGCCATCGAGCACCACCTTGGGTTCGCCATCAGGGACATCGTCGCCGTTCCGGTCGGGGATGAAGAGCAGGTTTGGGGGCGAACCCACCCACACGCCGCCAAACCCCACCTCCAGTCCCGTCGGGAAGAACAGCTTGTCCTTAAAAAGCTTCTTCTTATCGAAACGCCCGTCGCCGTCGGTGTCCTCGAGAATAATGATGCGGCCGCGGGGGCCTTCGTTAAAACTGTCGGAACCGCGCGTGAGGTAGTTGAGATTCTCCAGCACCCACACACGGCCGCGGTCGTCGAAGCAGAACGCGAAGGGCTGCACCACGTCCGGATCTCCGGCAAAGAGCGAGACTTGGAACCCCGCCGGAAGCGTCATCTTTTCCAACGCCTCTTTGGGAGTCAGTCCCTTGGGTGGCGCGGCGGGAGCCTCTCCGGCGTTCGCCGCGGGGCACAGCACACCACAGGCAAGCAGCAAGGCAGTGAAGCGATTCATGAGCGGGGCGAATCTTGCACGAAGACTTCGCTGCCGCAAGCTCCACGACGGGGCGCTTCAGGCCACGATGCTCCGCAGCACCTGCCCGTGCACATCGGTGAGACGGAAGTCGCGCCCGGCGTGACGATACGTGAGGCGCTCGTGGTCAAAACCCAGCAAGTGCAGCAGGGTGGCGTGAAGGTCGTGAATCGAAACCTTGTCCTGCACCGCCTCTTGGCCAAACTCATCGGTGGCACCGTGACTGTGGCCACCTTTCACGCCGCCACCGGCCAGCCAGAGCGTGAACCCGCGGTGATTGTGGTCGCGCCCGTCGCTTCCCTGCGCGTAGGGCGTGCGCCCAAATTCGCCACCCCACATGACGAGCGTGTCCTCAAGCATGCCGCGCGCGGCCAGATCGGCCAGAAGCCCGGCCATCGGCCGATCCACGCCGGCGCAGCTGTTGCGCAATGAGGTTGTGAGGTTGAAGTGATGATCCCAATTGCCGTGGCAGATTTCCACAAACCGCACGCCGGCCTCCACCATGCGCCGGGCCAGCAGGCACTTTCGGCCAAAGTCCTCGGTGGCGCGGTCTCCGATGCCGTAGAGCTTCTGGGTTGCGGCCGATTCCTGGCCCAGATCCATCACCGAGGGCATCCTGCTTTGCATGCGAAAGGCCAGTTCGTAACTTTGGATGACGCCTTCCACCTGCGCATCCTGCGGGTCGCGCCGGAGCGCCTCGCGGTTGAGGGACTGGAGAAAATCCAGTTCCAGCCGCTGCGCCGTGCCCGGCATGGGTGGGCGCAGGTGCTTCACTTCCGCGCCGGCCACCGGGCGGTTGTCCGATCCCACGCGCGTGCCCTGAAAGAACGCGGGCAGGAACGCGCTGCCGTAGTTCTGCGCTCCGCCGAAGCCAGCCGGCGGCGTGATGGTGACAAATCCGGGCAGGTTTTCATTGGCCGTGCCCATCCCGTAAAACACCCAGGCGCCCAGAGAGGGCCGCACAAATTGCGTCGTGCCCGTGTGCAGGCGCAGGAATGCCTGGGGATGCGCCGGCACCTCCGTTTTCATCGAGCGAAGCAGGCACAACGAGTCAGCGTGCCGGGCCAGTTGAGGGAACAGGTCGGACACCCAAAGACCGCTGCGCCCGTGCTGGGCAAATTCCCCCTTGGGCGCCATCCAGACGCTGCCGGGCCGCGCGCCGGGCTTGCCACTATCGGCCAGCAGTCGCGGTTTGAAGTCAAAGGTATCTACGTGCGATGGCCCCCCGCGCATGCAGAGGAAGATGACACGCCGTGCCCGTGGCACAAAATGGGAAGGCCGGGTTGATGGCGATGGGGATTGCGCCCCAGCGGTACGTGTCGCCGAGGTCGCCAGTGCCGCGAATGCCAGATGGCCAAAACCGCAGGCGGCCCCTTTGAGTGCGTCGCGCCGTGTGAGCCTCATTGATGTGGGGTCGGTGACTTTTGGGGTGTTCATGGCCAAGTCAGTTCAGGCTGCGAAATTCGGCGCTGGCCATCACCGCGCGGCAAAAACTCTCCCAGACATCGGGCGGCGGGAAGGGCTGCCGCGTCAGTCTCCCCGGAGCCGGCGGAGCGGGCAGGGCAGAAAACCGGCTGAAGAAATCCTGGGCCCGCGCCAGTTCGGCATCCTGCGGGGCGCGCGTGTACACCAGCCAGTAGGCGACTTCAATGCGCGCACGCCACAGACCATCGGCATCGGTATCGGGTATGGCAGGCTGCCAGCGTTGGAGGCGCCCAGCCAGTTCGCGCGCACGCAGGCGTGCAAAATCGCTGTTGAGCAGAAAGAGCGCCTGCGAAGCCGTGCTGGTAACTTCGCGCTGGCCGGTGACAAGGCTTGGGTCTGGAAAATCAAACGCCTCCAGCGCATCGGGTGTCACATCGCGCACTTGGGGCAGGTACACGGAGCGGTGGTGCGAGTCGGCGTTGAGCTGCGCTTCGCCAAAGCCCTGAAATCGCGCGCCTCCCACGGTGGTGTCGCCTGCGCGTGCGACGGCCGAGGCCTTGGGCGGCGCCAGATCCAGCATCCCGCCCGCCGAGAGCATCGCATCGCGCAGAGACTCCGCGTCGAGGCGCCGTGGCGACATGCGCCAGTGAAGCGCGTTCTCAGGGTCGGCAGTGTGGGCGCTTTCGTCAAAGGCGGACGAGAGCTGGTAGGCGCGGCTGAGCACCATCTTTCGGATGAGGTTCTTCGTGCTCCATCCGGCGTCCATGAACTGGAGGCAGAGCGTGTCCAGCAATTGCGGGTGGTCGGGGCGCGCGCCTGAATTACCGATGTTGTCAGGCGAATCGACAATGCCTCGCCCGAAGAGCCAGCCCCAAACACGGTTCACGTACACGCGAGAGGTGAGCGGATGAGAGGGGTGGGTGATCCATTGCGCCAGCTGCAGACGGCCGCTGGTATTGGCGGGGATTTCCGGCGGCGTCTGGAGCGTGAGGGCGGCCGGAAAACCACGGGAAACCCGGCCGGCGGGCTTGCCCACATCGCCGCGGGTGTAAAGCGCGCAATCGCCCACGGCCGCGAATTCCGGAGGGCGCATTCCCATAAACCGAGCCGGGCCCGCGGGGCGTCCATTGCCAAAGCCTTGCCGACGCGCGGGCAAATCGGCCGCGCCCATCGCCAGCAATTTTTCCTGGCCGGTGGTCCCGTCGTACAGGCTGATGAGCGCCTCCAGCCGGCCGGTCTCGTTAATCATGCGCAGCCTCTCAAAAAGCTGGCGCTGGTCATTGGCGCCGTTGCCGCCCGGGGATCGGTTCTGCATCTGCGTCTGGAATGAATCGCGCAAGTTCTGCCGTTCCTCCGCCAAGCGGGTTTCCATTTTCTTAAATTCCTCAGGGGCCATCTTGCGGCCCAAGGTGGGCGCGCCGGAGGCCGAAGGCAGTTCGGCCAGCTTGCCCGGATGCCGGTTTTGGATGTTGGCCGCCGTGCCGTAGAGCGTCTGGGTGCTGGTGAAGATGCCAGCGAGCGCGTAGTACTCGCGCTGGGTGATGGGGTCGAACTTGTGATCGTGGCAGCGCGCGCAGGAAATCGTCGTGCCCAGAATGGCCTGCGAGAGCGTGTCAATTTGCTCGTCGGCCACATCCAGCACAAACTGGCGCGGGTTTTGTTCGTTCACCGATTTGGGCCCCAGCGCGAGAAAGCCGGTGGCCACTTGTTGCTCGGCGCGTTGCGTATCGCCCGCCGCGGGCAGCAGGTCGCCGGCGATTTGCTCGCGCACAAACTGGTCGTAGGGCTTGTCCGTATTGAAGCTGGCGATGACATAGTCGCGGTAGCGCCACGCGTGGGGATAGCTCAAGTTCACGTCCTTGCCGGTGGACTCGGCATAGCGCGCCAAGTCCAGCCAGTGCCGTCCCCAGCGTTCCCCAAACTGAGGCGAGGCCAGCAGGCGATCCACCTCGCGCTCCAAGGCGCCCGGTGCGGTGTCGTCCAGAAACGCGGTCACTTGATCCAACGTCGGCGGCAGGCCGATGAGGTCGAAGTACACACGGCGCAGCAGCACCAGCGGCGCGGCATCGGCTGCGGGCCGCAGATTGTTGGCTTCCAAAGTTGCGAGAAGGAATCGGTCGATGTCCCCGCGTGGCCACGCCGCGTCCTTGACGGCGGGGGGCGCAGTTTTCTTGAGCGGCTGGTACGCCCAATGTTCGCGGGCCTTTTCGTAGCTCCACTCGGCCTTGGGAGTCAGCTCCGCGCTCAGGGCTGCCAATGCCGGCACAACAGCGGCAGTCAGGATGGAAAAGCTCGAAAGGCGCCGCCAACTCATGGAGATCATAGACGCCACGCCGGTTTAACAAGTTACGCGCCGCTTGGCTGCCGGGCGCGGGGCTCACTTCGGTTCATTGCTTTCCCGGCCACCACGTGTCGAGTTGGGCGCGCAGTTCGGCCACGCGCGGACGTTCCTTTGCCGCCACGTCATGGGACTCATCCGGGTCTTTGGAAAGGTTGAACAATTGGGTTTCTCCCGGCTCGCGCTGCGCGGCGGGAACGATGAGTTTCCAATCACCGGCAATCATCCAACGCCAGCGCAGGTTGGCGGCTGGATGATGCAGATCCACCGCATTGTGGGTGTAGCAGGCACCAAAGAGGGCTTTTCTTGAGGCCACGGCCTTGTCGTCGAGCAGGTTGAGGCCGGGCATTTCGGGCGTTGGTTTGAGCCCTGCGGCGACCAGCAGCGTGGGAGCCAGATCAAGCGACGTGGCTAGATGCGGCGATTGGGCTGGCTTGATGACTCCGGGCCAGCGCAGCAGGATGGGGGTGCGCAGGCCGCCCTCGTAGGGCGACTGTTTGGATCGGGGCGCGGGCCGCCCTGTGTCCGGCTTGGTAATCCAGCCATTGTCGGCGACGTAGGCCACCAGCGTGTTGCCGGCAAGTCCCTCCTTGTCGAGATGCGCGAGCAGCGCGCCGCAGGTTTCGTCGAACCACTCCACCATCGCCCAATATCGGGCGACGTGCAGCGAGGGGGCCTTGTCGCGATACTTGGCCAGCAGGCGTTCGGGCGGCGTGTGCGGATCGTGCGGCATCATCGGCGCATACCAGATGAAGAAGGGCTTGGCCTGTTTCTTCGACTGGGCGATGAACTCGAAAATGGGCTCGAGCGTCTTGCGGCCGATGTCCAGCCCTTCATCGCCGTGCCGCGCCCCGCGGGTCATGCCATGGGTAAACCCGCCTCGGCGGAAATCGCCCTGCCACCATTTGCCGGTTTGCAATGAAAGGTAGCCATTGGCGGCCAGCAAACGCGGCAGGGTGGGGACGGCCTCCAAATGCCGGCTCATCACCTCGCGGCCCTCCAGGAACGCTTTGGACTTTTGAAACTCCGCCGGCTTTATGCCTTCCGGGCGCGGCGGATCGTTGCTGGTGACCTTGTGCTGGTGCGGCTGCAGCCCGGTGATGATGGAGGCAAGGCTTGGACAGCAGAGACTGGACGGCACATAGCCGCGCGGAAAGCTCAAGCCTTGCGCAGCCAGCCGATCCAGATGCGGCGTGCGCACCTGAGAGTGGCCCATGAATCCGTAGTCACCCCAGTGGTGATCATCGGAAATGATGAGCAGAATGTTGGGAGGCGCTGCGCCCCACAGCGGCGCCGCCGCCGTGAGCCAAAGCATGAGCCATCGCAACGGCCCCATGCATCGCAGCGGGGCGTGGCTGCGGTGCCTCGGTGCTATTCGACCTCCAGAATCCATACGTTGCGGAATTGCAGCGGGTTGCCGTGACCCTGCAGCTTGATGGGGCCCGGCGTGCCTTCGGGTTCGCTGCGCGCGCCGCCCGTCACACCGGCGATGCTCAGCTTGTCATGGATGACCACGCCGTTGTGGCGCAGGGTCATGATCGCGTTGCGTGTCTTCTTGCCCGCGCTGTCGGCAATCGCGTTGGTGAAGTCCACATCGTAAGTCTGCCACGAGAGCGGCGACAGGCACATATTGAGCTTCGGATCCGCCTTGGTGTAGACGCCGCCGCACTCATTGTTCTTACCGTCGAGCCCGAAGGAGTCCAGGATTTGCACCTCATAGAGATCCACCTGATAAAAACCCGAATTGCCGCGCCCTTGGCCGCGGGCGTCCGGACGGAAGGGAAGCAGGAACTCCAAGTGCATCTTGTAATTGGAGAATTTGCGCGTGGTCGTGATGTCCGCGCCGTCGGTATTGAGTAGCCCGGTGACTGCGTCCACCCGGCCTCCCTTCCACGCCGACTTCCCGCTGCCATCAAAGAGCACCACGGCGCCTGTGGGAGGCTTCGCTCCCATCGTCGGGCTCAACCGCACCGCCTTTTTCAGGGGCATCGAAACTCCGTCATCCGCCTTGAGCGTGAACACCTCGCCGGCAATGGCGCCCGACCACGCTTTCTGTCCCTGCGGCGGGAACTTGCTGGTGGCGCTGAATTCATCGGGCTTTTGAGCCAAATACTTTCGCGCACCAGCGGCCGGCATGAATGCCGCGCCACCCTTCGCATCCAACGCGCCTGCCAGCAGGATCTTGTCCTTGCCGTTCCACCCGGCTCCGGGAAGGCCGCCCGGGTAGATGACCGCCTGCAGCGCGCCGCTGCCCAACGCAATCACCTGTGCGCCAATTCCCTGGGCAGTGTACTCGCCCTGCACTTTGAAGTCGGCAGGCAAGGAGGAATCGGTCGGGCTGGTCCAAACACCCGGGGCGGCAAGTGTGGTGAACGGCGCTGCGATCAGCGCCAAGAGGCAAGGGATGGAGGCATTCATAGTTTAGTCGCCGGGAAGCCTAGGCGGGAGGCCAGGCTTGGGGAAGCAGATTTGCAGAACCCATTGACTCTGCCATTTTTGTCGGCGGCAATGGGGTGGTTCATGTGGAAGAAAAAAAAGGGCGGTTGACAAGATACGCACACGTATCATATTGGTACGCGTGCGTACCAATATGCGCCACGCTGAAAACCAAAGACAACCATCACTGGAGCCATCCATCATGAAGAAAATCGCAATCTTGATCGTAGCGGCTGGATTGTCCGCCACCGGGTGCGCGGGCCTTTCCAACGCCGGGAACGGAGCGTTCGGAGGGGCGGCACTGGGGGCACTGGCAGGCCAGGCCCTCGGCCATAACACCAAGTCCACCCTCATCGGCACGGGCGTGGGAGCCGTGCTGGGTTATGGCATCGGCAACGAGATTGACAAGTCGCGCGCAAAGCTCACGCAGCCGTAATTGAAGCGGCCCAAAAAACCCGGGAACTTTTAGGACGCACCTCGCGTCTAACAAAAAGTTCGACCCCCTTTGGTCGAACAAAGGGGGCCAAACAGGTTGGGTAGCCCGCCGGACAGCCGGCGGGACTTTTTCTATGTACACTCCGCCCAAAGCCCTTGCAACCAATATTTAGGGGTTGTGAAGAGGAGGCGACCCTCAACCCAGCTTCAGTTGCTTAAAGCGCCCCAACAAGGCCGGCTCGCTGGGCCAGCCCAGCCATTGCTCGAGCAGGGTGGCGTAAACTTGACGGAAGTCGGTGTGATGCTTGAGGTCTCCCTCATCCAGGTCGGTCAAGCTGGGGTGTGAGCCGTGAATGGTGGGGGCGATGCCGCCGCTCATGAGGAACATCTGTGAGGCGGCACCGTGATCCGTGCCCAGACTTCCATTCTCCTTCACGCGCCGGCCAAATTCTGAAAACGTGGCCAGCAACACACGCTTTGCCAGGCCGGAGGCTTCGAGGTCGCGGAAGAACGCGCGGGTGGCGCCGCCAAGCTCGGTCAGTAACGCATTGTGGGCCTGGGCTTGGTCAGAGTGGGTGTCAAATCCGTCCAGCGAGACGAAGTAAACCTGGGGTCCCACATCGGCGGCGATAAACCGCGCGATGGTTTCCAGGCGCCTGCCCAATCCCGTGGCGGGGTAGGGCTTGGTGGGTTTGTGGCTTGCGGACGCCTCGATGCGTTTGGCCGTGGCGATGGCGGTGGTGGCCGTGCGGCGCAGAAACGCCAGGTCATCGTCCGCATCGTTCGCGCCCGTGCCCCGGTGGTTTGCCAGGCTGCCAATGAGACTGCGTTTGCGCTGCTGTTCCAGCGCGTCTCCCGCGCCGCCCGAAAGCCGATAGTCCTGCACGCCCTGGATGGTGGGCACGCTGGTGCGACCGGCGACGAGCGCCAGCGGCAAAGGGCCTGTCTCCAGCGCCAGCGCGGGCACCTGGCCCACCAGTGAATTCGCCGCTGCATCCATGGCCCGACCCAGCCACCCGTCGCGCGTGTGTTCCTTTGTAGGAACGGCCGAGTGCCAGATGTCCATCGACCGGAAGTGCGAACGGTTTGGGGCGGGATAACCCACGCCCTGAATGATGGAGAGTAGCCCTTGGTCGTGCAGCTCCTTGAGCCCCACCAACTGGGGGTTGAGCGAGAGTTCGTCGTTGAGTTTCAACGCGGCGCCCTTGGGCACGGCCAGACTTGGCCTCAGCCTGTAATACTCGTCGCGCGTGTGGGGGATGACGGTGTTTAATCCGTCATTGCCCCCGGCCAGTTGCAGCAGCACAAGGATGCGGCCGTCGCGATTCACGGCGCCTTGCGCGGCGCGTGCCCAGAAGCCCGGCGCCTGCGCGCCCAGTGCGAGGATTCCCATTGCGCCCGCCTGTCCCAGGAAGCGGCGACGGCTGGCGAGGATTGCGGGGAGATTGGAGGTCGTGTTCATGAATGCCTACATCTGTTGGAATTCGGGGAGCGCCATCATCACATGCAAAAGGCTGCGCAGGCGATCCTCCGGGGTGCCCTTGGTGGCTGCATGGTGCTGCGCGAGTTGATTCTCCTGTTCTGGATCCAGCGGTTGTGGCAGCAGCAATTCCGCCAGATCCTTTGTCAACTGCGCTGAGCTGGCATCGAGCCGGAGCCGTGGGGATTTTAAAAACCGGATCGTTCCACACTGGTTGGATCCCACGAGCGCCGCGGCGAAATTGGCGCGTTGCAGCAGCGACGCCGAGGTGACCCACAGCCGGCCGCCCTCCCAGCCCTTGACAGTCGGCGGCGCAAACACATCCTGACCCAACAGTGCCAGAAGGCGCTGCACGGCCTGAAGGTTGGGCTCTCCATCGAGCGCTCGCAGTGCGCCCAACACCAGATCCACGGGGGATTTGATGAGGCTACCCCGTGCCTCGCGACTGAAAAAAAGCTCCGAGGAGAAGAGTTCACTCATGACCCGGCTCATCGTGAAGTCCAGTTCGCGCACGCGCTCTGCCAGCGCAGCAACGGCCGCCTCGCTGGGCCGAGGCAGCACAAATGCCGTGAGGAGCTTTTTGGCCAGGAACCGCGGACAGGCTGGTTGCGCTAGGCACAGGTTCACCACGTCGCCCCCATCCAGATTGCCCGACTTGCCAAAGAGCGTTTTTATCCCCTCATCGTGCTGGCCGCGGTTGAACCAAAACTTATCGTCGCGCACGTGCCAGCCGGTGAAGGCGCGCGCGGCCTCCTTGATGTCCTTCTCGGTGTAATGGCCCTCTCCCAGCGCGAAGAGCTCGAGCAATTCGCGCGCAAAGTTTTCGTTGGCGTGACGCCTGCGATTCGCATTGCCGTCCAGCCACGCCACCATCGCAGCGTCCTTCGACATGCCGTGGAGCAACGCGGGAAAGCTCCCCAACGCCTCGCGGCGGCAGAGGTCATTTTGCGCCGCCATCACCGCAGCGCTGCGCACCTTGGTGATGGAGGTGGCAAAATGGTTGTGCCAGAAGAGCGTCAGCTTTTCCACCAGCGGATGCGAACTGTGGTGCATGCGGTGAAGCCACCATGCCTTGAGGTCCAGCGCCGAGCCCGTGTCCATGGCGCAGCGGCGCAGCAAAGTGCTGGTTTCCTCGAACTCGCGCGAGGGGGTCGGATGCAGCAGGCGCTCCACAGAGGCCGCGGCGCCGGCTTTGAGTGCGCGGTCAATCTCTGCGCCGCTGGCACCAAATTGCGCCCGCCACAAGAGGTGCCGGGCATCGGCAGCCGTCCACGGCCGCACCCGCCAGTCCACGGGTGCGAGCATGCCCTGAGGTGCGGTCATTTCCAGCGGCCCTCCAGCCGGAATTGGAACCGGTCCTCGCCGACGGTCGAGTAGTGTTCGAGTGACTCGACGGCTTGCAAGAGTTGCAGGAGGGTGTCGATGCCCCGCTGGGCCGTCGCGGTGTCCTGCCCCTTCTGGACAAACTGCGCCTTGAGAATGTCGCCATTGTTGCGGGCCAATGTGGCCAGTTGCCCCGGCCGCAGTTGAATGAGCAGATTGCGATTTGCCGACTTGGGCGCCGGCTTTTTCAGCGCCGTCATCAGCCCCTTGCACAGGTCTGGTGCGCTGGCAAAAATGAAATGGGAGCCAACCTGCGCGCCGCAGGGCATGAAGTTGTAAACGATGGGCAGCGCCGCCCCCTTGGGTGCGCGCAGGTGGCGCATGCGCGAAAGGGTGGTGCCTTCAAATTCCTCGGCCACCATCACCCACGGCTCCTTGCCGGTTTCCGCCGCGCCAAAGTTGGTGAGGGTGGCGATGGTTTGGAAGAGCAGCGCGAAAAGATCGCCGCCCTCGGCGGGCTTGGCCAAGTCGAACACAAGGGCAAATCCCGGGAGCTTCACCGCCGGCAGTCCGCCGCCCAAGTGCTTGAACTGCTGATGGGCGGCCACCAGTGTCACTGACCGGCCCAGTGCAGGCAGCACGTCCTCGGCAAACTCGCGGCCCGGCAGGAGCGTCTTGATGCCGCTCTCAAACTTGTCGAATTCCGGCTGCGCCCTCTCAGTCAGCAGCTTCTCGTGCTGGCGGTACCATCCGGCAAAATCGACATACCAGCTTAGCCCGCCGATGAGGCCGGGCACTTCCGGCAGGGGCGGCGCGCCGCGGCTTGCTGGATCAGAGAAGTACCAGCGAAACTCCGGCGCCACCTGTTTTGGGCCGCCGGCGATGCCTGCGGCGAAGTCGAAGCCGCGGTCATCCAGATCAAGAGTGAGGCCCAAGTACGGGCTCTTGAGAGCCAGCTCGGCAAGGGCTTGAAAAAGCAGCGACGCGCCGCCGTTGTCAAATTGCGCGGGCACTCCCAGACGCGCGCCGAACCGCTTTTGCATCGCCTCCAAGTCCACCCCCAGGCGCATGAAATGGCGCCGGCCCATTTGTTCGCCAAACTTGGCGAACGCGGACGAAGCCGAGAGTGCGGGCGCCTGCTTTCCGGCGAAGAGGACTTCGGCTGAGTCCAATAAATCTTTGCGCGAGGCCACCAGAAGGCCGTCGGGACGCAGCAGACCGAACACCTTGTCCTCCAGCTGCAGCCGGTCCACCCCGCCGGGTTCGGCAGTGCGTTTGAGTTTCGCGCCCGCGAGCACCAGAAGCGGCTGCAGTCGCCCGCGAAGCTGCTGCCACACGGCAGCGTCGCCCACCCGCAGCGCCAGCACCGCGTCAGGCTCTTTGCGCCCCTCACGCGGATAGAGCGCCAAGACCATCTGTCCTCCCAGCATGGCGTCGGACACCTTGACCAGATTTGTTCCCAGCAGGTTTTCGGCAAACTGCATCCCGGCCAGCAGCTGCCTGGCTTGCGGCGCTTCGAGTGCCTGCCGGTATTCGGGGCTTTGGGTGATGAGCTTGGAAAGAAGCGACTGGCGCACGCGCGTGACTTGTCCGGCCAGATCGTTGACTTCCAAAAACGCCAGCGCGCCAGCGGGAAGCTCGATCGGCGGCGCGCCGGCCAGCGGCTGCGCAAGCCCGAGTGCTGCGAGGAATAGGAAGAGAGTTTTCATGATCGTCAAAGGATGGTTCCGCGCCAGATTCTACACTTGGCAGGGCGCAGGGGTTACAGGGAGTCAGCGCGTCAGCGTGGCCCATCGTGGGCGCTAGGCATTTCTTTGGCAAGTGAATCATCGCCAGCGCGCCATCAGACTTGCGGGCCTTGGCGTGACTGGTGTTTCATCCAAAGCATGACATCGTCCTCAACGTCCTTGGAAGAGTTGCGCGCGCACAGCGTCATCGTGGCCGACACCGGAGATTTCGCCAGCCTGCGCGCCTACACGCCGCGCGACGCGACGACTAATCCCAGTCTCATTCTGGCCGCGGCGCAAATGCCCGAGTACGCCGCGCTCGTGAACCAAGTCGTGGACGAGGCCAGCGCCGAGGCGGGCAACGCGCCCGTGATGCCGGTGGTGCTTGACCGGCTGGCAGTGGCCTTTGGGCTGGAGATTCTTAAAATCATCCCGGGCCGCGTCTCGACCGAGGTGGATGCGCGGCTGAGCTTCGACATGAAAGGCAGCATGGCCAAGGCTCGCTCGCTTATCGCCCGCTATGAAGCCTCTGGCATCGCGCGAGAGCGCATCCTCATCAAGCTGGCGTCCACTTGGGAGGGCATCCGCGCCGCTGTGCAGCTGGAGCAGGAAGGCATCCACTGCAACCTCACGCTGCTCTTTTCCTTTGCGCAAGCCGTCGCCTGCGCTGAGGCGGGCGTGCAACTCGTGAGCCCGTTTGTCGGGCGCATTCTTGACTGGTACAAAGCCAACACCGGCCGCAAGGAGTACGCGCCGCAAGAAGACCCCGGCGTGCAGTCGGTGACGCGCATCTACAATTACTATAAAAAGTTTGGCTACTCCACCGAGGTCATGGGTGCGAGTTTCCGCAACACCGATGAGATCCTCGAGTTGGCGGGATGCGATCTACTCACCATCAGCCCCACACTCTTGGAGCAGTTGCAGACCCACACCACGGCGGTGCCGCGCAGGCTTTGTCCCACCGCTGCGCAGGCGCTCGCCGTGGAGAAGTTGCATCTGGACGAACGCACCTTCCGCTGGATGCACAACGAGGACGCCATGGCCACCGACAAGCTTGCCGAGGGCATCCGCAAGTTTGCCGCCGACACCGTGAAGCTCGAAGCCTTTCTGCGCGGACGCCCCCGCCTGCAACACGCGTAAGGGGGAGACGCGGCCCGGCTTGCCGCTTACTTGGGCAGCGGCACCTGAGTCGTGCCGCGCAGGTAGTCGATAAGGTCGCGCAGTTCGAAGGGCATGAGAGCGGCCACCAGCCCTTCGGGCATCATGGAGAGTTGGGATTGCCGCAAGGAACGGATTTCCGCGCGTGGCAATGCCAGTTGTTCGGTGGTGGTTTGAAGCACCACCACGGCGGCGTCCTGTCGCACCATGAGGCCGGTGAGTTCCCGGTCATCCTTGAGCACGACTTCCCACGGCCGGTAGTCGGCCGCAATCTCCGCGTTGGGGTCGAGAATGTTGGTGAGCAGATAATCCAGATCGGCGCGGTTGGAGCCGGTGATGTCGGGCCCAATCTTTGCGCCCTCGCCGTAGAGCGTGTGGCACTGCGCGCACGACTTGACGAAGAGAGCGCGCCCTTGGGATGGGTTGCTGGCACGGGCCGATGCCCTCTCAAGCAGGGTCTTCATCGCCGCAATTTCCTTGAGCTTGTCGGCGCTTGCCGCTCGCGCCACGCCAAAGTGCCGCTCCACGCGTGGTGCCAGTTCCGGCTGCCGAAACGCACGCAACTGCCGCACGAGATCAGCCGACAAATCCTTGGCGGAGACCTGCCTAGCATCGATCGCGCCCAGCAGCGCAGCGGCATTGCTGGGGCGCGCCGTGAGCGTCGCCAACGCCACCTTCCGTTCCTGTGCGTCCAGCTTGGGGTACACGGCGAGAATGGCTTTGGGAAAGCGGGCATCCTCGAACGCGGCCATGCCGCGCAGCACAGCACCGCGCAGCGCGGCGTCACTCAGCAGCGCGGGCAGCATCGGTGGTAGCTGCGCATCCTTGGCTCCCAGCAGGGAATCCAGCGCCGCCTTGCGCGCCTCCACAGGCGTCTTGGCGTCGGCGAGCTGCCCTCGCAATGCGTCGAGCGCCGCCTTGCTGCCAAAGGTGACGGAGAGTTGCCCGGCCAGTTGGCGCACCTCGGCATTCGTGCTCTTGGCAAGCTGTGGCGAGAGCGCCTCCCAGCCCGCAGGCATCTTCACCTGTCGCTGGCCCTTGAGCGCATCGCTGATGCCTTTAAGAATATCCAGCTGGAATTGGGGGTCGGCCGATTCCTTGAGCACACCCACGAGTGCCGCCAGCGTGTCAGCGTCTTGAGCGCGCGCGCCGTGCGGCGACACCAGCAGGCAGAGAAGCGCGAGCAGTGCGGCCAGTCGATTCATCTTGGGCCACATGTTACGGATTGCCGGCCGGGCGTCCAGCCGCGAGGCGACGGGTGATGAATTGTCGAACCTTGGGCAGCTTGCAGGCAGCCAAGAGTTCCAGCGCTGCGGCCTTGTCGGCAGCCACCACAGGCTCGGCGGCATACCAGTACATGAGCGGCAGGTTTTGATCCGCCACGTCCTCGCCACGTGCCAGCATCGCCTTTAACACCGGCACACGGTCGGGCAGGGGAAGGCGCTGACATGCGCTGGCCAGTGAGAGGCGCACCACGGCCGAGTCATCCCCGGCCGCCATTTGCGCAAACGCCTTGAGGGCAGCCGCACCGGGCGGCCGGTGCTCGCAGTGCAACCGGATGGCCCACGCCCGCAGGTGTTCACTCTTGTCGCCCAAGAGCCGCATCAACTCTAGGTCGCGCAGGTTGTCCGTCACCCAGAGCGTCCACAACGCACGCAGGCGCAGGGGTGCCTTCTGTTCGGAATAAAGCGTCTGCCGCAGCGCCAGTGGCACCGCGTTTCGCTCCTGTAACACGCGCCGCGCGTGGCGCACAAACCACTCGTTGGGGTGGGTGTGCAGCGCCACCAGTTGGGCGATGTCTAAGGCACCCACATCGCCCTGCCAAGGATTGGGCGTGCCATGGGTAATCTTGTAGATGCGCCCGGTGTGCTTGTTCGTGTTGCGCACGCTGTGGCATTCGCCGGTGTCCGACCAGTCGCTCACAAACACGCCGCCATCGGGTCCGTAGGCCAGAGTCACCCCCATGAACCACGGGTCGGCCGCGCGCATGAGGTCGGGCCCATGCGAGGCGGTGTAGCCGCTGCCCGCGCGCGCCAGCCGGTCAAAGTTGATGCGACGACCGTGGATGTTGTTCATGAACACATGGCCGCGGTAGGGGGCCGGCCAGTTGTCGCCCTGATAAATCATGGTGCCGCTGTGAGCATGGCCGCCACCGGCCACGTCCTCCTCCGGCGTGCCCAGTCCGCCGCGCACCACCTTGGTGTTGGTGTAGTGCAGGTGGTCAGCAATCGTGGCAATGCGCTCATAGGAGTGGGCACCGGTGGGCCGGTTGCGCCAAGGCTCGTAGTGCGCGCCCTGGATGACGTGAAAGAGATGTGGCTCCACGCAATTGCAGACAAACGCGTCCCCGTACTCATTCCAGTCAATGCCCCACGGGTTCGTGGTGCCATCGGCAAAGCTCTCCCACACATGTCGCGTGGGGTGATAACGCCAGACGCCGCCGTCAAAGCGCGTGCGCATTTGCGTGGGCGTGCCGGGCTTCGCGGGCAGCGACCAGTTGGTGCGCCCATGAGTGCCGTAGAGCCAGCCATCAGGCCCCCATGCAAAGCCGTTGGCAATATTGTGCGCGTTCTCGGTCGTTCCAAATCCGTCGAGCAACACCACCGCCGGGCCATCGGGCACGCCATCAAGCTCCTTGTCGGGGATGAAGTAGAAATGCGGCGGCGACATCACCCACACACCACCAAAGCCCACCTCCACCCCGCTCACGTACTCGAGCTTGTCGTAAAACACCCTGCGCGTGTCGTGCCTGCCGTCGCCATCGGTGTCGGCCAGCACCACGATGCGGTCATTCAAGCCCGCCTTCTTGTCGGGATAATTGTTGGCTTCGGCCACCCAAAGCCGCCCGTGGTCGTCGATGCAGAAGGCGATGGGCTGGCGCACCTCCGGCTCGCCGGCAAAGAGCGTCACCCGGAACCCCTCGGGCACGCGCATGGTGCGCGCGGCCTCCAGCGGCGAAAGGGGCTTCGCTGCCGTGTGGATTTCCTTGGGCGCAGCGATGCTCGTCAACGCAGCGCATCCAAGAATGCCTGCAACCCGGCGAAGGTGACGGGCGTGCGTCATCAGCGCGCCCCACCGGATGAGGGCGCGCCATCCGCCATGCGCCGGGTGATGTACTGGCGCAACACCGGAATCTTCGTCCGGGCCAGCAGCCTCACTGCGCCAGCCTTGTCGGCCGCCACCACGGGCTCGGCGGCGTACCAGTAAAGCAGCGGCAGGTTGACATCGCCCGCATCCTCGGCGTGGCCCAAGAGTGCTTCGAGAACCGGCAGGCGCTCGGGCAGCGTGAGGCGCTGGCAGGCGCTGGCCAGATACCGGCGCACCACGGGGGAGGCGTCATCCTTCGCCATTCGCAAGAACGCCTTCTGCGCTTCCTCGCCCGGAAGGGAGTCCTCGCACAGAAGCTGGATCGTCCACGCGCGAACCCACTCCACGGGGCTTTCCAGTTGCGCCAGGGCCGTGCTTTTGTCCAGCGCACCCATGCCATGCAGCGTCCAGAGGGCGCGCAGCTTGTGCCGCTCGTCGGGCGACTCGTTGAGCGTGGCCTTCAGGATTCCCGGCGCGCGCAGCCCCGCGCCCCGCTCCTGCAACAGGCGCCGCGCGTGGCTCGCGTGCCATTCGTTGGGGGCCTGCTGCGCGTGGGCCAGCTCCACGTCGCTCATCGTTTCCAGATGCACCGGCTTTGCCTTCGCGGTGCCGTGGACAATCTTGTAAATGCGGCCGTTGGAGCGGTCGTGCGCCGCCGCGTTGCCGGTGTGGCACTGCTGCTTGTCATACCAGTCGATGATGAAGACGTTGCCATCCTGGTCGTAGCGCTGGTCGAGCGTCTGGCTCCACTGATCGTTGAAGTTCAGGAAATCGGGCGCGTGCCGCCCCACGTAGCCCGAGCCTTTGCGCTCGGGCACGTCCACGTTCAGGCGCTGGCCGTGGATGTTCCCCATGAAGAGCTTGCCGTGATATTCCTTGGGCCAGCTCCCGCCGAGATAGCACATGAGGCCCGCGTGCGCGTGGCCGCCGCCGGCCGTGTCGGAACGCGCGTTGCCGCCGTGCGGGGTCGCGCCGAGATAGTGGCGGTGGTCGGCGATGGTCTTGAGGTCGTCGTAGATGAACGGATTGATGGGCTGCTTGCCGGGCTTGGCGAAGTCCTGT
>SYLI01000081.1 GCA_005809105.1 Verrucomicrobiales bacterium | reverse complement strand
GGCTACGCTTCACTGCCCACGGGTGTGGGAATTGGTTGCGAGATAAACGAAGCGCGCCTCGCGGAACTCGCGAAGCAGCCGTCGAAACCGGAGTGGCCCACGCGCGGCCGGTTGAAGGACGGCTCCATCGCCGACTATTGACAACCGCCATCCGTTCACGCAACAAATCAACCTGCACCATGAACACATCCCCTTCACTCTCCGAACCCTCCCGCCGCCGGTTCCTCGCCCGCACCGCGCTGGGTGCGGCGTTCTTCACCGTCCCCGGCCTTTTCGCCGAGGCCCTCACGCTCACGCCCAAGCAAACCGAAGGGCCCTTCTATCCCGACAAGCTCCCGCTGGACACCGACAATGACCTGCTCATTCTCAACAATGCCGCCACTCCAGCCGTGGGGGAGGTGACTTATCTGAGCGGGAAAATCCTCGACGGGCGCGGCGAGCCCCTGCGCGGCGCGCTCGTGGAAATCTGGCAATGCGACGCCCACGGCGCCTACCTGCACACCCAAAGCGACAACGGCGCCAAGCGCGACAGAAACTTCCAGGGCTTCGGCCGTTTCATCACGGGCTCCACTGGCGAGTATCTCTTTCGCACCATCAAGCCCGTGCCCTATCCCGGGCGCACGCCACACATCCACTTCAAGGTGCGGCGCGGCGGCAGGGATTTGCTCACCACGCAGTGCTATGTCAAGGGACACGCCGGCAACGTGCGCGATGGCATCTACCGTTCGTTGCAAGACGAAGCGTCGCGCCAGGCGCTGACGGTGGACTTTACGCCTCTGCCGGGCGGCAAGGCGGGCGAACTGGCGGCGCGTTTTGACCTCGTTCTGGGACAGACTCCGAAGGACTAGCCACACTTCCTCACCGGCGAAAGCGGGCAAAGAATGAGCGTTGACGCCAAACTGGGGGGTTTGCATATTCCGTCCTGAACCTGAAGCTCCATCCCATGAAGAAATCCATCCCTTTGTTCGCCGGCGCCATCATCGCGCTGGGGCTCACCTTCACCCTGTACGTTGCGGCCGCCGAAAAGGCGAAGGCTGCTCCAAAGGCCGCTGCAAAGCCTTCGATCAAGGATGTGATGAAGAAGGTGCATATGGCGCCGAAGGGAGAGGATCCCTGCTGCAAGCGCGCCGTGGATGGCAAGGCCACCAAGGAAGACCTCGCCCTCCTCGTGAAATGCTACACGGCCATGTGCGAGACCACGGCACCCAAGGGCGACCAAGAAAGCTGGAAGACCAAGACTGTCGCGCTGCTGGCCGCCGCCAAGGATCTACAGGCTGAAAAGGAAGGTGCCTTGGACAAGTACAAGGCAGCCGTGAACTGCAAGGCCTGCCACGAAGTGCACAAGCCCACGCCTCCCGCCAAGAAGGCCGCCAAGTAATTTTCCAACGCCACTCACACTCCCCCGGTCTGCCTGCTTGCAGCCGGGGGGTTTGTGTTTCGGAGGCGCAGGCTTATGCCCGCTTGGCGTCCGGTTCGCCGTGCGAAATGGGGGAGACTGGATCGATGAAAATCCACGCGACGGCGCCCACGCAGTACACGGCTGCCGCGACAAGGAACGCGGTGGTCCAGCTTTCCATGGAAGGCTTGGCATCGGCCGTGGCCTTGCCCGCAGCCAGAATGTAGCCGACGGCCACTGGACCGACGGCGCCGCCCAGATTGCCCATCATGTTCATGCTGCCCGAAAGCGCCCCGGCGTGGCGCCCGCCCACGTCCATGCAGGCCGCCCACGCGCTGGCCATCGCCAGATCATTGCAAAAGCTGGCCATTCCCATGGCCACCATGGCCCAGGTGGGGTCGCCCAGTTTCGTGGCCACCACCAGCATGATGGCCGCTCCAAAAAGCCCCACTGACGCAACGCCGCGCCGCGCCAGCCGGGTGTCGCCGGTTCGGCGCACCAGTTGCGAGACCAGCCAGCCGCCGACCAGACAGCCGATGCCGCCGAAGAAAAGCGGCAGCCCGGAGAGCACCGCGCTTTTGCCCAGCGCCACGCCGCGCGCGTCGCGCAAATAGGTGGGCAGCCAAGTGATGTAGAAGTACCAGCCGTAGGACATGCAGAAGTATTGCAGCCACAGCATCCAGACCGTGCTGCTGCGCGCCAGCCTGCCCCACGGCACGGCATGGTTGCTGGGCGCATTCTCCTCGGCGCCGTCCATCAGCTTGAGTTCGGCGGCGTTGACGGCCGGATGCCGGCGCGGATCATCCCTGAACCAGCGCGCAAAAAACACGGCCCACACGACGCCCAGCAGCCCGAAGAGGACGAACGCGTGGCGCCAGTTAACGTAGCCTAGCACCCACGCCACGAGCATCGGCGTGAAGGCGCCGCCCCACCGCGCGCTGAGCCAGAGGATGCTCTGGGCCTGCACCCGCTCCGTCGAGGGCATCCAGATCGTGAACACCTTGGTGAGGTTGGGAAAGCAGCCCGCCTCTCCCATGCCAAAGAAAAACCGACAGGCCCACATCGAGGTGTAATTCCACGCCGCGCCCGTGAGCGCGGTGAATGCCGACCACATCGCCACCACCCTGATGAGCACGCTGCGCGGGCCAAACCGGTCGCCCATCCAGCCTCCGGGGATTTCAAAGAGCGCGTACGCCAGCGTGAACGCGGAGAAAATCTTCCCCATGTCCTTCTCATCGAACACGAGGTCGCGTCGGATGTCGCCCGCCGCCTGCGAAATGCACACGCGGTCGATGTAGGTGATGATGGCCAGCGTGATGGCAAAGCCCAGAACGACCCGGCGCGCCCGTGTGGCGGGCGCAGCGGAATGGGGGAGCGACATGCCGCTACATAGCAGAAGCGCCCGGCGCATGGGAAGCCCCCATCGCACACATGCCCCGGCGTGTGGATGCCAAGGGCGCGACAGCTCGAAGCCCTTTTGCGCTGGCGCACGCGGCGGCATGGCCTAGACTTCTCCCCGTGGTGGACACCCCCCAAGAGCCGGGCCGCATGCTGACCCGCCGGCATCTCCTGCAGCAGGGGGCCATGAGTCTGGTGGGATCGGCCGCATTGCGCGCCCTTGAGGCTCGGGGTGCTGCCGGAGCCGTGCGCGGACTGGCCGGCGCCCTGCCGCATTTTGCGCCCAAAGCGCGGCGGGTGATCTATCTCTTCATGAATGGCGCGCCCACGCACACCGACTTGTTCGACTACAAGCCGATGTTGCAGAAGCTTCACGGCCAGCCGGTGCCCGAGTCGTATTTTGCAGGCAAGCGCTTTAGCACCATGACCGGCAATCCCGCCGGCAAGCTGCTGCTGCGCCCGGTGGAGCCCTACGCGCAGCACGGCCAGTGTGGCGCCTGGGTCAGCAACTTCATGCCGCACACCGCGCGCGTGGCCGACCATCTGTGCTTCATCAAGAGCATGCACACCACGCAGGTGAACCACGCGCCCGCAGTGACTTTTTTTCTGACCGGATCGGAGATGCCCGGTCGCCCGACGCTGGGCGCCTGGCTCAGCTACGGGCTGGGCAGCGACACGCAGAACCTGCCGGCCTACGTGGCGATGACGTCGGTGAGCAAGGGCACCACCTGCGGGCAGATTTTCTACGACTACTATTGGGGCAGCGGGTTTCTGCCCACGCAACACCAGGGCGTGCCGTTCCGGCGCGGCGGCGAGGCGGTATTGTACCTGGCCAACCCGCCGGGCATGGGCCGCCCGCTGCGGCGCACCCTGCTTGACGGCCTCTCACAGCTCAACACGCTGCGCCACCAAGAGCAGGGCGACCCGGAGATTCTCACGCGCATTTCACAGTACGAAATGGCCTACCGAATGCAGGCCAGCGTGCCCGAGCTCACCGACATCTCCGGCGAACCGCAAAGCGTGCTGGACCTCTACGGGCCCTCGGTGCGCGAGCGCGGCACCTTTGCGCACAACTGCCTGCTCGCTCGCCGATTGGCTGAGCGCGGCGTGCGTTTTGTGCAGGTGATGCACGCGGGCTGGGACCAGCATGGCAGCCTGACCACCGAGCTCTACAACCAGTGCCGCGACACCGACCAGCCCGCCGCAGGACTGGTGCGCGATCTGCATCAGCGCGGGCTGCTCGACGACACTCTCGTGATCTGGGGCGGGGAGTTTGGGCGCACGCCCTTCCTACAGGGCGACATCAGCAATCGCCCGCGCTGGGGGCGCGATCATCATCCCTACGTGTTCACCCTCTGGATGGCCGGCGGTGGCATCAAGCCGGGCATCACCCACGGCGCCTCCGACGATCTGGCGATGAACCCCGCGCTCCATCCCGTGCACGTGCATGATTTTCAGGCGACGGTGCTTCACCTCTTGGGCATCGACCACGAGCAATTTACCTTCCCATTCCAAGGCCGCCGCTACCGTCTAACCGACGTGCATGGCGAGATCGTAAAGGACATTCTGGCGTGAAGTTCCCACTCCCATTCCCCGGCATTGTCATGCGCGTGCTGCTCGCGGCGGCTTGCGTGTCGTCCGTGGCGCAAGCGGCGCCCGCACCGGTTGGCTTTAACCGCGACATCCGGCCCATTCTTTCCGAGAACTGTTTCAAGTGTCATGGCCCCGATGACAAGACCCGCAAAGGCGGGCTGCGCTTGGACGTGCGCGAGGAGGCACTGGCCGCGCGCAAGAGCGGCCCTGCCATCGTGCCGGGCAAGCCCGATGCCAGCCGGCTGATCGCCCGCACCCACGCGACCGATCCGCGCGAGGTGATGCCACCGGCCGAGTCGAAGCTCAAGCTCACCGACACGCAGAGAGGGCTGCTGCGCCAATGGATCGCGCAGGGCGCCCCATACCAGCCGCACTGGGCCTATGTTCCGCCCGTGCGCACCACGCCGCCCGCCGCAGACGATGCGCGCGCCACGCGCCACCCGGTGGACGCCTTCGTGTTGGCGGAATTAAAACGCCGCGGATGGAAGCCCGCGGCTCAGGCGGATCGAACCACGCTCTTGCGCCGGCTCTTCCTGGATCTCACCGGCCTGCCGCCCACGCCCGCCCAAGCGCGCCAGTTTCTCGAAGACACCACGCCCGGCGCCTACGAAGGGCTGGTGGATCGGCTGCTGGCCTCGCCCGCGTATGGCGAGCATTGGGCGCGCCTGTGGCTGGATCTGGCTCGCTATGCGGACAGCGCCGGCTATGCGGATGATCCGGCACGCACCATCTGGGCCTACCGCGACTGGGTCATCCGCGCGCTCAACGCCAATCAGCCCTTTGACCAGTTCACGCTGGATCAGATTGCGGGCGACCTTCTACCCCAGCCCCGTCCCGATCAAATCACCGCCACGGCCTTCCACCGCAACACGCAGACCAACAGCGAAGGCGGCACGGACGATGAGGAATTTCGCAATGCGGCCATCGTGGACCGCGTGAACACCACCCTGCAGGTGTGGATGGGCACGACCGCGGCGTGCGCGCAGTGCCACCACCACAAGTACGACCCCATCAGCCAGGACGACTACTTCCGCCTCTTTGCCATCTTTAACAACACCGCCGACGCCGACAAACGCGACGAGAGCCCCCTGCAGGAAATCCTGACCGAAGATCAGCGCCGGCAGAAGGCGGCGTGGCAGGCGGAGATCACCGCCTTGGACGGCAAGGTGCTGCAGCCTCCCGCCAAACTGGCGCAGGAGGCCCAGGCTTGGGCGCGCGCGTTCCCCTTCTCCATCAACTGGAATGTGCCCGTGCCTGAGTCTCCCAAGGCCAAGTCGGGCGCGCCCGCCATCGTGCTGGGCAGCCGCGTCGTGTCCATCGACAAGAACGAGGCGGCCAAGGACACCCTGACGGTCGAACTTCCCATCGCGGCGGCGCAGTCGCTGGCCGCGTTGCGGTTGGAGACGATGCCTCAGGGCGGTCATGCGGGCGGCAACTTTGTCCTCACGCGGCTGCGCGCCACCCTGCGCCCGCCCTCCGGTGCCCCTGCGCCCAAGGCGCGCTTCGTCCGCATTGAACTGCCCGGCAAGCAGCGGATCATTCAGATCGCCGAAGTGCAGGTCTTCTCCGGCGCCGACAATGTGGCGCGGCAGGGCAATGCCAGTTTTTCCAGCACGTACATGGACGCCGCCGCGGCGCGCGCCATCGACGGCCGCACCGAGGGCGAATATGAGAAGGGCTCCGTCGCCCACTCCGGCCAGCAGGATGACCCGTGGTGGGAATTGGATCTCAAGGCGGCCCGGGCCATCGACCGCGTGGTGATTTGGAATCGTGCCGAGCTGCCCGAACGGCTGGCGGGTTTCCGGTTGGTGGTGCTGGACGAACAGCGCAAGCCCGTCTGGGAAAAAGCGGGAAATCCCTCGCCACCGCGGAGCGTGGAACTGGCCGTCAGCGGCGAGCGCGAAATCCGATTCGCGGCCGTCGTTCCTGATTTCACACAGACGGGCTTTGACGCCGGCAGTGTGATCCACGACGACGCCCCCGCGAAGGGCCTCACGCGCGGCTGGGCCGTGGGGGGCGCGACCGATCAAGCGCACACACTGACGCTGGTGGCTGCAGAACCCACGGCGATGGCCGCGGGCTCCCGGCTCTTCATCACGCTGGAGCACCAATCGGCCACCCCCAAGGCGACGCTGGGCCGTTTCCGGATGGGCTGGACGGCGGACACGCACGTGGCCGAACACGCCCGCACGCCGGCCGACATCCTTAATCTCTTGCGGCACATGGCGCTCTTGGCCAACCCGCCCACGGGGCCCCAGGCCGATCTCATGCGCGAGCGCATCACACGCTATTACGCGCAGAGCATCTGGCCCGAACGCCGTGCCGACCTTGCGAAGATTGCCGCGCTCAATCAGCAGATCGCGCAACTCAAGCCCGCCACCGTGCCCGTGATGAAGGAACTCGAGGGCGCGCAGCGACGCGTCACCCATGTCCAGCTGCGCGGCAATTTTCTGGCGAAAGACCGACAGGTGACCGAGGGCGTACCCGCAGTGTTCAACACCCCGCTGGAAGGCACAGCCACCAACCGGCTTGCCCTCGCGCGCTGGCTCGTCCATCCGGGCAATCCGCTGACGGCGCGCGTCATCGCCAACCGGTATTGGGAGGCGGTCTTTGGCACGGGGCTTGTGCGAACCAGCGAGGAATTTGGTTCGCAGGGTGAATTGCCCAGCCACCCGGAGTTGCTCGACTGGCTGGCGACGGAGTTGATCCGGCTCAAATGGGACACCAAGGCGTTTCTTAAACTTCTCGTCACCACGGCAGCCTACCGCCAAGACTCCACGATCTCCGCGGGCATGGCCGAGGCCGATCCGGCAAATCGCTTTCTGGCACGCGGCCCGCGCACCCGCCTCTCCGCCGAGATGGTGCGCGATGGCGCGCTGGTGCTGGGCGGTCTGCTTTCTCCAAAGATGTACGGGCCTCCCGCCCAGCCGCCCCAGCCCAGCCTCGGGGTGAGTGCGGCGTTTGGCAGCGGCATCGACTGGAGCACGAGTACGGGCGAAGACAAATTCCGGCGCGGGATTTATACGCAGTGGCGGCGCTCCAACCCGTATCCCTCGATGGCGACCTTTGACGCGCCCACACGCGCCGTCTGCACCGTGCGCCGCATCCCCACCAACACGCCGCTGCAGGCGCTGGTGACGATGAATGACCCCGTGTACGTCGAGGCCGCGCAGGCACTGGCGCGTCGTATCGTTCGCGAAGGTGGTGCGAGCACGGGGGAGCGCGCCGCCTTTGGCTTCCAGCTTTGCCTCACGCGCGCGCCGCAAAAGGCGGAGGTGGCGCGGCTGGTGGCCCTGTTTGATCAGGTGCGCGGCTTGTTTTCCAGTGACGCTGCTGCGGCCCGCGAGATGGCGACCAACCCCATCGGCGCGGTGCCCGCGGGAATGAACGAGGCCGAGCTGGCGGCGTGGACAGTCGTTGGCAACGTGTTGTTGAACCTCGACGAGATGTTCCTGAAACGGTGAGGAGATTGATCATGACCCACAACGACTGGCTTGGACAACGCACACGACGGACCTTCCTGAGAGACTGCCACCTGGGCCTGGGAGGAGTGGCGCTGGCGTCCTTGTTGCGCGGCGACGCGCGGGCGGAGGCGCCCACGGACAACCCGCTTCGCGCGCGCCATCCGCACTTTGCCGGCAAGGCCAAGCGGGTGATCTACCTGCACATGACCGGTTCGCCGCCCACGCTGGACCTCTTCGATCAGAAGCCTGAGCTCGTGAAACGCGATGGCCAGAACTGCCCGGACGAACACCTCAAGGGCCGGCGGTTTGCCTTCACGAGCGGGGTGCCGAAGCTGATGGGCTCGCCGCACACTTTTGCCCGACACGGCGCATGCGGTGCCACACTGAGCGATGCGCTGCCGGAGCTCTCAAAGCTGGCGGATGACCTGTGCTTCATCAAGTCGATGACCACCGACCAGTTCAACCACGCTCCCGCGGAGCTGCTGCTCTACACAGGCAGCGCGCGCGAGGGGCGCCCCAGCATGGGTTCGTGGGTCACGTATGGATTGGGCAGCGAGAATCAAGACTTGCCAGGCTTCATGGTGCTCATCTCCAGCGGCGTGCAGCCTAACGGCGGCAAGAACTCGTTTGGCAGCGGGTTTCTTCCCAGTGTGTTTCAGGGCGTGCAGTGCCGTTCCAAGGGCGACCCGGTGCTTTACGTTTCCAATCCGCCGGGCATGAGCCGCGACCTTCGGCGCCTGAGCCTGGACGCGCTCAACGACCTCAACCGGCATCAGGCCGCCGAGCTGGGAAATCCCGAAACGCTCACGCGCATCGCGCAGTATGAGATGGCCTTTCGGATGCAGGTGTCGGTGCCGGAAATCATGGACATCTCGCGGGAGTCCAAGCCGACGCTCGACGCCTACGGCGCGCAGCCGGGCGCGGGGAGCTTCGCCAACAACTGCCTTTTGGCGCGGCGACTGGTGGAGCGCGGGGTGCGCTTCGTGCATCTCTTTGATTGGGGATGGGATTTCCACGGCACCGGCGCTGACACGGGACTGGGCGATGGCCTGCGCAATAAGTGCCGCTCGATGGACAAGTCGGTGGCCGCGCTCATCAGCGACCTCAAGCAGCGTGGCCTCTTCGAAGACACCCTTCTCGTCTGGGGCGGTGAATTTGGGCGCACGCCTTTCCGCGAAGGACGCACGGCCGGCAGCAAGGTGCTGGGCCGCGACCACTTTCCGGATGTGTACACCATGTGGATGGCCGGCGGCGGTGCACGCCCGGGTTACACCCACGGTGCGAGCGACGAACTGGGTTTTCGCGTGGCGCGGGACAAGGTGCATGTCCACGACCTGCAGGCGACCATCCTGCACCTGCTCGGGCTGGATCACGAGCAGCTCACCTACAAGTTCCAGGGCCGCCAGTACAGGCTCACCGACGTTCACGGCCAGGTGGTCGCGCCGCTCGTCGCCTAAGGCTGAGGTTCGCCCGCGTGCAGCCACACGGTGCCTGCCGATTCCCTGACCTCCAACGGGAAGAGGCTGGCTCCCTCGCACGGGCCGCGCACGCACAGCCCGTCCGCGGGATTAAACACCGCCCCGTGCGTCTGACAGACGAATTGCTTGCCGGTATTGTCGAAGAACCGGTTGTCCGCGTAGTCGAGCGTCAACGGCAGGTGCCGGCACTTGTTCTCATAAGCAACCACGCGGCCCTGGAAGCGCGCCACGAAGCCCTCCGCAGGTTTTCCGCCCCGCACAAACATGAACTTGGCGGTGGTGCCTTCGGCCAGCTCTGAGGATTTTGCTATCTCCTGCGCTCGCACGCCTGAAACCTAGACGGCCCGCGCCGCCGGGCAAGGCTAGGAAAAGCCCTTGCGCATCCGGCTCCTCGCGGCACCATGTCGCGCCAACGCATGGACTCGCCCCGCGCTGAAACGCCCCCAATCGCGCCACCCTTGGATCCCTGCTTCCAGCCGGCGGCGCTCGAGAACCGCCGCTTTGTGGAAGCGGCCCTGGCGACGGACGCCTCCGTCCCGCTGACACTGGCGATGGAACAGACTGATGGATCGATCTTCCATTCGGCAACCGACCTGTTCCCGGCGACGCATCCCCGCGCCACGCAGAATTTCAACCATGTGGAGCGCCTCATCAAATTCCTTCTCTGGTCGCGCGGCGGCTTCCGCGTGCATCTGGCGGGCGATGCCGCAACCACACAGGCGCTCGCGCAGCAGCTCCGGGCGTATTACCGCGACACCGCCGCGGGGCAATTTGACGCCTCGGTCATCGCCGGAAAAATCTTTGGCCGCCCGCTTGAGATGGTGTGCGCCCAAGAAGCGCCGCCGGAACGTTCCCACTCCGCGCCGCTGGGAAGGCACCTTGAAGGATGCCGCATTGGTTTCGACTTGGGGGGGAGCGACCGCAAGGTGGCGGCCGTTCAGGACGGGCGCGTTGTCTTCAGCGAGGAGACCGTCTGGGATCCCTACTTCCAATCCGACCCGCGCTATCACTATGAGGGCATCGTGGATTCACTGCGCAAGGCGGCGGCACACCTGCCGCGCGTGGACGCGATTGGCGGCAGCGCCGCCGGTTGCTACGTGAACAACCGCGTCAAGGTGTCCTCGCTCTTTCGCGGTGTGTCCGAGGCGGATTTTGACACGCACGTGCGCGACCTCTTCCTGCGCCTGCAGCGGGAATGGAACGTGCCGCTCGTTGTGGTGAACGACGGCGAGGTGACGGCGCTGGCCGGCTCCATGAGCCTGCGGCAAAACGCCGTGCTGGGCATCGCGATGGGCACCAGCCAGGCGGCCGGCTTTGTCACGCGACAGGGACACATCACCTCCTGGCTCAACGAACTGGCCTTTGCCCCGGTGGAACACCGCGACGGCACGCCCGTGGATGAATGGAGCGGCGACCGCGGCTGCGGCGCGCAGTATTTCTCGCAGCAGGCCGTGGGTCGGCTGCTCGCACCTGCGGGCATTGTGGCTGCGCCCGACCTGCCCCTGCCCGAACAGCTCAAGCTCCTCCAGAGCCACATGGACACCGGCGATGCGCGCGCCGTGGCCGTCTATGAAACCCTCGGCGTCTATCTGGGCTACGGGCTGGCGCACTACGCGGCGCATTATGACTTTGATCACGTGCTGGTGCTGGGCCGCGTGACCAGCGGCGCAGGCGGCGAGGTCATCCTGCAGCGTGCGCGCGCCGTGTTGGCGGCGCAGTTCCCTGAACTTGCGGCGCGCATCGCCCTGCACATGCCCGATGAAACCGACAAGCGCCACGGTCAGGCGGTGGCCGCGGCGAGCCTGCCGGCGATGCGCTGACCAAAGTCAGGTTCGGGGCTTGTCAACGCGAGAGGGCACGCTAGCATCGGGGCGTTCCACCACGACAAAATCACATGAAAACCTCCCTCTCCCTACTGGCCATCCTGCTGGGCTGCGCGCTGGGCGCCGAAGAAAGCCAAAAAGCCCCCGAAGGCTTCAAGGCGCTTTTCAATGGCAAGGATCTCAAGGGCTGGCGCGGCGGCAGCACGTTTGACCATCGCAAGCTCCTCGCGATGACCGCGGAAGCGCGCGCCGAACAGATCCGCAAATGGACGGCCGCCGATCAAAAGGGCTCGCTGATGGAAGCGGGCAAGAACGGCAGGCCGCACTGGTACGTGGAGAATGGTGAGCTTGTGAACGACGGTTTTGGCGCCTACGCCACGACGGAAAAGGACTACGGCGACTTCGAGCTGCGCCTTGATTACAAGACCGTGCCGCTGGCGGACTCGGGCATCTACCTTCGCGGCGTGCCGCAGGTGCAGATCTGGGATTCCACCGAGGAGGCGAAGTTCAAGATCGGCGCCAACAAGGGCTCGGGCGGCCTGTGGAACAACAGCGCGGGCGCAGCGGGCAAGGACCCCCTCGTGCTGGCGGACAAACCCTTTGGTCAATGGAACGCATTCCGGATTGTGATGAAGGGCGAGAAGGTGACGATCTGGCTTAATGAAAAGCTCGTCGTGGACAACGCCCGGCTGGAGAACTACTACGACCGCAAGCTGGGCGTGCCCGAGCGCGGCCCCATCCAACTGCAAACGCACGGCGGCGAAATCCGCTGGCGCAACATTTACATCAAGGAACTGGGCCGGTAACCCCGCCCCTAACCCATCCCACTCTCGACTCATGAAACACTTCCCCGCACTGGTTGCCGCGCTGACCCTTTGGGCATTCGCTGGCGTGGCCGATGACAAGGATGGCAAGGACGGTTTCGTCACCGTCTTTAATGGCAAAGATTTTGCCGGGTGGATGGGCCCGGTTGAGAACTACGAAGTGGTGGAGGGCGCCATTGTTTGCAAGAAGGGCAAGGGCGGCACCATCTTCACCAAGGAAGAGTACGCCAACTTCATCGTGCGGCTGGAGTTTAACGTGCCGCCCGGCGGCAACAACGGGCTGGCCATCCGTTATCCCGGCCAAGGCGACACCGCCTATGTAGGCATGTGCGAATTGCAGGTGCTCGACGACAACTACGACAAGGTTCGCGGCAAGCTCGACCCCCGCCAAGTCCACGGCTCGGCCTATGGCATGGTCGCGGCCAAGCGCGGTTTGCAAAAGCCCAATGGCGAGTGGAACGAACAGGAGGTCACCGTCAAGGGCTCCACCCTCAAGGTCGTCCTCAATGGCACGGTGATTCTGGACACCGACCTAAGCAAGGTGGATCCCGACACCTTCATGGGCAAATCCAAGCACCCGGGCCTCTCCCGCGTCAAAGGCCACTTCGGCTTTGCCGGCCACGGCGACGCCGTCAAGTTCCGCAACGTGCGAATCCAGAAACTGCCCTAGGGGGCTGCGCCCCATGCGCAACGGCATTCCTCCACGTCTTTATCTAAGATACACACAAAAGTGCTAAGGAGCGACCATCCCACGGGCGGAACCGGCTGCGCCGGGGCAATAACAGGCTGATCCACGGACGGAACCGGCTGCGCCGGGGCAATAACAGGCTGATCCGGGGACGATCAGGGTCGGATCGCGCTCAAGACAGACATTCCGGCGGCTGCCAAAATGTTGATTGCCGCACCGCAGGTGCTCCCGCAGGGGATGTTGCCGTGCGCAGCACCTCCGCAGGAGCGGCGAAGCCGTATTGCCGGGGTGCAGCCCCTATTCTTTGAGGAGAGCTTTTTCCACTTGGGCAAGCTCGGCTTTCTTGGCGTCGTCCACGGTGGGGAATGCCAGGTTGAGCGAGCCCAGGGCGTCCACGATGGCCGAGGCCACGATGTAACGCGTGAACCACTTGTGATCGGCAGGGACGACATACCACGGCGCGTGAGGGGTGGAGGTGTTGGCGATGGCGTCCTCGTAGCCGGCCATGTACTCCTTCCAGAACTGGCGCTCCTTCGCGTCGTTGGAGGAGAGCTTCCATCGCTTCTCGGGAATCTCAATGCGGTCGAGAAAACGCCGCTTCTGCTCCTCGGCGGAAACGTTGAGGAAGAACTTGCGGATGAGCACGCCGTTGCGAGAGAGGTATTGCTCGAAGTTGCGGATGTCCTCGTAGCGCTCCTTCCAGAGGTGGCGGGTGATGAGCTCGGGCGGCAGCTTTTGTTTCTTTAAGAACTCTGGATGCGTCCGCACCACGAGCACCTCCTCGTAGTAGGATCGGTTGAAGATGCCGATGCGCCCGCGTTCGGGCATATTCCGGGAGCAGCGCCAGAGATAGTCGTGATCCAGATCCTCGTTGGAGGGCGACTTGAAGGAGAACACCTGGCACCCCTGCGGGTTGACGCCGCTCATCACGTGCTTGATGACGCCGTCCTTGCCCGCCGCGTCCATCGCCTGAAACACCAGCAGCACGGCCCACTTGTCCTGCGCGTAGAGCATCTCCTGAAGCTGCGAGAGCGCGCCGACGCTCCGCTCCACGTCCTTCTTGGCCTTGTCCTTGTCGCGCTCGTGCAGATGGCCGGTGCCGGCGGGGTCGTGATCCTTGAGCCGGAACTTGTGGCCGTGATTCACGCGGAAGGGGGCGGCGTGTTGTCGGCAGCGGTGGATGATGTCTTTCAGGTGCATACGCAGGGGGTGGGTTGGGGGATTGCGGGACTTGAGGAAAGCTGCACAGCCAGACGCACGGCGGCAAAGAGGCTGCCGGGGTGGGCGCGCCCCTGCCACGCGATGTCCAGCGCCGTGCCGTGATCCACCGACGTGCGCACCAGCGGCAGCCCCAGCGTGACATTCACGGCGCGGTCAAAGGCCAGCGCCTTGAGGGGGATGCTTCCCTGGTCGTGATACATGCAGATAAACACATCGGTGATGCGCCGCCGTTCGGCAATGAACGCCGTGTCCGGGGGCAGCGGGCCGGCCACCTCGATGCCCAAGGCGCGCGCCCGCTCGACTGCGGGGGCAATGAGGCGCTCCTCTTCACCTGCGCCAAAGAGCCCGTGTTCGCCCGCGTGCGGGTTGAGTCCACAGACCACCACGCGCGCCGCCCGACCGCGCAGTCGCGAGAGGGCCTCTGCGGCCAGCTCAATCACCTCCACGATCCGATCCACGCTCAGCAACGCGGGCACGTCCTGGTATCCCACATGCGCCGTGACAAACGCGCAGGAGATTTCGTCGCTGGTGAGCATCATGCACGCGCGCGGGCTGCCGGTACGCGCGGCGAGCAATTCCGTGTGCCCCGGAAAGGGCACGCCCGAGGCCCGCAATGCTTCCTTGTGGACAGGGCAAGTCACCAAGGCGTCCATCTGGCCAGACTGCACGGCGGCAATGGCAGCCTCGACAAAGGCTGCCGACGCGCGACCGGAGGCGGCGTCCACAGAGCCGGGCTCAACCCGATCCATTCCCGCCACGGGCACGTTCACCACACCGGAACCCGCTGCGTCCCTGGGCTCGTCCCACACCCGGCACGGCTCAGGGATTGCGCAGTGCCGCGCCACGCGCCGCAAGAGCGAGGCATCGCCAAAGATGACGGGCGCACACTGCCCACGCAGGGACGGCTCATTGAGAAGTCGAAGGCAAAGCTCCGGCCCCACCCCGGCGGGGTCGCCCATGGTCACGGCTATTTGCGGCAGCGACATTCGCTCTTTCGGACCAAGAGGGCGCGCGCCTCGCGCATGGCCTCATTCCTAGTCTTTTGAAGGCGCAGGCGAGCGCAGCACATCCGGACGGTTCACCGCCCAGATCAGCCCGCGCGCCACCAAGTCCAGATAGCGGGCGTCCTCCACCGTCACACTGTTGTGGCCGATGGTGGTGCTAAAGACACGCGTCTTTTTGGGGCCGAATTCATTCGCCCAAGTGACGACGGTTTCCACTTCCTTCGTGCTGCCATCCTTCTGCTTCACGAGTTGCTTGCCCTTGGCTAGGGGCGTTGCACCCGGGAACACCTGAATGTTATTGTAAAGCTCCTCCTTTTGCGTGGTCCAGTCCGCCAAGCCTTTCGTGATCGCGTGGGTCTTGTTGACGTAATGAATCGCGATGGGTTCCTGCGGGCCGTGACCGGTGGATTGGAGGCCCAGGTATTCATACCAGCGCGCGTTGGCGTCGGTCACCTTCACCGGTTTTCCAAATTCGCCGAACCGGTAGCTGTGCATCGCACAGTGCAGGTTCACTCCGGGAATCCCCTTGCGGTGCGGCGCGAGCACGGCGTCGATGACTTCCGGATCCTTGATGTCCGCCGAGCATTCATCGTGGATCACGATGTCGTAGCCCTTGGCGTAGTCGGCGTTGCCGTAGATCGCCAGCGGCGGCTTGGTGCTCTTGTCGTCACTGTGGACGTGCGCCACGACCACGTGGATCCTCGCCTCGAGGCCTTTCTTGAGGATGTCTTTCTGCCGCGAATAATCGTGGCAGCAGCCGCCGGTGATGAGCAGCGCCTGGATGGGCTTGGGAGCCGCCCATGCCGGGAGAGAACCCAAGAAGATCGCCGCGGCCGCAAAGACGAGCATGGATTTCGAGAATCTGGACATGCCCCTTCTTGGCATGAATCGGCAGAGGCGACAAGCCCCGCTTTCCGAACGCCTGCGGGCTTGCGCTACAATCCGGGAATGGCCGCGCCGGGCGCGATGAGCTTTCCCTCCCAGTTCGCGCGGCCGCCTTCCCATTTTAGGATGCGCTGCGCACTGCCCGCCACGGAAGGCCGGTCAACCCGCGGCAGCCACGCGCGGTGCTCCTCGCGCACCGCCTTGGTTCCGGGCTGCGAGGCCAGATTGTGCCACTCATGCGGGTCGGTGTGGTGATCGTACAACTCCTCGCTGCCGTCGGCGTAGCGGATGTACCGCCAGCGCGCACTGCGGACGGCGTGGTTGCCCTGATTGTGCGTGGTGAGGGCCGGCTGCACCCTGGCGGCACGGGCGTCACGCAACTGCGGCCGAAGGCTGCGCCCCTCCAGCGCGGCCATGGGTGGCAGTCCACACAGCTCCAGGAGTGTGGGGTAGATGTCCAGCAGTTGCGCCGGTTGGGCGCAGGTGGCACCGGCCACAATGCCCGGCCCGGCGAACACCAGCGGCACCCGCGTGGATTCTTCCCACAACGTGTTCTTGCCAGTGACCTGTTTCTCGCCCAGATGCCAGCCGTGATCCGACCAGAGCACCACGATGGTGTTGCGCTCGTATCCATTGCGACGCAGCGCGTCGAGCACCCGGCCCACCTGGCTGTCCACAAAGCTGGTGCTGGCCAGATAGGATCGCACGAGCGGCCGCCATTGACGGGCGTCCTCCAGGAATTTGAGGCGTGGCTCGGGCAGATCCCAGTGCAGGTACCACGAAAAGCGCGGCGTGTCGTCGCGGTCATCATGGCGCACGGACGGCAACACGAGGTCGTTGTCAGGCACGCGCTCCAGCCACCGGGGCGTGACATAGCAGGGAACGTGCGGCAGGAAAAACCCGGCCGCCAGGAAGAACGGCTCGGCGGGACGCGCGTCGAGCTGCGCGGCAGCCCACGAGGCGACCTTCCAATCGCCCTTGTCCTCATCGCGGTGCTCGAATGATCCCCAGTCCACCAACGGATGGTTCCCCGAGGGAGTGGTGACCAGTTTCTGCGGGGGGCGCGCTCCCACGCCGGCCGCCGGTCCCAGCAGATGGAATTCGTCATCGCCCTTCTGCCGCCCGTATCCACCGTGGTGAATCTTGCCCGCGCCCATCGTGCGGTAGCCATGCCGCGCCAATGTTTGAGTGAGCGTGGGGTGGTCTCGAAATGCCGGCACGGCGCGGAACCACGGCTCCAGTCCGTGTACGCCCGTCGTGGAAGGCGCAAGCCCGGTCATCACGCTTGTCCGCGAGGGATTGCACAGCGGCGCCTGGCAGTGCGCGTTGGCAAACACCGTGCCGCGCCGCGCCAGCCCGTCCATGTGCGGCGTGTGTGCCAGCGGATGGCCGCCAAGAAATCCCACCCAGTCGTTTTGATCGTCCAACGCCAGGAAGAGGATGTTGGGCCGGGCGTCCGCCAGCCCCACCGCGCCCAGCAGCAGTAGAACCATCGCGATGCAGGCCCGCTTCATGCGAAGGCTAGTGCGCGGTCCACCCGCCATCCACCGCGATGATGGCGCCAGTGGTGTAGCTGGCGGCGTCGCTTGCCAGATAAATGGCGATGCCCTGGATCTCCCGAAGCTGTCCCCATCGCTTGAAGGCGGTGGCGCCGACGATGAGCCCGCCGATGTCCGTGCCAGCGATGGGCGCGTTCATCGGTGTCAGGAACGGGCCCGGGCAGATGGCGTTCACGGTGATGTTCATCGGTGCCAGCTCCACCGCCAGGGCGCGTGTCATCTGAACCACCGCGCCCTTGCTGGCGGTGTAGGGCGTGCGGTCGGCCAGCCCCACCAGACCCAGCGCGCTGGCGAGATTAATGATGCGCCCGCGCCGCTGCGCCTTGAGGTGCGGCATCACCGCGCGACTGGCCAGCCAGGTGCCGGTGACATTCACGTCCTGCACGTGCTGGAAATCCCTGTGCGACACACCGTCAATCGGCCCGCGGATGTTGATGCCCGCGTTGTTCACGAGGATGTCGATGCGATTGAAGTGGTGCAGCGCCGCCGCCGCCATCGCCTCCATGTCGGCTTGGGATGTCACATCCGCGCGCATCCCCACGGCCTTGCGCCCGTATTCGCCCGCGATCTTTTCCGCCGTGTCGCGCGCTTCGGTTTCGTTGCGGCTGGCCAGCAGCAGATCGGCGCCAGCCGACGCCAGCCCGGCCGCCATGGTGGCGCCCAGCCCCTTCGAGCCGCCGGTGATGATGGCCACGCGACCGGTGAGGTCGAATTGTCGAAGGCCCGGCAGCGCGGGCAGATCAGGTGGGGCGGCGCTCATGACTTGGGGTATTGCCAGGGCGCGCGATAGTCACGGCGCAACAGGGCATTCGCGGCGGGGTCGCCCACAATCTGTTCCTTCACGCCATCCCACTGGATGCTGCGGCCCACTTTGTAGGAGATCATGCCGAGCATCGGCAGGATCGACGAGCGGTGCGCCGCTTCGATGTCGGCCACGGGCTTGCGCTTGGTGTCGATGGCGTCAATGAAGTCGCGCCACAGGGGCGGGTTGTTGTGGCCGTCCTTCTCGTTGTCAAACCGTGGTGCGCCATGCGCCTGCGGCACGCCCTTTTCCACAGGGTAGAAAGTCCAGCCATCGCGCCAGCCGATGTGCAGCACGCCGCGCGTGCCATAAAAGTAAGCCCCCACGCCGTGTCGCTCGGTGGGATTGTCCGCGTAGCGGCGGTGTTCCCACGTGGCGGTGAAAGACTCGAACTCGAACACCGCCACCTGCGTGTCGGGCGCGTCGCTGGTGGCCTCCTTGTCATTGGCCACGGCCGGCCCGCTGACGGGACGCCCGCCGGTCGAGTAGATGCGGCGCGGGTGCTTCTCATCGGTCCACCACATCACCTGATCGAGCCAGTGGACACCCCAGTCGCCCAGCGTGCCATTGGCGTAATCCAGGAAATTGCGCCAGCCGCCCGGGTGCATCCGCGGATTGAACGGGCGCATCGGTGCGGGACCGCACCACGCATCCCAATCCATTCCCAGCGGAGGCTTGGCATGGGCCACGGGGGTTTCCGCGCCGCCCCGGCCCGCGACAAAGAGCCGCACCATGCCAATCTTGCCCACCTTGCCCGAACGCAGGAAGTCCATCGCCTCGCGATGGTGCGGCCCGATGCGGCGGTGCAGCCCCACCTGCATCACGCGCCCGGCGGCCTTCGAGGCATTGAGCATGGCGCGGCTTTCCTGCACGGTGTGGCTGGTGGGTTTCTCGACAAACACATGCGCGCCGGCTTCCACGGCGGCGATGGCGGGAAGCGCGTGCCAGTGATCAGGCGTGGCGATGATGACCACCTGCGGTTTTTCCTTCGCCAGCAGCTCGCGGTAGTCGCGGTACTTCCGCGGCTGGTCGCCGCACAGGTCGTTCACCTCGTCGGCGCTCACTTCCAATGCCTGCCCATAGACATCGCAAAGCCCCACCACCTTGGACCGGCCCGCAGCCACCGCATCGCGCAGGATGTTCATGCCCCACCAGCCGCAGCCGATGAGCGCGGTGCGGAATTTTTCGGCGGGCGGCGCGCCCCAGGACGGACGCCATGCCCACGCTCCGGCACCGAGCGAGGCGGCGGTTTTCAGGAATCGGCGGCGGTGGGTCTTCATGAGGCGGGAAGGATTATTGGCCGCGCCGCAAATCCAGACAAACCAATTCCCCCGCCGCATTGCGGCAATAGAGGCGGCCCTGCGAGAGCACCGGCATGGTCCAGCACCGGCCTTCAAGCACCTTGGCGCGCGCTACCGGTTGGAACGACTTGGGGGCCGCGGCGGCCATCACCAGTTCGCCTGCGGCCGTGAGCACGATGAGCCTGTCGCCCGCGGCCGTGAGCGAACCAAACCCCAGCTCCGCCTCCCACTGCACCTCGCCCGTTTTCCAGTCCACGCACTTGAGCTTGGCGCGCGCGTCGTTGTCGCCGTCCACACCGTAGAGATGGCCGTCCAGAAGCAGGGCACTGCTGAACTGGTTTCGAAACTGCCGCTGGCGCCACACTTCCTCGGCGCCGCCTTCACCCACACGAAACAACGCGGCGCCCTTGGAATAGCCCGAGGAAACGAACACCTCGTCGCCGCGCACCAGGGCGCGTGCGGCGTTGACCCCATAGCGCGTCAGCCAGCGAATGGACCACACGGCCGCGCCGGTTTGAGGGTTCACCGCCGTGTAGGCGTTCTCGGAGCTGAAAACGACCCGAGGCTGGCCGTGCCACGTGATGGGTTGGGGCGTGGAATAGCCCGCCTCGCCATCGGCTGATTTCCAAACCGTCTTGCCGGTGGCCTTGTCCAGCGCCCAACCGGCGGCACCCACGTTGAGGAGCAACAGGCGGCCCAACACCAGAGGCGAACCGTTCCAACCCCAGCCCGGCACGCGCGCATCCTCCTGCTTCGCCAGTTGGCGCTGCCAGTGAACCTTGCCATCGGCGGCGCCCAGGCAGAGTACATCGCCCCAGCGGCTCAGCACGTACACGCGGTCGCCTTCCACTGTCGGCGTGGCGCCGGTGCCGCCGTCGTAGAACTTGTCGCCCAACTCCGCCGGATAATCGCGTTGCCAGACCGGTTTGCCCGTCGCGGCGTCCAGGCACCATACGATGTCGCGCCCGGCGCGATGGCCGGCCGTCAACAGCCGACCCTGCGCGATGGACACCGCAGAGAATCCCAGACCCACTTGGGCCCGCCACGACACCGCCGGCGCCGCTCCCGCCCATCGGTCCACCCGGTTGGTCTCGATGGACACGCCGTCATGGCGCGGCCCGAGGTAGTGGGGCCAGTCCTCTGCGGCAAAAAGTCCGGCGAGGGTCGCCGCGCCGGCGGCCATCCAGGTGCGCAAGCATCGCAGGAGTAAGTGGGGAGTCCGGCGCAGGTTCATGGGCCAGAAGAGTGTTTGCCTGCAAGCGCGTCCTGGCAAGTGCCGGCCACACCTGGTGCTGAATTTTTGTGCGTGCAATTCGTCGTTACCTTCGCTAACAGGGGCCCCTGTTTTTCGGGGGAAGGAAATGGAACATCGGAAACCATGAGCATGAAATTGAAGACCTTGGGTGTGGTGATTGCAGCTGGAACCGTCGCGGCAACCTTGTACGCCAACAATGCGGACCTGCCGCCCGCGGCCACCAAGCAGGGCGTGACGTACGAGCGGGACATCAAGGCCATTTTTGAACGGTCGTGCCTCAAGTGCCACGGCCCGGAAAAGCCCAAGGGCAAGGTCAGCCTCCACACTCTGGAGGCCACCCTGGCGAGCAATGTGAAGAACAAGGTGTTTAAGCCAGGCAGCAGCGCCGAGAGTTCCGTCGTCAAGGCCATCGCCCGTCTGAACGAGGACGATGCCATGCCGCCCGAAGGCAAAGGCAAGCCGCTCACCGGTGAGGAGATTGGCCTCATCCGCGCGTGGATCGACCAGGGCACCAAGTAGGCTGGAAGGCTGACGCCCGTCATTTGTTAATCAATGCGAAGGCCCCGGCACACCGGGGTCTTTTGCATTTTTTGGCCGCGCCTTGAATCAGGCTGACACCGCGCGCTGCAACGCCGCGGCGTCCATGCGGTAGAGCCTCCACTCTTCGAGGCGGCGCGCTCCGAGCTCTTCGTAGAATCGGGCGGCCGGCTCATTCCAGTCCAGCGCCACCCACTCAAAGCGGCCGCAGTGGCGCGTCGCCGCCAGCCCGGCCAGATGCAGAAAGAGTGCGCGGCCAATGCCACGCCGGCGGAAGGCGGGCTTCACGAAAAGGTCTTCAAGGTACATTCCCGCGCGCCCGACGAACGTGGAGAAGTTGGTGAAGAACACGGCGAAACCCGCTGCCTCGCCTTCCCAGAACGCGAGGACGGCCTCGGCCGACGGCCTGCTTCCGAAAAGGGCATGGCGCAAGCTCTCCTCGGTGGCGACAACTTCGTGATCCAGCCGTTCGTATTCGGCGATGCCGTGAATGAACTCCAAGAGCAGCGGCACATCGGCCTCGGTCACGGCGCGGATTTGCAAGGGGGACATGCCCGCCATTGAAGGAGGCGCAGCGGTTTTGTCAACGCGCCGCTCCCTGAAAGGCTTGCAATTCGCCGCGCCCGGCCAAGAATCGCGCGCCCATGAAGAAACAAGGCAAGCCCAACCTGCGTCCGCACTCGAGCATCCTGCTGGACGGGCCAGAACGCGCGCCCAGCCGCGCGATGTTGTATCCGGTCGGTTTCAAGCCTGCGGATTTCGCCAAGCCACTCATTGGGGTCGCGTCCACGTGGAGCAACGTGACGCCGTGCAACATGCACATCGACACGCTGGCGCGCGAGGCCGAGGCCGGCGCCAATGCCGGCGGCGGCAAGGCCATCATTTTTAACACCATCACCATCTCCGATGGCATCTCGATGGGCACCGAAGGCATGAAGTACT
>SYLI01000009.1 GCA_005809105.1 Verrucomicrobiales bacterium | reverse complement strand
GTGCGCGCCCCCCGTTCATCCCGCGGCGCCAGCCGCAACGCCTCGTGGCAGTGTTGAATGGCCCAACCCAGTCGGGGGGCTCCGGCACCCGTCGCGGTGCTGAGTTGGAAATAGGAGTGGGCCAAGTTCAAGTGGACCGCAGCGGAGGCGCCATGCTCTGCCAGAATCGTTTCAAGCCTCGCCGCAGCGTCGGCAAATTTGCCGGCGCGAAATGCTTCGTGGGATTGCTCGAAGAGCGCATCGGCCGGTGTCGCCGCCTTGAGGCAGCCCGCCACGAGGAGCAAGGGCAGGCTAGGACGCATCGCGCGGCGCCTCCAGCGCCTCCAAAGCGTCGAGCACCGATTGCAATTGCGCGCGGGCTTGCGCAAGCGAACCTGTGGCAAAGCCCGTGCCAAACCGCACGCGATTGGCTGAGTCAAACAGGGCGCGCAAGGAGTCGGCCGACGCGCTAGGCAGGCGAGTGGCGAGCGCCGCGGGCACGATGGCCTCGGTGAGGCCGCCGGCCGGGCAGTCGAGCCGTTCGCCGATGCGCTCCTGCAGCAGACGGATGGCGCATTCGTAAAACGCCGGCGCATTCCCCGCTTGTTCGTGTCGGTGCAGCTCTCGGAGTCCCTGCCGAAGGAGCCGGGCGACGCGGCGCCGCCGGACCAGCCGCGGGTGCGCCGCCAGAAAATCCAGCCGCCGCCGCCATGCGATCGCACCCACCATGGCCAGAAGCGGCAGGGCTTGCGCCCCAAAAAACCACGGCTCTCGCAACCACGGTGTGGGGGCCGCCGCGAGTGTGCCGAGGGTGGCCCGCAGCGGTGGCAGGGCCGATTCGGGCGTGGGCTTGGGTGCCGCGGGTGTGATCTGCGCTTTGCCTTCCGGCGGCTCAGGCGGATCAGCGGGGGCGTCGCCAAATACTTCCAGCGGCGTGGCGGGTGAGGTGGTCGTGTGGTAGGACTGCTTCTGCGGGTCGAACCAACTGAAGCGGACGGGCGCGATGGCTTGGCGTCCCGGCGCGCGCGGCAAGAGTCGCAAGGGGAAGGTTTTTGTGGAGAACACCATCATGCTGGCGAGATCGAGCACGCCGGTCTCCAGACGCGGGCTGAGCGCATCCACGCGAAAACCCTCCCAGCCATTGGCCGGCATGGGCGAGGGCACGAAATCCAGCGGGCCGGTGCCGCGCACCGTCAGGGTCAGGGCGACGGGATTGTTCACCTCCACGCGCGTGCGGTCGGCCTCGACGATGAGCTGGAAGCTGCCCACAGCGCCACTGAAGTCGGGCGGTTTGCCCTGCGTGGGAAGCGGCAGCACCGTGAGCGGCACCACCGGGCTGGCCAGCTTGAGTTTGATCTGGCGCGGGATGACCTCCGTGAAGTCGTCGAGCACCAGCTCCGTGTTAAAGAGCAGCTCCAGCTTGCCCGCACGCGTGGCCACGCCCGCGTCGCGGTAGTGGTAAATGGGATAGACCTGGCCCGCGATCGCCTGCTGCGTGGGCTGGAACAGGGAGCGGTTGAGGAGAAAGCGGATGCCCTCGGTGCGGGCGCGGGGCGGATGATTGCGCAATTCGTTGATGTCAATGCGCCGGCCGTAGTGCCCGGGGAAATGAACCTGCATGTCCACGGGAAACATCTGCCCGCGGTACACCTCACCGGCGGGGATCACCACCTTAAGAAATGCCAAGTCGTTGCGCACGACCCCGTCATCCACCTGTGCGGAAAGGCGGCATGCCAATCCAAGAATGCTGACGCAGCAAGGCAGGCGCGAGTACATGTCACCAGTTCTTGAGCAGGCGCCGCGGGGGGCGCGAGCGCTGGCCCAGTTCGCTGCCGCCGGGCGGAAACACCAGCGGCTTTTCCTGATCGCGCGATGCCTCCAAAAGTTCGCGCGCCTCGTTGGGGGTGAGCTTGGAGTCGCCCGGTTCGGGCTTGTTGCCCTCGGGGGGCTGCTGACCGCCCGGCTGCGGCTCACCCTGAGGCGTGTTGGGAGACTGCCCGTTGGGGTTCTGCGGCTGGCCATTGGGCGGCGGTGGCGTGTTGCCCTCTCCGTTCTGAGGCTGGGAATTCTTGTCGGGTGGCGCGGGGTCGACGCGCAGCCAGTGGGTGCCCGTGAAGACCTCGTTCCACACGTGCAGATGCTTGTAGTGCGCCACATGCCGCTTCTGCGCGGCCACGTGGTCGGCACCCACCATGCCACACACGACGCGGGCGGGATTGCCCGAGGCGCGCGAGAGCAATTGGAAGGCAAACGCGAAGAGGTCGCTGGCGCCGGGTTCGCGCGTCTTCATCCAGCGCAGCACCGGGTCGCCTTCGCCGGAGGGCAGGCGGCTCTCTTCGGCGAGAGGATGCTGGCGATGCAGCCACGCCATGGCGGCCTCTGCAAAGGCGGCAACGTCCAGCGTCTGGCCGTTGAGCACCTGAGCGACCATCGCCGTCAGTTCGCGCCGCTCGGCGGGGGTGAGGTCCAGCTCCAGCGTGGTCCAAGGATAGCCTTCGGCCTGCGCGGGCGGGGTCTCTGTCAGTGGACGGTCGGCGTCGGCCATCGAGATTTGCTGTGAGCCAAACGGATCCAGAAGCTGGTAACGCACAGGCTTCACCGGCACTTGGGCCAGCCTCCCGTGCAGTGCGGTGTTGTTGTACTGGAAGGGACGCGGCGACTGCAGGGTGAGCGTCTCAAACGGACCCGGCGCGGGCAGGTGCGCGCTGGCCAAGGGCTCGAGTTGAAAGCGCCACTCGCCGGCCCACGCGTCCTCCTCGGCCGGTTCGCGGTTGCCGTGGGCCGAGCGGTAAGTGCCCCGCAGCGCGCTGCTGTCCAGCGCGGCCAGACTTTCGCTGACGCGCGCCGCGCCCTGACGGTATTCATCCAACACCAGCATGCGCCAGTACGGCCGGTCGGGCGGGGGCGAGCCTTCGGGTGGGTGAATGGTGAGCAGCACCGCGTCCTTCTTGCGCATCGCCGGAATCGTGCCCAGCGCCAGTGGCGAAGCGACCATGGGAATCTTGGCCAGCTCCTGCGCGAGTTTTTTGTGCAGGGTGGCATGATTGGCGGCGGCTTCTTTGTCGGCGGGATCCAACCGGTGCGCGGCCCCAAAATGCTGGAGCGCCTCATCCCATCGGGCGATGCGCCCTTCCACCTTGGTTTCCAGGACGCCCAGCTGGTGGTGCGTGTGGCCCAAGTTGTAAAAGGCGCGTTGTTGCAGAGCCAGGTCATCGGCCTCCAAGGCGGCTGTGAAGTGGCGCAGCGCCGTGTGATAGTCGCCCGACTGAAAGGCGGCCGTGCCTGCGTTATAGTGGATCAGGTGCGGGAACCTTGCAGCCTGCTTGGGATCCTTGAGCTGCGCTTCGTACGCAGCGGCAGCCTCGGCAAATTTCTTGTCACGGTACAGGGTCGCAGGCGAGGCGTGCGCCCAAGGAGCCAGAAGCAGCAGGGCAGCGACGGCGGCGGGAGTGAGTGCCGACGGACTGGCGGCCGCCGCCGGGGTGCGGCGGCGCGTGGGGATGAACAGTTCGAGCAGGAGCAGCAGCATTGCCGCGGCCAGCGGCCAGCGGTAACGCTCGCGCGCCACCGCCAGCTCGACCGAGCCAGTATCTTCCGACTCCGCCAGCGGGGCCAGCCCGTTTTTGTAGAGTGACTGCATTGTTTGCTCTCCGCGCAGGGGCAGGTAGAAGCCACCGCCGGCCTGCGCGATGTCGCGCAGCAGGGCTTCCTCCAGTCTCGTGTGCGCCACGGCGCCGGAGGCGTCGCGCAGGTACTCCGCCTCGCCCAGCAGCGCGTGGCAGCGCTCGCAGGTGCGTGCCTCGGGCAGGTTTTGCGTGTCGCAATGGGCGCACGGACGGATGGACATCACATCCCCCGCCACGGTTCCAACGCCGATGGTAAAAATCTTAAGACCCTCGGCGGCCGCCTTGCGCGCGGCCTCCAGTGCTTCGCCCTCATGATCCTCGCCGTCGGAAAAAATCACGAGTACTCGCTGGTGCTCCGGCTCATCCACAAAAGCTTTCTGGGCGGTGGCGATGACCTGCGAGAGGCTCGTGCCCTCCTGCGGGATGATGCCCACGCGCACCACCTCGACATTCTGGCGAAACACCTCCTCCTCGGTGGTGAGCGGGCATTGCAGAAAGGCCGTGCCCGCAAAGGGAATGAGCGCGAAGCGCTCGGCGATGGCGGCGCGTTTGAGTTCCTTGGCGGCGAGCTTGGCGTGTTCCAGCCGCGTGGGGCGAGCATCGGCCGCAAGCATGCTGGCGGAGGTGTCCAGCGCCACCACGATGTCCAGCGTGCTCTGCTGCGAGCGCACCGTTTCGGTGCCCCACCTCGGACGCGCCCACGCCAGCAGCACAGCCGAGAGCGCCAAGAGCAACAACCCCATCCGCAGCCATTGGCGCGCCGGAGAAATCGCGCCGGCCAGATCGGGCAGCAGCCGCGCTTGGACGAACAGCGCGCAGAGCCGTTCCCGCCGTGAGAGCGCCCAAAGGAACAGGACGCCCAGCAGGGGCAGCACCCACAGCCATTGCAGGCGCGCCGGCTGTTTCCATGAGAGGCCGAGGCGCCCGCTCATCCCGAGCAGCATCCACACCGGCGCCAGCAAAGCCGCCCAGAGGGCGAGAGGTTTGAGCCAGCGGGTCATGGAATCCTCCTTAGCACGGTGTGGGTGAGTGCCAGTTCGCACAAGAGCACCAGCAGGCCCGCGAGGATCACCTCGGCGAAAAAGTCGCGGTAGACGCGGAAGCGCTTGGCGTCGCGCTCGGTGGTCTCCATCTGGTTGATTTCGTCGTACACCTGCCGCAACGTGTCGGCACTCTCGGCGCGGTAGAACTTGCCCCCGGTGCGCGTGGCGATTTTCTGGAGCGTCTCCTCGTCAATCTCCACATTGAGGGGCACGTACACAAAACCTCCCGGCACAAACGGATTGGGCCGGGGCAGCCGGCTGGTTCCCTTTTTGCCAACCCCGATGGTGTACACCTTGATGCCCAGCGCGCGCGCCACCTCGGCGGCCTGCACGGGGGGAACCTTGCCGGCGTTGTTTTGGCCGTCGGTCATCAGCACCACAATCTTGCTTTTGGACTTCTTCAAATCCACCAGCCGGTTCACCGCCGCCATGATGCCCGAGCCGATGGCGGTGCCTTCCTCATCGCTGGTGGAAAACGTGTCCACCGTCAGCCGTTTGAGGCTGGCGGCGAGGAAGGGATGATCGAGTGTCAGGGGGCTGGCGATGTACGCCTTGCCAGAGAAGACCACGAGACCAATGCGGTCGTTGGGGCGGTGCTCGATGAATTCCTCAAGCACCTGCTTGGCCACGACAATGCGGCTGGGCGCCAGATCATCGGCCAGCATGCTGTCGGAGAGATCCACCGAAAGGACGATGTCGATGCCGCTAGGCTCGCGCCGCGATTCGCCCAGTTCACTTTGGGGACGCGCTAGAGCCACGATGAAGAGTGCCAGTGCGAGCCAGCGTAACGCCGAGAGCACCTGGCCCGCGCGCGCCGGATGCGGGTTCGCCAGCCGTGCCACAAGCGTGATGGAGGAATAGACCAGCGCCGCAGGCTCGCCGCGCCTGCCGCGCAGCCAGCCCGCCAAAGGCAGCACCGCCAACAGCAGCAGGTACCACGGATCGCGGAACGACGTTCCCGACCCACGCACCCACCACGCACCCGCCGCCACCGGCGCCAGCCAGAGCAACAGTCGCAAGCCCACGCGTGAGGGCACGCTCTTCATGGCGCGGGGCGAGCTCCGTCGGTGGGCTTGGGCGCAGTTTCTTCCACCAGCCTCGCAGCAGTGCCGTGCAGCCCTTCCAGCACTTCGCGCGCCGGGCGGTCTTGCGCAAATTTCACAAGGTCACACTGGCGGAGGAACTGCGTCATGGCAATGCTCTGTGCCGCGCTGAACTGGGGGCTGGCCTCCATGGCCGCGAGGAATTCCTCGGTGGTCTGACCGGCGGCCCGCATGGCCAAGCGCCCCTCCAGATAGACGCGAATGACGCTGCTTAAGACCGCACAGAATGCGGCCGGATCGCCGAGCAGGGCGCGCACTTCACGCAACTGCCTGCGGGCTCGCACGAGGGGCAACTCCGGCAGCGGGGGGCGGGTTGCCTTCCGATAAATCCACACCCCGGCGGCGACGAGTGTAGCGGTCGCGGCAATGCCACCCAACGTCCACCAAAGCCAGGCCCAAGGGTCGGGCAACTCCACGGGCGGCTTGAGGCCCACCAGCAGGACCGGGGGCGCGTTGGTGAGAGTGGCGTTCATCCCCGGCGCATCCGGCGTCGCGCGCGCGCTTCGAAGAATCGCGAGAGGGATCTGACGTAGTCCTGCCCGGTCTGCACGCAAAACGTGTCGATGCCCAGATTGCGCAGCTGCACGGAGAGGTCGGCCTGCGCCTCTGCGCGCTCCCGCGCGAACACCTCGCGAGGCCCAGCACGGCCGGTGTGAATCTCAGCGACGGCCCCGGTCTCCGCATCCTCCAGCAGCACGCGGCCCAGCGAGGGCAGGGCGTGCTCGTGCGGATCGGTGATCTGCACCGCCACGACGTCGTGGCGCCGGTGCGCCTGACGCAGCGGCTTGAGGGGCAGGGGATCCAGGAAGTCCGAGAGCAGCAGCACCACTGCCTTGCGGGTGGAGATGCGCGTGAGAAATTCCAGCGCCGCCTCCAGCCGCGTGCCCTTGCGGCGCGGCGGATGATGCAGGATGTCGCGCACCACGCGCAGCACGTGACGCCGGCCCTTGCGCGGCGGCACGAAGACTTCCACCGTGTCGGTGAAGAGAACCAGGCCCACCTTGTCCTGGCTGCGGTTGGCCGCCAGCGCCAGCACGCAGGCCAGCTCGGCGGCCAGTTCGCGCTTGGACTGTGCCTGAGACCCAAACCGGCCCGACGCACTCACGTCCACCACCACCATCACCGTCAGCTCGCGTTCCTCGACGAACTTTTTGACGAAGGGATGGTTCATGCGCGCCGTGACGTTCCAGTCGATGAACCGCACCTCGTCGCCCGGCTGGTACTCGCGCACCTCTTCAAACTCCATGCCGTGGCCCTTGAAGGCGCTCCGGAACTGGTTGGCCATCACCTCGGTCACCAGCCGGCTGGTCTTGATCTCGATCTGCCGGACCTTGTCGTGGATCTCGGGAGAGAGCATGGCGCGGTTTTCAGGGAACCGGCAGATGGTCCAGCAGCATCTTCACCACATCCTCGCTGGTCTTCTCGGCCGCCTCGGCCTCGTAGGTGGTGGTCACGCGGTGGCGCAGCACGTCGGGCGCGATGCTTTTCACATCCTGTGGGGTGACATAGCCACGCCCCTGCAAAAACGCGTGGGCCTTGGCGGCGAGCGCCAGAAAGATGGTGGCACGCGGCGATGCGCCCAGGTGAATGAGGTGCCCAATGTCCAGCTTGTAGGCCTTGGGATCGCGTGTGGCGCAGACCAGATCCACAATGTAGTCCTTGACCTTGTCGTCCACGTAGAGGTCGTCGAGCCGCCGGCGCGCCTGCATCACCTGCGCGGCGCTGGCCACGCGCGAGGCCTGCGGAAGATTCTGGGTGCGGGCCATGAGGTCCAAGATGCGCCGTTCCTCCGCACGGCTGGGGTAGTCGATGCGCAGTTTTAACATGAAGCGATCCACCTGCGCCTCGGGCAGCTGGTAGGTGCCCTCCAGTTCAATGGGGTTCTCCGTCGCCAGCACGAGAAAGGGTTCCTGCAGCTTGAAGGTTTTGTCACCCAGGGTGACCTGCTTCTCCTGCATCGCCTCCAGCAGCGCGCTCTGAACCTTGGCGGGGGCGCGGTTGATCTCGTCAGCCAGCACCAGATTGGCATGCACCGGGCCCAGGTGCGTTGTGAAGGCACCGGTCTGCGGGTTGTAAATCTGAGTGCCCACCACGTCGGCCGGCAGCATGTCCGGGGTGAATTGCAGGCGGGAGAATTTAAGATCCAGCGTGGACGCCAGCGTCTTCACCGCGAGGGTTTTTGCCAGCCCGGGCACGCCTTCAAGCAGCACGTGGCCGTCAGCCAACAGGCCGATGATGAGCCGCTCCACGAGATAGTGCTGACCCACGATGACCTTGCCCATCTCGGCCATCAGCGGGCGCACGAAGGCACTCTCCTCCCGCAGCGTGGCCTCGAGCGCCGCCAGCGTATCCCTGTTCATCGCGGGGACTGTAGTGGGCCGGCCCTGACCGGCAAAGGAAAGTTATTGGAAGGGGCACCTCGATGGGTTGCAGACAACCCTTGGGCACCGTCAGTCTTCAAACGCCGCGCGCGCCGCCTGCACATCGCGGGAAATCTGCGCGCAGAGTGCGTCCACGTTTTCAAACCGCGCCTCGTCTCGCAACCGCTTTACAAATGAAAGTTCAACCTCCTGTCCGTAAAAATCGCCCGTGACGTCGAGCAGGTGGGCTTCCACGCGCACCGTTGGAGCGATGCCGCCGAGCGTGGGCCGGATCCCGATGTTGACGACCGCGCGGTGCGTCCGGCCCGCCACCTGCGCATGCGCGGCATAGACCCCCGAGGGCGGCAGGCAAAGCCCGGCCACGTCCAGATTGGCGGTTGGAAATCCCCATTCGCGTCCACGGCGGTCGCCCGCCACCACCGTTCCCGCCAGAGTGTAGGCGCGGCCCAGCATCTGGTCAGCCGCATCCAAGTCGCCCGAGGTGATTGCCTGACGTATGCGCGAGCTGCTCACCGGCTCGCCGTCCAGCGCCACATTGGCAAGGCCGTGGACGGCAAAGCCCATCCGGTCGCCCCATTGATTGAGCAGCGCCACGTTTCCGGCGCGCCCGTGTCCAAAGGCAAAGCGCGCCCCCACACAGACACTCACGCACCGGCCCAGTGGTTCAAGTAACTGTTGGAGGAACGCCTCTGCGCTCACGCGGCTCAAGGCCTCATCAAACTCCAGCACCAGCGCTGCGTCGATTCCAAGCGCGGCGATGGTTCGCAGTCGCTGCGCGTCGGACTGAATCAAAAGCGGCGCCGACTGCGGGGAAAGCACGGCCGCCGGATGGCGGTCGAACGTGACGGCGATTGCCATCGCCTCGTGGTTGCGCGCGTCGGCCACGGTCTGCCGCAGCACCTGCTGGTGGCCCAGATGCACGCCGTCGAAGAGGCCGATGGCAATTGCCACCCTAGCCACCCTGCCCGAGGGCGATCGCGCCTCGGGCGCGTTTTTGAAAATCCTCATGCCGACTTGAGCCGCGGCGCCAAGTCCATGAGCGGCACCACCAAGCCGGGCAGCTGGGCGTCGGGTGTTTCAAGGAGGGCCTCGAGCCGGAGAGCCTCGTGTACCTCAAAGGATCCGGAGCGCGTGCGATGAAGGTGTTTAAGGATGGCGCCGCAGCCCAGCCGCTGGCCCAGATCGTGCGCCAGGGATCTCACGTAGCCGCCCTTGGTGCAGGCCACTCGAAACCGCCCCAGTGGCGCCTGATAGCCGCTAAACTCGAACTGGTACACGTGGACCAGCCTCGCCTCGCGCTCGACCTGCTGCCCCTTGCGCGCCAGCTTGTAGAGCGGCGTGCCGCCCTTTTTGACGGCGGAGACCATGGGGGGAAGCTGCATCAGGTCTCCGGTGAACTCTCGCGCCGCCGCGTTGAGTTTGTCCAGCGTGAGCGGCGGCACAGCCGTCCTGGCCGTGACCTGCCCATGCGCGTCGTGGCTGTCGGTGGTCAGCCCAAGCTGGATGACCCCTTCGTAGGCTTTGTCGTCGGCCATGAATCGGCTGGAGAGCTTGGTGGCGCGCCCCAGCAGCAGAACCAGCAGGCCCGTGGCGCCGGGGTCGAGTGTGCCGCAGTGGCCGACCTGCTGCATCCGGTAGAGGTCGCGGACGCTGTCCACCACGTCATGCGAAGTGGGGCCGGCCGGCTTGTCCACCAACAGCGCGCCGTCAAAGGCAGGAGGGCGGGGCATACAAGGGACTAATGTTGGTGGCCGTTGAGGGCGGCCTTGAGGGCGTCGAGCACGAGGCGCTCAACCTTCCGGGCGTCGCCGGGGATGCGGGCTCCCGCGGCAGCGCCGTGGCCGCCGCCGCCAAACTGCGCGGCCACGTCGGCCACGTTGACGGCGGGAGTCTTGCTGCGCAGGCTCAGGCGCGTCAGTCCCGGCTCCAGTTCCTCAAAGAGGCACGCCACGCGCACCGACCCAATGTCCCGGATTTGCTCGATGAGGCCCTCGGCATCATCCGGCTTGGCGCCGGTCAGCGTGTAGTCGCGACGGCGCAGCCAGAAGGAGCCAATCTGGTTGTGATGCCGCAGCTTGAAGCGGTTGTACAGGTGCCGCAGCAGCCGCACGCGCCCGAGGGGATAGCTCTGATACACCTCCTGGCAGATGCGCGCGGAGTCGGCGCCCCGCGTGAGCAGCTCGGCAGCGGTGCGGTGCGTGGACGGGCGCGTGCTGGGATACTGAAAGGAACCCGTGTCGGTGCTGATGGCCGTGAGGAGCGCGTTGGCGATGTCCGGCGTGATGGGCCACTGCGCCTGCCGCAGCAGCCGGTGGATGAGCTCGCCCGTGGAGGGGCTTCGTGGGACGACCCAGTTCAGATCGCCGAAGCGGTGATTGGAGGCGTGGTGATCGATGTTGATGAGCAGCCGCCGCCTCTCCAGACGCGCGCACAGATCGCCAAGGCGCTCGTAGCTGGCGCAGTCCACGGCGATGACGCAGTCCAGCCGCACCGAGGCGACGGGCATGGTCACCACCCCGTCCGGATCCAGAAACTTGAGCTTGCCGGGCACGGGGTCCTGATTCCAGCACTGCACGCGCCGACCCTGGCCGCGCAACGCGAGGGTCAGCGCGATTTGCGAACCGATGCAGTCGCCGTCTGGGCGCCCATGCCCCACAATACAGATGGAGCGCGATTGGGACACGGCCTCAAGGATGCGCGAGATGATCTGAAGGCGGCGTGTCATGGGGCCGGCTCCCCTTGATCCCCCAGCTGATCGAGAATGTCCATCACGCGATTGCCGCGCTCGACAGAGTCGTCCACCTTGAACTGGAGGATGGGCGTGTACTTGAGGTTCACCTCCTTGCCACAAAGCGACTGAAGGCGTCCGCGGTTCTGGCTCAAGTATTCCGCCCCCTGACGGCGCTGCGTTTCTCCTCCGAGGATGCCCACGTAGACCACGGCCGAGTGCATGTCGCGCGCCAGACCCACGTCGTGGATGGTCATCATCCCATACGTCTGGACATCCACCTCGCGGCGCAGGATTTCGCTCAACGCACGCTTGATGAGTTCGCGGACGCGTTCCTGACGCAGCGGCGGCATGGGCGGGCCTTTAGAGTTCCTGCGCGACTTTCTCCGTCACGCAGCTTTCGATGACATCGCCGACCTCGAAGGTGTCAAACCCTGAGAGGCCGATGCCGCATTCCATGCCGGCGCGAACCACATCCACGTTTTCCTTGAACCGCCGCAGCGTGTGGACCGTTCCGCTGTGCAATTCTTTGCCGCGACGCATGACGCGCACTTTGCCGCGCGCGATGCGTCCGCTGGACACGGCGCAGCCTGCGATCGTGTTGCCTTTGGAAAGGGTGAAGAGCTGCCGCACGTCGGCGCTGCCGATCACGACCTCCTTGAGCACGGGGTCGAGCAGGCCCGCCATCGCGGCCTTCACTTCGTCCACGAGCTCGTAGATGATTTTGTAAAGCTTGATCTGCACACCGTGGTGCTTGGCAGAGTCCTGCACGCCCTTGTCGGGCTTGGTGTGAAACCCGAGCACGACGGCCTTGCCCGAGGAGGCAAGGTTGACGTCCGACTCGGTGATGGTGCCCACGGCGGCATGGATGACTTCCATGCTGACCTTCTCGGACTTGATGCTGCGCAGCGAGCTCACGATGGCCTCGGTGGAACCCTGCGTGTCGGCCTTGATGATCACCTTCAAGACCTTGGCGCTCTCGGCGTCGAGAGTGGCAAAGAGGTTCTCGAGCGTGACACCCGTGCCGCGCCCCTCGTTGAATTCCTTGCGCGACTGCGCCTCGCGCTCGCTGGCCAGTTCGCGCGCCGCCTTCTCATCCTCCACCGCATGGAACTCGTCGCCCGCCTCGGGCACGCCGTCAAGCCCCAGTACCTTGGCGGCGATGGAGGGGCCTGCTTCCTTGAGGCGGTTGCCATCGGCGTCAATCATGGCGCGCACTCTGCCCGTGTGCTGGCCGCAGATGATGGCATCGCCCACGCGCAACGTGCCCTTGCGCACCAGCACCGTGGCCATGGGGCCGCCCGGATCCATGCCTGATTCGATGACATTGCCCTGGGCGCGGCGGGTGGGATTGGCTTTAAGCTCCATCACCTCGGCCTGTACGAGGACGGAGTCCAGGAGCTTGTCCAGGCCCTGATTCTTCAGGGCCGACAGGTCGACGAATTGCACCTCGCCGCCCCATTCCTCGCACAGCAGGCCGTGTTCCTGAAGCTGCTTGCGCGCCATCTGCGGATTGGCATTGGGATGATCGCACTTGTTGACGGCCACGATGATTTGCGCACCGGCCTCCCGGGCGTGGCTCAGGGCCTCGAGGGTCTGGGGCATTACGCCGTCATTGGCGGCGACCACGAGGATCACCATGTCGGTGACGTTGGCGCCGCGCGCGCGCATGGCGCTGAAGGCCGCGTGGCCGGGAGTGTCCAGGAAGGTGATCTGGTACATCTCCTTTTTGCGCGTGTGATGCGGGATGGTGACGGTGTACGCGCCGATGTGCTGGGTGATGCCGCCGACTTCGCCTTCCACCACCTTGGTCTTGCGGATGGCGTCGAGGAGCGTGGTCTTGCCGTGGTCCACATGGCCCATGATGGTGACCACGGGGGGGCGCAGTTTGAGATGCTTGGGGTCGTCCCCGCTGTCCGTCTCGATGACCTTCTTCTCAATCAGGGGCTTGGGGCTGGCCGCCTTGTCGCGCTTGCGCGCCTCGAATTTGAAACCGTATTTGGCGCACAGCCGGGCGGTGATGCCCTCGTCGATGGACTGATTGAGATTGGCGAAGACGCCCAGACCCATCAGGTCGGCGATGAGTTGAAAGGGTTTGCGTCCCAGATTTTCAGCCAGTTCACGGACGACAATGGGGGGCTTGATGGAAATGATCTTCGCGTCGGCCGGCAACAGGATGCGCGGCTCGGTGGGTGTCGGGCGGGCTGCCGGCCTGGCGACCGCACCGCCGGGACCCGTTGGGGTGGGGCGGTCCGACCGTTGCGGGGCGCGAGGGTCGGGGCGGATGTCGGTCCGTCGGGGCGGATCTCTTCGCGGTTCATCACGCCGTGGCGGGCGCTTTCCAAACCCTCCCAAATCAATGAAGCCCACCTTTTCTCCCACGCGGGGAGGAGCGGGAGCCGCGGGCGCGGCGGCGACCGGCATGGCGGCCGCGGGCGGAGTGGTTGCAGGGGAGGCAACCGCAGATGTAGGTGATGCGGGAGGGGCGGGAACTTCCGGCACCACAATCTCGGCCGCGGTCGCCTCTGCCAGAACAGGCTCGAGGAATTCCTCCGGTGGCAAGGGCTCCGGTTCCGGCGGGGGAGGAGCGGGCTCCGGTTCTGGCGGCGCAATGATGATGACCGGCCTGAGTTCAACCGGCTTGGGCGCCTCGACAACCGGTGCCGCCGAGGGTTTGAGTTCCTTGAGGATTTCCTGCTCGAGAAACTCCGCAGTGATCTTGTCGAGCGAACTAGACGCGACCTTGGCGTGCTGGATGCCCAGCACCTTGGCTTTGTCCAACACCTCTTTGTTCGCCAGGTTCAGGCGCTTGGCGATTTCGTAGATTCTTACAGGCATGGGATCGGGCTGCTCGATTTCTCGCCGGCGCGTTCATGGCGCGGCAGGGTTGCAGCACGGCAAATTCATGGTCTAGCCCATCGCGGCGGGTTCATTGGCGACGACGGCTGTGCTGGATTCGCGTCGCTCGGTTTCGGCCTTCACCGCGGCGACGATCGTGGCGGCATGAGCCGCAACATCCGGGATTCCAGAGAGGTCCTCCTCGCTGGCCTGCTGCAGGTCAGTCAGCGAATGGAATCCGTTGCTGACGAGTGCGCGCGCCAGGGTGTCATCCAGCCCGGGCACGGCCATCAGTGCCGACACGGCGTGGGCCACCTGATCGTCAAAGGTCACCGTCTTCACCGCCTCGGCCTCGATGTCCACCTGCCAGCCGGTGAGCTTGGCGGTGAGCCGCGCGTTCTGGCCGCGTTTGCCGATGGCCAGCGAAAGCTGGTCCTCGCTGACGAGAATGCGCGCACGCTTGGTGCGCTCGTCAATCTGGAAGGCCTTGAGCTTTGCGGGCGCCAGGGCGTTGGTGATGTAAACCTGGATGTCCGGATCCCAGCGGATGATGTCCACCTTCTCGTTGTTCAGCTCGCGGACGATGTTCTTCACGCGCTGGCCGCGCAACCCCACGCAGGCCCCCACCGGATCCACCCGATTGTCGCGCGAGTGGACGGCCAGCTTGGTGCGGAAGCCCGGCTCGCGGGCCACGGCGCGGATTTCAACCGTGCGGTCGGCGATCTCGGACACCTCCAGTTGAAAGAGGCGGATGACAAACTCGGGCGCTGCGCGAGAGAGGATGATTTCCGGTCCGTGAGGCGTCTCCTCAACGGCCTTGACGTAACAGCGGATGCGTTCACCGAGCTGGTATTCCTCAATGGGCACGCGCTCGCGGTTGGGCAAGAGCGCCTCGTAGCGGCCCAGATCCACCTTCACGTCCGACCGTTCGAAGCGGCGCACCGTCCCGCTCACGATGTCGCCAACGCGGTCCTTGAATTCATCCCAAATCAGGCTTTTTTCCGCCTTGCGCACGTGCTGCATGAGCGCCTGCTTGGCAAACTGCGCGGCGATTCGGCCGAAGTTGGCGGGGGTGACTTCCACCTCAATTTCGTCGCCCACCTTGGCGTCTTCCTTGAGGCGCATGGCATCAAACCTGGAAATCTCGTCGTGGCGCGACTGCACCCGTTCCGCCACCACCAGCTTGGCGATGGCATGGATGGCGCCCGTCTTGGGGTCAATCTCGCAGCGCAGCTCGCGGGCCGGGCCCACGGCCTTTTTCGCGGCCGTCACCAGCGCCTCATTGACAGCAGCGATCATGACATCACGCTTGATGCCCTTTTCCTTCTCCCAATGATCCAGAACCGCCAAAAACTCGACATTCATAGCTAGCCCCTGGGTGCGGGGGTTCGCGCGCGTCCCCGCTTCCGGGGAACAAAAAAGCCGGATCTGCTCCGACTTTCCACGCTGGCGAACCAGCCACATCCTGTCTTGGCGAGAGCGTAGGTCGTGCTCTAGGAAGCGTCAAGGTACAATTCCAAAGCCCCTTGCGCCCCCTTCGTGTGGCGTGCAATGCTGCGCGCATCGGCCCCGTGTCAAATCACCTCATCGTCGTCCGCCACCCGGTGGTCCAGGCCAAACTGACCCGCCTGCGCGACCGCCGCGCTTCGCCGGGGGAGTTCCGCCGTCTCATGGCCGGGCTTGCGGCGCCGCTCGTCTACGAGGCCACGGCCGGCCTTTCGCTGCGTCCGGTGCGCGTGCGCACTCCCCTGATGCCCGCCGCGGGGGTGGCGCTGCGTCATCCGGTGCTGCTCGCGCCCATCCTGCGCGCCGGCCTGGCCATGGTTGACGCGTTGTGGCCGCTCCTGCCCGAGGCGCATCTAGGGATGATCGGCATGGCCCGCAACGAGTCCACCCTCAAGCCCGAGTGGTATCTGGACCGGGTGCCCGCGCGGCTGGGGCGCTTTGACGTGCTGGTGCTCGATCCCATGCTGGCCACCGCCGGCAGCGCCGTGGCGGCCGGAGAATTGCTGCGCCAGCGCGGAGCGCGCAGCATCAGCTTTGTCCACGTCATCGCATCAAGGGCGGGGGTGAGGACGCTCAGCAGCCATTTCCCCCAATCGCGCATTGTGGTGGCGGCGGTCGATTCCAAGCTGGACGAGCGCGGTTACATCGTGCCGGGACTGGGCGACGCAGGCGACCGTGCCTGCGGCTGCTAAATGCGGCTTGCCTCAGGCGGGGTGCCTCCCTACTTTTCGGCCGTGCCCCCAAAGAACCTGCTGCTTATTTCCGACAGCGAGAAGGATGCGGACATGCTGTACGCCGTCGGCATGTTCGTTCCCGACCCTTTCATCTATCTGCAGCTGGGCCGGCGGCAGCTGGTGGTGATGAGCGATCTGGAGATTGACCGGGCGCGCAAGGCCGCACCGCACTGTCGTGTGCTCTCCCTCTCGCGCTACGCTCGCAAGATTGGCGGCAAGGGAGCACGCTCGGTTCCATTGCATCAAGTGGTCGGGCGCGTGCTCAAGGAGCATCGTGTTAAATCTGTGGAGGTGCCGCAGGGCTTCCCCCACGGGCTGGCCTGCAAGCTTGAAGACGCCGGCATCCGCGTGCGGCCCGTCAGCGGGGCTTGCTTTCCCGATCGCGAAATCAAGACGCCCGATGAGATCCGCAAGATCAAGGCGGCCGTGGCGATGACCGAGGTGGGGATGGCCGAGGCCGTGCAGGCCATCCGCCGCAGCCGGGTGGACCGGCACGGGCGATTGGTTTACCGCAACGAGGTGCTCACCTCCGAGCGTGTGCAGGCGCTCATCGGCAGTGCGATTTTCCAGGCTGGCGGCGTAGCCAGCCATACCATCGTGGCCGGCGGCGAGCAGGGATGCGACCCGCACGAGCGCGGTCATGGGCCGCTGCGCGCCAACCAGCCCATCATCCTCGACATCTTTCCCCGTGCGACCAAGACCGGCTACTTTGGCGACATCACCCGGACGGTGGTGAAAGGGCGCGCCAGCGACGCCGTGCGGCGAATGTATGGCGCCGTGGGACGCGCCCAGCAGGCGGCCACCGCGCGCATTCGCGCCGGCTTGCCCATGGCGTCGGCTCACCAAGCCGTTGTGGACACGTTTGCCGCCGAGGGATTCAAGACCCGGCGCAGCAATGGCCACATGGAGGGATTTTTCCACGGAACCGGCCACGGGCTGGGGCTGGAGATTCACGAGGCTCCGCGCATCTCTGCGGTGTCCACAGACGTATTCCGGGCCGGCCAGGTCGTCACGGTCGAGCCGGGGCTCTACTATCCTGGCATCGGTGGAGTGCGGCTGGAGGATGACTTGGTGGTTACTGGAAGACGTCCTCGAAACTTGACCCAGTTTAAAAAGGTTTTGGAGGTCTAATGGCCGCCTTAACGTCCAATGCCCGCGTGGCGTAGACCCTGCAGACCCTGTTGACCACTCAATGCCGGCTCCATTCGAGGCACCCCTGAAACGCCCTCGCCCCAAGGCGAAGCCCGCCGCCCCCCGCGAAGCCCGTGGCGCGGCGCCGGCCGGGCGTCCGTACGACGGCGATTCGGCCATCCATCTTTACCTCAACGAAATCTCCCGCACGCCGCTGCTCACGCCACAGGAGGAGGTGGTGCTGGCCGCGCGCATCAAGCAGGGCGACTTGGAGGCTGAGCAGCACTTGATCAAGGCCAACTTACGGCTCGTCGTGAAAATCGCCCGCGACTACGACGGGCTGGGGCTGCCGCTGCTCGACCTCATCGACGAAGGCAACATCGGCCTCATGAAGGCCGTGAAGCGCTTCGACCCCGCCAAAGGCGGCAAGCTTTCGACCTATGGCGCGTGGTGGATCAAGCAGTCCATCAAGCGTGCGCTGGCAAACCAGGCAAAGATGATCCGGCTGCCGGTGCATCTCGTGGACAAGATTTCGCGTATGCGCCACGTCGCCCTGCGCCTTCAGGAGGGACTTGGAAGGGAGCCCACCGACGAGGAGCTGGGTGAGGAGATGCACATGACCTCCTCGCGCGTCTCGCAATTGCGCACGGCGGCCATCCGCCCCATGTCGCTTGACGCGCCGGTGGGCGACGAGAACGATTCCGAAAGCATGGGAGACCTTGTGGAGGATCAGGCGCAGCACACACCCTATCAGGATCTGGAGGAGAAGACCGTCACGGCCATGCTGCGGCAGATGCTGGGCACGCTCAACGCGCGCGAGGCGGGAATCCTCAACTACCGCTTTGGTCTGGATGGCAATCCCGAGCGGACACTGGAGGAGGTCGGCGCCAAATTCAAAGTCACCCGGGAGCGCGTGCGCCAGATCCAGAACATCGCGCTGCACCGCCTGCGCAAGATGATTGAGCGCGTGGAGCAGTTTGAGGTGCTGCACTGACATGGGCGGCGTGGGCGCAGACGAGCTGAGGGCCGCCATTCGCAACGTGCCCGACTTTCCCAAGCCGGGCATCCAGTTCAAGGACATCACCCCCGTCTTGGGCAACGCACGCCTGTTCGCCGGCGCGGTGGAATTGCTCGCCGCCCCGCACGAGGGCGCGCGCATCGACGCCGTGGCCGGCATCGACGCCCGGGGCTTTATTTTTGCCGCCGCCGCCGCGCAGCGCCTGCACACGGCCTTCATTCCCATCCGCAAGAAAGGCAAGCTGCCCCACACGACCTTCGAGGAGCGTTACCAGTTGGAATACGGCGAAGCCACCATCGCCCTGCATGTGGACGCCCTTGCGCCCGGGGCGCGGGTGCTGCTGCTGGACGACCTGCTGGCCACCGGTGGCACGGCTGCCGCGGCCGCGGCGCTGCTCCGGAGGATTGGCGCGCAGATGGTCGAGGTGGGTTTCCTCGTCGAGCTGGGATTCCTAAACGGCCGCCAGAAGCTCGCCGGGCTTCCCATCCGTTCCATCCTCACCTACTAGCTTGGGGGGCTTATGCGGGCGACCTTTCCCGTGTGCGATTACCATCTCCCTGCGACGCTTTCCTGCGGGCAGGCCTTTGGCTGGCGCGAGAGGGCAGGGGCATGGGAGGGCGTCGTGGCCCGGCGCTGGGTGCGACTGCAACAGCGTGAGGGCGGGGAGATCGTGGCGACGGCCGCCGTGCCACAGGCGGACTGGCAGTGGCTGGCAGACTATCTTCAAACGGGACTGGATCTGGACGCCGTGGTGGCGTCCTTTCCCAATGATGCGCCCATGCGCGCGGCGCTGGCTCACGCGAAGGGATTGCGCCTGCTGCGGCAGGATCCATGGGAATGCCTCGCCGCATTCATTTGTTCCTCGACGAAGCAGATCGTTCAGATTCAGCAGATCCTCGCGCATCTGCGTCAACGGTTTGGCGACCGCGTGGCCACGCCTCCGGGCTTCGAGGAGGCCTTTTCCTTTCCGCCGCCCGAACGAATTGCCGCCGCGACCGAGCTCGAGCTGCGTGCCTGCAAGATGGGATTTCGAGCGCCGTACCTGCGCGAGACCGCCCGGCTTGTGAGTGCTCGCTCCCCCGACCTGCTGCGCCTGGGCACCGTGACGTGTGAAGAGGCGCGTGCGGCGCTGGAAGCGCTTCCCGGCGTGGGACGCAAGGTTGCCGACTGTGTGCTGCTTTTTGCTTTCGGTTTCCAAGAGGCGTTTCCCGTGGACGTGTGGGTGATGCGCGCCCTGCGGGAACTATACTTCCCGCGCCGACGGCCCAGCGAAAGCAGGCTGCGCCGGTTTTCTCAAACGTATTTTGGCCCCCATGCCGGCTACGCGCAGCAGTATCTTTTCCATTACATGCGCACGGGGCGCCGCGCCGCTTGACGGAAAAAGGATTTCCGCCAACAATCCGCCCCCTTACCCATTTTATGCGAACGCTCATCCTTCTGCTTCTGCTCATTGGCGTGGCGCTTCCCGCGCAAGAGCAGGCCATTAAGCCGGCGGCCGCCACCTTGGAAGCGTACCAACTGGCAAAGGCCCCGGCTCCCTCCGGGCTGGTGCTCAAGACGGGCGACCGGCTGGCCATCTGCGGCGATTCCATCACGGAGCAGAAAATGTATTCGCGGATCATGGAGACCTACCTCGCCGCGTGCGTGCCGCAGCTGGAGATTTCGGTGCGTCAGTACGGCTGGAGCGGGGAAACCGCGCCGGGCTTTCTCAGCCGCATGACCAATGATTGTCTGCGCTTTAAGCCCACCATCGCCACCACCTGCTATGGCATGAACGACCACGGCTACCGTCCCTACGAGCCGGCGATTGGCGAGAGGTACCGCAAGTCGTCCACCGCCATCGTGCAGGCGTTCAAGGGGGCTGGTTCCCGGGTCATCCAGGGCTCGCCGGGCTGTGTCGGCACGAAGAATCAGCCCAACTGGGACGCCGCGGGCGTGGAGGCGAAAAACAAGAACCTCGCCCAGCTGCGCAATCTGGGAATCGAGATTGCTGCGCAGGAAGGCGTCGGATTTGCCGACGTGTTCGCGCCGATGCTTCAGGCGGGCGTGGACGGCCGTGCCAAATACGGTGCCGGCTTTAACATCGCCGGGGGCGACGGCGTGCATCCGGGCTGGGCCGGCTCGGCCTCCATGGCCTACTCATTCCTCAAGGCCTTCGGGCTGGATGGCCAGGTGGGGACGTTGACCCTGGACTTGGATTCGGGCAAGGCGACGGCCAGCGACGGGCACGAGGTGGTGTCGGCCAAGCCCGGCGAAGCCACCGTGAAAAGCCAACGGTATCCCTTTTGCGCCACCGGCGACATCGCCAAGGACAACAACATCCGCTCGCTGATGACCCTGGTGCCGTTCAATCAGGACTTGAACCGGTTGATGCTGGTTGCCAAGGGCGGCAACGGCCAGCGCTACAAAGTCACGTGGGGTGCGGAATCCAAAATGTACACCGCCGGGCAGCTCGCGGCGGGGGTCAACCTCGCGGCGGATTTTCCGGCCAACCCCTTCGGCGATGCGTTCGCCAAGGTGGACGCCGCCGTCGCCGCCAAACAGGCCTACGAAACCAAGCAGATCAAGCAGATCTTTCACGATCTGGCCAGCGGCCGGTACAAGACGGTGGACGAGGTCAAGGATCCAGAAATGAAGGCGCTCTTCGCGGCGCGCAAGCCCGACGGAAAGTTCGATCGCGACGCCATCGCCGCAGCCACCGAGAAGACCCGCGCGCCTCTCGCCGCAGCCGTCCGGGCCGCCGTCGTGCCCGTGACTCACACGATTCGCATCACCGCCGAATAGGCAGGGAATGGCCCTGCTCGACGTCACGTTCACGCCGGCCGATTTTCAGACGCTGCACGCGCGCGACCTGTCCGCGACGACGTGCGTGGTGTTTGATGTGCTACGCGCCACCAGCACGCTCATCGCCGCGCTGGCCAACGGCGCGGCAGGTGTCGTCCCTGCAGCATCCATCGGCGAGGCGTTGCAACTGCGAGCGCATCACCCCGGCGCGCTGCTGGGGGGCGAGCGGGAGGGCCTGCGCATTACGGCCGCCCAGAGCGGCGGCTTGGAGTTTGATCTGGGCAATTCCCCGCGTGAGTACACGCCCTCGGCAGTGCAGGGGCGCATGATCATCTCCACCACCACCAACGGAACGCGCGCCTTGCGGGCCTGTGCGGGGGCCGCGCGGGTTCTCGCTGCCAGCTTCGCAAACCTCAGGGCCACGGCGGACACGCTGGCGGCCAACCCGCCCGAGTCGCTCATCCTGGTCTGCGGCGGTACGTTCGAGGAGGCGGCGTATGAGGATGCGCTGTGCGCGGGCGCCATGGCGGATTTGCTGTGGTGCCGGTACGCCGGCGCGCATGTCACGGACTCTGCACAGATCGCGCGTCTCACCTGGCGCGCCGCGTCGGGAGACCTGATGGGCGCCATGCAGGCGGCGCGCAATGGTCGGCGGCTGCTCGCCTTGCCGCAGTTTCGCGATGACGTGGAGTTTTGTCTGCGGCGCGACACGAGCGGCATCGTGGCCCAACTGGGTGCCGACGGCGTGGTGCGCCGGGCCTGAATTCAGCGCGGGGCTTCGCGTGCGCGCCGCCAGTGCAGACGGAATGCCGGGCTGAATTCTTCCGGCTGCTGGGCCATCCAGTGGTCCAGCGCGTCGGGCGCAATCCAGCGGCCCTCGTCAATTTCCTGCGGGTGCAGCGTGAACGGCCCCTCGGCGTGCGTGCGGTAAACTTGGATGAACTCCTGCCCCGTTTCGGAGCATGGCATGAGCTTGAAGAGCGAATCGAGCGGCCCCGGCTCGTGCAGGCCGATCTCCTCGCCCAACTCGCGGCGCGCGGCCGCGAGGTAATCCTCGCCGGCGTCCACATGACCGCTGCACGAGGCATCCCACACGCCGGGGTGGTTGTCTTTGGCAGCCGACCGCTTTTGAAGAAACACCTCGCCCCGCGAGTTAAACACCAACACATGGGCGGCGCGGTGCATGAGGCCCAAGGCATGCACCTCGCGGCGCGGCCGCTGGCCAATCACCTCGTCCCGCTCGTTCACGATGTCAAAGAGCTCGTCCGTCATGTCGCAAGATGACGCGTGAGGTCCGCGAACTGTTCTGTGGAGAGTCGCTCGGCGCGGACTTTGGGATCCATGCGCAGTGCGGCAAATGCCGATTCGAGACGCGCGGCCGGCCAGTCTTGCTTGAGTAGTTTGAGCATCATTTTCCGGCGCTGGCTGAACGCGCGCCGCACGATGCGTCTGAAGAGCGGGAACTGATCGCCATCGAGCAGCGGTTCGGATCGCCGCACCAGCACGACACAGGCCGAGTCCACATCCGGTTCGGGATGGAAACACGAGGGAGGAATCCGAAAAAAGCCGCGGGGTTCGTAGCGAAGCTGAAGCAGCACCGTGAGCAGTCCGTAATCGGGCGTGCCCGGCAGGGCTTGGATCCGCCGTGCGACCTCCAACTGCAGCGTGGCGACCATGCGCTTGGGGCAGCCGGCGGCCCCTGCGAGTTCTACAAGAATGGGCGAGGCGGCGGAGTAGGGCAGGTTGGCGACGAGCTTCCAGTTCGTCCAATCGCGCGGCTCGCGCTGTAGAAACTCGAGCGCGTCATCATGCAGCAGGGTGAGCGAGGGCCGGTCGGCAAAGCGTTTTACAAGCAGGTCGAACAGGCGCCGGTCTTTCTCGATGGCCAGCACGCTGCCGGCGCGCTCCACGAGCAGGTGGGTGAGCGGCCCCAAGCCCGGTCCCACCTCCAGCACCGGGTCGTCTGACGAGAGGTCGCCGGCCTCGACAATGCGGCGAAGCTGATTGCCATCGTGCAGAAAATTCTGCCCCAGCGAACGCGTCAGGCGGATGTCGCCAGCGGCCAGCAGGGCTTTCATTTCTGAGAGCGTCATGGGAGCACAAGGCGCAGTGCTGCCAGAGCCCTGTCGAGTTGGACGCGGGTGATGGTCAAGGGCGGGGTGAGACTGATGACGTTGCCGTGTTCGCCTTCGGGAAGTAGGATGTACCCGGCCCGCAACATCGACTTGATAACGGCCATGGTCTGCACGCCGTTTGCCGGGCCGCCGCGCCCGCGCAGTTCGATGCCCGCCATTAATCCCAAGCTGCGTGTGGACACCATGCCGGTTGCGCGTCCCAGACGTTGCAGGCCGGCAAGCAGGTGACGACCAAGGCTGGCGCTTCGTGGGACGAGACGCTGCCGACGGATTTCAGAAATCTGCGCCAGGGCCATCGCGCAACCGACGGGATGGCCGAGGTAGGTGCTGGTGTGGATGGCCTCACCGTTGCTGGCAGGCCACGCGGCGTCCATCACATCCGCGCGGCCGACGCAGGCGGAGAGCGGGAAGCCGCCGGTGAGCGCCTTGCCCAAGCAGATGAGATCAGGAGTCACGCCGCTGTGTTCGCAGGCGAACCATGTGCCCGTTCGGCCAAACCCGGTGAAAACTTCGTCGAGGATCAGCAGCGAGCCGTGCGCGTCGCACAGCCCCCGCAGCATCGGCAGGAATTGACGCGGCGGGATTCGGATGCCGCCGCGTCCCTGCACGGGCTCGGCGATCACGGCTCCCACAGCGCAGGTGTCAAAGAGCTCGCGCAGGGCGCGCTCGACTCCCGGCAACTCGGCCTCGGTGGCGGGGTAGGGCGCGAAGCGGCCAAACCGGCCGAGTTGATTGCCAAAGGGCTTCTTAAAATGAGCGCGGTGGGTGGCGTTAAGCGCGCCATAGCCCACACCGTGGTACGCGCCTTCAAACGCGATGATATCGCGCCTGCCGGTGGCCAGGCGCGCCGTCTTGAGGGCGGCTTCGACGGCCTCGAAGCCGGAGTTGTTAAAGGTGACCTTGCCGGTCAGCCGTGCGCCCTTTGTCTTCCCCCAGCGCTCAAACGTGAGGCGCGAGAGCTCGCGCGCGAGGCGTGCCTTGAGTTCGTGCGGATGGACATCGCCCATGGCGTGAAGCAGCTCCGCCATCTGGCGTTGCCCGGCGAGGACGACCCTCGGGTTGGCGTGGCCCGCATTGGCAACGCCAAACGCCGCCGTCAGGTCGAGGTATCGCCGTCCGTCGGTGTCCCACACGTGGACTCCTTTCGCGCGTTTCCAAACGATGGGCCACGCGCCCGCGGGGTCCATAAAGGTAACATTGCGCGACTCATGGGCGCGGAGGAGTCGAAAGACTTGGTCGCGATTCATTTTAGACTCCACGCTGGTCGGGTGGCCAGATCAGTTTGTGCAGCTGGGCCTGAAAGCGAACCGGCAGCGCGTCGGCGATGATGAGCTCGGCCAGCTTCTGGCGCGTGAGAGGGTGCTGGTCGCCGGGCATGGGCTTGAGCGACGGGTCTTGCTGATGGGGCCCAAGCGGCGCGACCCACGAGAAGAGCAGCGGGCAGCGGGCGTCGAGGCGGTGCTCGGCGATGCGCGATTTGGCCCACAGGTAATCCTCCTGTGTGCCGATGACAAACTTCACCTCGTCGGTGGCCTTGAGGTGCGGGAGGTTCTCGAGGCGGTTGCGCGCAGACTCGCCGCTGGAGGGACACTTGAGATCCATGATGCGGCGCACGCGCGAATCCACCACGGAAATGTCGAGCGCCCCGCTGGTCTCAAGGAGCACGGTAAAACCCTCGTCGCAGAGCGCGCTCATGAGCGGCAAGGCGGCGGGCTGAAGCAGCGGTTCCCCACCGGTGAGTTCCACGAGCGGCAGACGTGCCCCGCCTTTCGCGTCCGTGTAGGGCCGCGCCAGTTCGCGCACCTTCGCCAGCACGTCGGCCAGTGACATTTTGCGCCCTTCGGTGAAGGCGTAGGCGGTGTCGCAGTAGGAACAGCGCAGGTTGCAGGCGGTGAGCCGCACGAAGACGCAGGGCAGGCCGGCAAACGTGCTCTCTCCCTGCAGGCTCAGGTAGACTTCGTTGACCACCAGCGTTTCGGCCACGCGACATGATACCGGCCGATGCGTGTCCTGCCACGCGAAAAGACCGGCGTTGCGTGTCCATCGCGTTGGCGTAGCTTCCCCTTTCGCGTGGCGCGGCCGATGGAAATCGTGTTGGAGGGCAGGACCCGGATTCCCATCCTGCACGAGGATCGGTCCGTGCTCGTCCTCGACAAACCCGCGGGCTGGATGCTGGCACCACGGCACTGGGTGAACACGCGCCGCAATCTGCTGCTGGCACTGGATGCCTCCATCGCCGCGGGGGATCACTGGGCGCGCTCACGCGGGCTTCGTTTCCTGCGCCACGTGCATCGGTTGGACGCGGAGACCACCGGCGCGCTGCTCTTTGTCAAACACCCGCGCGCCATGGCGGCTTACTCGCGGCTCTTCGAGTCGCGCCAGGTGGAAAAGGTGTACTGGGCGCTCGTCGATGGGCAACCGCGTGAAACAGAATGGATGTGCTCTCTGCCGCTGGCGCCGCATCCGGATCGGGAGGGGGTCATGGTCGTGAATCTCCGGTCGGGCAAGGTGGCGCATACCGGCTTTCGCGTGCTGGAAGGGCGCCTGGGCGGGGCGCTGATCGAGGCGCGCCCCGTGACGGGCCGCACGCATCAGATCCGCGTGCACCTGCTGGCGGCTCGCTGCCCAATCCGGGGCGACACGCTCTATGGTCGGGGTGATGCGACGGGCGCATTGGCACTTCGTGCGGTGGGATTGCACTATCGCGACCCCTTCACGCGACAGGTGGTGAACGTGGAGGCGCCGGTGGAGGCGTTTCTCCAAACACATGATTGGGCGACCCGGGATTCGGCGTTGCGAGCCGGCCCGCGCCGGGCGTAAATGGGCGGCCGATGAGATTGCCAGTCACCTGCGAGTACGCGGCGCGCGCGATGCTGATGCTGGCGGGCGACCCAGGCGGCCGCCGGGCGTTGAAGGTCCAGACACTGGCGCGGGCGGCGGGCACGACGGCCAATTGCCTGGTGCATGTGCTCCTCAAGCTCAAGGTGGCGGGGCTGGTGCGCAGCCTGCGCGGCAAGCAGGGCGGCTACCTTTTGGCGCGTCCACGCTCGGAGATCACTCTGGGCGACGTGGTGCGCGCCGTTGAAGGCGAGGTGGTGGAGGCGCCGGCGCCATCGGTGGACGGCCCGCCCGAACTGCGGGCAGCATGGGCGAATGTGTGTGGAGAAGCCCGTGCCGCCGCCGATCGCATCACGCTGGAGGAACTATTCGAAGCCAGCCGGCGCGGCCGCGAGATGTACCATATCTAATCCCCAATCTCACCAGGAGCCGCCTTCAATGCCCGCATCCGGCTAGTATGCGGGCTTGTTCATTTTCATGTTGGTCTTGTTCTTCTTGCAGCTGAGCTGGTGGCCCATCAACTCGGAGCTGGAAAACTTCTCGCCGCAGTGCATGCAGGACTGCTGATCTTTGCAGGCTGTGAATCCACCCATTGCCAGGGGCACCAACAACAACGCCAGTGCCATCGCCCATCTGAGTGTCGACTTCATGGTCACCTCGCTTTCCACCTGCCCGAATGTAGCAGAAAAAACGGCGCGGCGCACGGGCCAATTATGGACTTGGTGGGCCGCCTTTGGCCGGGCCCGTTGGTTTTGGTGCCGGTGCCTTTCGCAGCGCCTTCAAGTGACCTTGGAGGACGGCGATGTCGGCCGTCGGAAGCTGGCACTCGGTGCCCGAGCAGGCGTACACCACAGGGCCCTCGGCGCCCGGCTTGAGGCCGCGCGCAAATTCCTCCACAGGCCCGGCCGTTCCCAGCACGACCTTGTTGGGCTGATAGACGCCGTGCGCACCGCGGATGAGCTTGCTGACATCGGCGTTGGCAGGATCGCCGGCCACCACGGCGCGCCACGGGGTGTTGAGCCAGTAGTCGAGGGCGCTCAGCATGTAGGGCAGAGCCTGTGGCGCGCGGTCCAACAATGGCGCTGAAAGCCGCAGCGTCTTTTCCGCCTTCTCTGCGAATGCCTTCTGATCGGTGATGGCGGCCAGTCGCAGCAGGGCCAGAGCGGCCACCGATCCGCCGGCGGGCGTGGCACCATCGTGGTTCTCTTTCACGCGCAGGATGAGATCGGCGGCGCCGGCATCCTGCCAGAAGCCGCCATGGCTCTCGTCGTAAAACTTCCTGATCATCGTCTGCGCCAAATCCAGGGCGAACTCGAGGTGAGAGGGCTTGAGGGTGGTCTGGTAGAGGTGCAGCACGCCGTCCAGTTGATACGCGTAGGCTTCGAGCAGTTGCACGCTATCGCGTTCGCCATCGCGCCAGCGGTGGTAGAGCGTCTTGGTCTTCTCGTCCCAAAGCCGGGCTTGGATGAACGCCACGTTTTTTTCCGCCGCCTTGAGCATGTCTTCATCGCCCAGCACGGCATGAGCGCGGGCCATGGCGCCGAGCATCAGCCCGTTCCATGAGGAGAGCACCTTGTCGTCGAGGTGTGGGCGCACGCGCTTGACTCGTGCGGCGAGGAGCTTCTGTTTCGCGGTAGCCAACAACTTGGCTTCGTCGGCCGAGAGTTTTGGGTCGGAGATGTGCAGGACGTTGAGTTGCTTCAGCGGGCTGGGATGGCTGTGGTCTTCAAAATTGCCCGTCTCGGTGATGCCAAAATATCGGATGGCCACACGCGCCTCGTCCGGAGAGAGCACCTGCTGCACCTGCGCCTTGGTCCAGCAGTAAAACTTGCCTTCGTGTCCTTCGCTGTCGGCGTCCTCGGCCGAATACCAGCCGCCCTCAGGATGGGTCATGTCGCGACGCAGATACGCGGCAATCTCCCGCGCCACGGTCGCATACTTTTCATCGCCCGACACCAGATGCGCATCGAGGTAGAGGTGCAGCAGCTGCGCATTGTCGTAGAGCATCTTTTCAAAGTGCGGCACGAGCCATTCCTCATCCACCGAGTAGCGCGCAAAGCCGCCGCCCAGCTGGTCATACATGCCGCCCGCGGCCATGCGGTCGCAGGTGTGCAGCACCATCTTGATGCCGTCTTCGTCCTTGTGGCGGACGGCCTGGGCCAGCAGGAAGGAGGGCTCGCTCGGTTGGGGGAACTTGGGCGCGCGCCGGCCGAAGCCGCCGTGGCGGGGGTCATAGCTGGCCTTGATTTTCGCGACGGCGTTGGTAAGCAGCCCGGGCGCAAGCTGCGCGTCAGGCTTCAGTTCCTGTTTTGAGACACGGGCCAGCTCCTCGGCGATATTGCCGGCCTCAGTGGAGATCTCGGCGTGTTTTTGCTTCCACACCTCATCCACTTTCTGGAGCAGCCGGATGAAGTCGGGCTTGCGGAAGTAAGTGCCGCCATGGAAGGGATTGCGTTCTGGCGTGAGGAACACCGACATGGGCCAGCCGCCGCCGCCCGTGGTGGCCTGCACGAAGGTCATGTAAATCTTGTCCACGTCGGGCCGCTCCTCGCGGTCCACCTTGATGCTGACAAAGTGCGCGTTCAGCACCTCGGCCACCTCATGGTCCTCGAAGGACTCGCGCTCCATCACATGGCACCAGTGGCAGGTGGAGTAGCCGATGGAAAGGAAGATGGGTTTGTTCTCCTTCTTGGCCAGGGCAAAGGCCTCCTCGCCCCACGGGAACCAGTCCACGGGGTTGAGCTTGTGCTGCTGCAGGTAGGGCGACTTCTCTTTCGCCAGCCGGTTGGTGGTGGTGTGGTGCGGGGTGGTCACGGGGCGGGGGGCGGTGGCATTGCTACCGGGTTTGGTGGCATTGCCGGAAGGGGAACCCGGCTTCTCTTTGGGCGCGCTAGGTGGAGTGCACGCAGCGACCCAAACAAGGGAGAGGATCCCCAATTGCTTCCAAGTCATGCAGCTGAGGCTACCAGTGGCGCAAGGCGCGGCAAAGTTCAAATCTGCATCCAAGGTTGATGGGCTTGCCAAGAGGGCGCTCTTCCATCAGTTTCCGCAACGCCATGGCCCCCAAGGCGCTCATCACCGGCATCACCGGTCAGGACGGTTCCTATCTGGCGGAGCTGTTGCTCTCCAAGAACTACGAGGTGCATGGGCTGGTGCGCCGCACCAGTGTGGACAATCCCGAGCGGCTGCAGCCGCTGGCCGGCGATCCTCGCCTGCATCTTCACTACGGCGATCTGACCGACGGCGGGGGGTTGACGCGCCTTCTGGGTGAGATTCGACCCGACGAGGTGTATAATCTGGCCGCGCAAAGCCACGTGAAGGTGAGCTTTGACATCCCCGACTACACGACCGATGTCACGGCCGTGGGCACCGTCCGCCTGCTCGAGGCCATCCGCTGCTCCGGCGTGCGCACGCGATTCTACCAGGCTTCCTCCAGCGAGATGTTTGGCAAGGTTCATGAAACGCCGCAGTGCGAGACGACGCCCTTTCATCCCCGCAGCCCCTACGCCTGCGCCAAGCTCTTTGCCCACTGGATCACCGTCAACTTTCGCGAAGCCTACGGACTGCACGCTTCAAGCGGCATCCTCTTCAACCACGAGTCGCCCCGGCGCGGCGAGACCGTCGTGACGCGCAAGATTACTTTGGCCGTGGCACGCATTCGTGCGGGCCTGCAGGACAAGCTCTATTTGGGAAACCTCGAGGCCCGCCGCGACTGGGGCTACGCCAGAGAATACGTCGAGGTCATGTGGCGCATGCTCCAGCAGGATGCGCCCGACGACTTTGTGGTGGCGACGGGAGAGACTCATAGCGTCCGCGAATTTGCACAGGAGGCGTTCGCCCACGTGGGACTGGACTGGCAGCGGCATGTCGAGGTGGACGCCAGCTACCACCGCCCCGCCGAAGTGGACACGCTTTGCGGGGACGCGCGCAAGGCCCGGTCGGTTCTGGGCTGGGAGCCTCGCGTCAAGTTTGCCCAACTCGTCCGCCTGATGGTGGATGCCGACATGGCGCGCATCCAAAGGCGGCAAGCGCAGTCCGGCTCGGTTTCCACGGTGCCCGCGGACTGATCATGCCGTGTGCCTTCATCACCGGTGCGGCCGGCCAGGACGGCTCATACCTTGCGGAACTTCTGCGCGGCAAGAAATACGAGGTCATCGCCCCGGGCCGGGCCGAATGCGACGTGACCGATGCGGCGGCCGTGGGTCGCGCGCTAAGAGCGGCTGCGCCGGACGAAGTGTACCACCTGGCTGCCGTGAGCCACGTGGGCCAGGCCGCCCAAGACCCCGCGGCGATGCTCGCCGTAAACTTTCAGGGCACGGTCAACCTCATCCACGGGCTGCGTGAGGACTGTCCCCGCGCGAGGTTGTTCTTCGCCTCCTCAAGCGAGGTGTTTGGCCGGCCTGATCAAGTTCCCCAGAACGAAGAAACGCCCTTCGCGCCGGTCACGATCTACGGCGAATCCAAGGCCCGCGCCACCCTAGCCATCCGCCAGGCTCGTGCCGACGGCCTCTTTGCGGCAAGCGGCATTCTGTACAACCACGAATCGCCACGGCGCGGCGAAGTGTTCGTCACGCGCAAGATCTGCCGGGCCGTCGCGGCCATCAAAGCGGGGCGGCAACAAGACTTGTCTTTGGGAGACACGACCGCCCGGCGCGACTGGGGCGACGCGCGCGACTACGTGCTGGGCATGTGGCTGGCCCTCCAGCATCCGCAGCCGGAGGATTTCGTGTTCGCCACGGGCGAACTGCACTCGGTGCAGGACGTGGTTGAGATCGCATTTGCCACCGCGCAATTGGACTGGCGCGGCCACGTCCGGGTCGACGCAAGCCTCATGAGGCCCGCCGAGCCTGCGCGGTTGGTGGGCGACGCCTCCAAGGCCCGGCGGCTGCTGGGGTGGTCGCCGCGCGCTTCGTTTCGCAGTCTCATCGAGGAGATGACGCGCGCGGAGCTGGCGTAAGCTATGTTGGCGCTTGCGGGGAAAGGCGCCGCGAGCCAAACTCTCCACAACCATGAGCACTTCCCTGAAACTCTCTTTGATTTGGATGCTGGCACTGGTCATGAGCGCGTCGGCAAAGGACGCGCCGGAGCTGGATCCGGAAAAGGGCGGGGAGGATTTCCGTCTGCAAGGAGAATACACCGGCGGAAAACTGGGGGTGCAGGTGGTCGCCTTGGGTGGGGGCAAGTTGCGCGCGGTGATCCACCAAGGAGGACTGCCGGGCGCGGGCTGGGACAAGTTGGCCAAGGTGGAAACGGAGGGCGAACGGGTGGGCGAACGCGCGGACTTTGCGCCGGTTAAGGGCTGGAAGGTGTCGTTGGCGGGCGGTGAGCTGTCGGTGACGCCTCCCGGTGGTGAGAGCGTGGTCTGCGCGCGTCAGCTTCGCCGCAGCCCGTCCTTGGGAGCAAGGCCGCCCGCAGGCGCCGTCGTCCTCTTCGATGGCCGCAATGCCGACGCTTTTAAGCCGGGGAAAATGACGGAGGAGGGGCTGCTCGTCCAGGGCGCCAACAGCGTGCGCAAGTTCCAGAGCCAGATGCTGCACGTGGAATTCCAGCTGCCTTTCCAGCCCGCCGCGCGCGGTCAAGGCCGCAGCAACAGTGGCTGCTATCTGCAAGGCCGGTACGAGGTGCAGGTGTTGGACAGCTTTGGACTTAAAGGGGAGAACAACGAGTGCGGCGGGTTGTACGGCATCAAGGCGCCCGATCTGAACATGTGCCTGCCGCCGCTGTCATGGCAGACCTACGATGTGGAATTCACGGCGGCGACCTTCGACTCGGCTGGCCAGAAGCTCACCCCGGCGCGCATCACCCTGCTGCATAACGGCGTGAAGATTCACGATCGGGTGGAACTGCCCAAGGCCACCACCGCCGCCCCGCTCAAGGAAGGCGCCGAGCCGGGATTCCTGCACCTTCAGGATCACGGCAATCCGGTGCGCTACCGCAATATCTGGGTCCTCGAGAAGTAGCCTCCCTCTTGGGGAGCACCGTGCTACTTGGAAAGCGCCAGGATGTAGCCCTGCAGGCGCTCGGCCTCGGCCTTGTCGCCCTGGTGCTGGTGGATCTGGTGCAGGTTGGAGCAGATGCGCAGCAGGATGCGGCGCGGGCTGGCCGGAACCAGGAACGCCTCGTGGAATTCGTATCCCGCCTGGCGCAGGTACTTGACGCAATCGGCCTTGGTGAGCAGCCGCCCCTTGTTGAAGGCATCAATAAAGAGCTCCTTGCGTGCGTTCTGGAACCGGCAGAGGAAATGGCCCGGCAACCCGATGCCCGCGACGGGAAGCTGCAGCCGGCGGCACAGGGTGAGGTAGAGCACGCACAACAAGATGGGATTGCCCGTGCGTAGATCGAGCACCCGGCTCAGATAACTGTTGTCGGGCGAGTAGTACTCCTCTTCATTGCCGCGAAATCCCTGTTCGGCAAAGAGGCACGCGTTGAGGGTGGCGATGATGGATTCAGGTTCGCCGGCGTAATCAAGGCGACCCATCAGATCTGCTGCATAGCCATCGAGCATGGCTCGGTAAGCCTCGACGTTGATCGAGGGAAACCGCGAGCGTGAGAGCAGCCAGCAGCCTTCCTCCAGATTCAGTTCCTCGCCGTGCCGAAGACAGAAGACATTGAAGGCGATGTCGGCGTCCAGGCGGTCGAAGTGCTCCACGATGGCCAGCGCGCGCCGCCGCAGCACGGGGTCGGCGTGCAACGAAAAACCCGCCAGCCAGGGGCGCACCGAGGGCCCGTGCGAAACAATCTCACGGCGCACAGCACGAAATACGATCTGATCCTCATCGGCCAGCAAGCGGGCGAGCGCTTCCTTGCGGCGCTCGCTCAGCGGCAAAGGGACACCGGCCGGCGCAGGTTTGGCGGGATCCACGCCGCCAAGATGGCATCGGGAAGGGCCGATTGCAACCGTGCGCACGGCCATTTTCAAATGCCGGATAAGCCGCCGGGGTTTTCAAGCGTTCCCTCGCGCGCCAGTCGATTTCTTTTATTGCCCGGAGCCGTCACGCCCCTATACTCCCCGCCCGCGAGCGGTGGCCTTGGGTGTTCCACATCGGCCACGCGCAGCACCGCGATGAGCAGCAAACCACAGACGGGCTTTCCGAGAAAGCAGGGCCTTTACGACCCTGCGTACGAGAAGGACGGCTGTGGTGTTGGTTTTGTCGCCAATGTCAAGGGCGTGGCGAGCCACCAGATTATCTCCGACGCCATCGCGATGCTCATCAACATGGATCATCGCGGCGGCTGCGGCTGCGAGCCCAGCACGGGCGACGGCGCGGGCATCCTGACGGGACTGCCGTGGGCGTTTCTCGCAAAGGTCGCCCGGAAGGATCTGGGCGTGGACTTGCCGGCGAAGGGACGATTCGGCGCGGGCATCGTCTTTCTTCCGACGATGGAATCGGAACGGCGCCGCTGCATGGCCGCAGTCGAATCCATCATCGCCGAGCAGGGCCAGCGTTGCATCGGCTGGCGGACCGTGCCCGTGGAGACGGACAAGGCGGGCGTGGGGCCTGCGGCCAAGGCCGCCGAGCCGCACATCCTGCAGCTTCTTGTGGCCGCCGCTGACGGGGTTTCCGGCGACGACTTCGAACGCCAGCTCTACATCATCCGCAAGCGCGCCAGCCATCGGCTGCGCACCGACTCCACGTTAAAGCAAGCCAAGGCATTCTACATCTGCAGCCTTTCCTCGAAGGTGATCATCTACAAGGGCATGCTCACCACGACGCAGTTGCGCGTCTATTTTCCGGACTTGGGCGACGCGGACTACCAGTCGCATCTGGCGATGGTGCACTCGCGCTTTTCCACCAACACGTTTCCCAGCTGGGATCGCGCGCAGCCCTTCCGCTTCATGAGCCACAACGGCGAGATCAACCCGCTGCGTGGCAACATCAATGGAATGCACGCGCGCGAAGGCACGCTCAAGAGCCACCTCCTGGGCGACGACCTGCGCAAGCTCTACCCCATCATTGAGCCGGATTGTTCCGACTCGGGCAACTTTGACAACGCTCTGGAGTTTCTGTTGATGAGCGGCCGCACCCTGCAGGAATCGGTGCTGATGATGATTCCCGAGGCGTGGCAGAAGCACGCGCAGATGGAGCAGGCCAAGCGCGACTTCTACGAATATCACTCCTGCCTGATGGAGCCGTGGGATGGCCCGGCGTCCATCGTCTTCACCGACGGCCACTACATCGGCGCCGTGCTGGATCGCAACGGGCTTCGCCCCAGCCGCTACTATCTGACGCACGACGACCGCGTCATCATGGCCAGCGAAGTGGGCGTCATCCCCGTGGATCCGGCCAACGTCAAGGCGAAGGGCCGCCTCAAGCCCGGCCGCATGTTCCTGGTGGATTTTGAAAAGGGAAGGCTTGTTCCCGACGACGAGATCAAGTCCGAGCTGGCCTCGCGCCGGCCCTATGGCCAGTGGCTGCAACGTCAGCGCATCGACCTTGATGACATCGCCGCCGCAGGCGAGGCGCCCGGCTTGGACAACGCCACGCTCATGGCGCGCCTCCAGGCATTTGGCTACACCTCCGAGACGTTGCAGTTCATGCTTCTGCCGATGGTGCAGGAGGAGCGCGATCCGCTGGGTTCGATGGGCAACGACGCCGCGCTGGCCTGCCTGAGCGATCAGCCGCGGATGCTCTACGACTATTTTCGGCAGCTCTTCGCGCAGGTGACCAATCCTGCGATCGATTCCATCCGCGAGGAGGTCATCATGTCGCTGGAATGCTACGTGGGGCCTGAGCGCAATCTGGTGGAGATCACCGAGGAACACTGCCACCGCCTGCGCATCGAGCACCCGATTCTAACCAACGAGGAGCTGCACGCGCTCAAGGGCATGGACTACCGCGGCTGGCGCTCGCGCACCATCGACATCACCTTTCCCCGTGGCGAAGGCGCCGCCGGCCTCGTGCGCGCGCTTGATCGCATCTGCGCCGAGGCCGAGCAAGCCATCGCCGACCGGTACAGCCTGGTGGTTCTCTCCGATCGCGCCGTGTCCGCCGACCGGGTGCCCGTCAGCAGCCTGATGGCCGTCGGCGCCGTGCATCATCACCTTGTCCGGAAGGCGCTGCGCACGCAGATTGGCCTCGTGCTGGAATCGGGCGAGGCGCGCGAGGTGCATCACCACTGTCTCTTGGTGGGCTACGGTGCCGACGCCATCAACCCGTATCTGGCCTTCGAGGCGCTGTGGCAGTCGCGCCGGGATGGACTGCTGGCGGGTCCCTTGAAGGATGACGCGGCCATCGTCTACGGCTACCGTAAGGCCGTCGCCAAGGGGATGCTCAAGGTGATGGCCAAGATGGGCATCTCCACGCTGCAATCTTACAAAGGCGCGCAGATCTTTGAGGCGGTGGGATTGAAGGACGAGGTCATTGGCCGCTGCTTTGTGGGCACGGCAAGCCGAGTGCAAGGGGTGAACCTGGCCGAGCTGGCGGAGGAGATGCTGCGACGCCACGCGCTGGGATTCCCAAGCCGGCACGAAGACCGGTTGCCCGAGCTGCCCAACCCCGGCGAATTTCACTGGCGCGCCGAGGGCGAGCGCCACGCATGGGATCCGCTGGCGATCTCGATACTGCAGGTTGCCGCGCGCGAAAACAACTGGGGTTCGTACCGGCAGTTTGCCGACCACATCAATCAGGACACGAAAGTGCGCTGCGCGCTGCGCGGCCTCATGGAATTTAAGACGGGCACCAATGCCGGGCCGGTTCCGCTGGAGGAGGTGGAGCCCGCCAGTGCGATTGTTAAACGCTTCTGCACGGGGGCCATGAGCTTTGGTTCTATTTCCGCCGAGGCGCATGAAAACCTCGCCATCGCCATGAACCGGCTGGGTGGCAAGAGCAACACTGGCGAGGGCGGTGAGGATCCCGAGCGATTTAAGCCTCTGCCCAACGGCGAGTCCAAGCGCTCGGCCATCAAGCAGGTGGCGTCAGGCCGGTTTGGCGTGACCATCTGGTATCTCACCAACGCCGACGAGCTGCAGATCAAGATTTCACAGGGCGCCAAGCCCGGTGAGGGCGGGGAGCTGCCCGGCCGCAAGGTGGACGAGACCATCGCGCGCATCCGCTACTCGATGCCGGGCGTGGGGCTCATCAGCCCGCCGCCGCACCACGACATC
>SYLI01000080.1 GCA_005809105.1 Verrucomicrobiales bacterium | reverse complement strand
GGTCGACGTGCGCGATGATGGCGATGTTTCGAATGTGCTGCATGATGTCGTCGATCGAATCGAGCCGGCAAGTGCGCCACACCTTGGCTCCGCGGTCAAGACCTGAAGTGCCTCGCAACGCCCTTTCTACTTGCGCCTCCCGCGCCGATGCCCTCAGACTCACGGCCCTTCGGCAGGCCCGCGTGGCGGAATTGGCAGACGCGCTAGATTCAGGTTCTAGTGAGTAACATCGTACAGGTTCAAGTCCTGTCGCGGGCACCAGATTTTTCAATCAGAAGGGCGCGGCAATCAAAGGTACTCCTGCCGGGCGTCCCATCCATCAGGCAGCCTTGGGCAAGGCCAGTTGAGTCGTGCCCTTGCCCCCTGTTGGCGGATGTGAGGGCACATAAAGCAGCTTGATGTGCTTGTCCCGTGGATTACCGGCGGCTGCCGCTGCCAATTGGCGGTCAAGCCAATAGCCAAATCCACCAAACACGGCGATGGCGAGCAGCCCTTCCATCCCCACAGCCCGCCCCATCCACGCGGCGTATCCCCCGATGCTGGTCAGTCCCACAATCCAAATCATGCCTAAGGATCGTAGGCTGGCGCTTCCTTCTTACACGAACGAGCAGAGCGACTTTGCGGGGAATAAAAAAGCCCGCACAGGAACAAGGAGGACCTGTGCGGGCAGGGGTGGTATGACAGATGCACCAACGGGGGGCTGGCTCACCTGCCAACGTTATCCAACCAGAACAGGCGAAAAAAGGCAAGCAAAAGGCCGCTGCGAACCACTGAACCGCCCGCAGCGACCTTCCAACATCACAGAGCCAAAGCGATGCCACGCCCCACGACGTCTGCACCAGCACCCACAAGCCAGGATACCCCGGAGAGTTTCTGTGCCAGCACTAGCGGCCAATCTACCCCTGTCACCTTGGCTGTGCAATGGGCAGAAGCGACTTTTTCTGAGTGGTGCCTAGAGGGGTGTCCAAGGGTGGCGTTTTACTGGTGACATTGGCACCATCCATGCTTCTTTTTTGTGCAAGCACCTTTCAGAAACTTGTTGTCAGAAGGTCGAATCGGATTATTATGCCGGGTGCTCGGATAGGCGGGCGGGCATGTTGCGGTCAGTTTTCATTGCAGGCTTGCTTTGTGTATCGGGCGGGTGCGGTGCGAAGCCGGAACCGTCATCTGGCGGCGTGCCTTTTGGTTTGTCCGCGCAGTCTTCGCCTGAGGAACAGCAGCAGGTCGTCTCGTACCTGAAGTCGATTCACCAAGCCACGGGCCGGTTCAATGAATCCGGCGAGGTGGATGCGCTCAATCTGGCCGATGCGCTGCTGACCGATTTTGGCCTTTCACCGCTGGAGGAATTGACGGCCCTCCGGAGCCTTACGCTTCTCAATACCCGTATCACCGACAAGGGATTGGTCCGTCTTAAAAAAATGACCCGGCTGGTGCGGCTGGACCTGAGTCAAAACGTCATCACCGATGACGGCTTGGTCCATCTGATGCATCTGGGTGAACTTCAAGTGCTCAATCTGTCCGGCACCCGAGTCACCGACCGGGGCTTGGCGAAGCTCGCCAAACTGCCCAACTTACAGTTTCTCAACGTGGTGAACACGGGAGTGACGGAAGGGGGCATGTTGCATTTCACACGCAATCCCACCGGCCGGCGCTGCGACATCTCCTACTAGCCATCAGGCCCTTTCCTTCTCCTCCGGTCAGGTTTGACTTGGGCACGGATACCGCGGCAGCATGCCGCGCAAATGAACCTTAAAGGCAAGGCCGCCGTGGTGACCGGTGGCAGCCGCGGCGTGGGCGCGGCCACGGCATTGCGGCTGGCGCAGGCAGGGTGCGCCGTCGCCATCAATTATGCAAAGGACGTCAGCGCGGCGCAGGCCAGCGCGGCGCGATGCTCTGCGGCGGGTGTGCAGGCCATCCTCGTGCAGGGCGACGTGGCTGATGACAAGGCCTGCCGCCGCCTTGTGGCGCAGGCCACGGAAGCCTTCGGCCGGCTGGACGTGCTGGTGAACAACGCCGGCACCACGCGCTTCGTGCCCTTTGGCGACCTCGACGCTGTGACCGAGTCGGATTGGGATCGCGTCTTTGCCGTCAACGTGCGCGGTGCCTTTCAGTGCGCACGCGCCGCGCGCCATGCGCTGGCGGCCGATGGCGGAGGCGTCATCATCAACACGGCCAGTGTGGCGGCGTTTGTCGGCGCGGGCAGCAGCATCCCCTACTGCGCCTCCAAGGCGGCGCTGGTTAATCTCACCATCGCGCTGGCCCGAACTTTGGGCCCGGATATCCGCGTCAACGCCGTTGCCCCAGGGTTCATCGAGGGCGACTGGCTGGAGCGCGGGTTGGGCGCCGAATACGAGGCGGTGAAGCGGCGCAAGTCGGCAGAGGCGCTGCTCAACTCCGTGAGCCAGCCCGATGACATCGCCGAGGCGATTCTGGGACTCATTGCCGCCCGCAAGGTGACAGGCCAGACGCTGGTGGTGGACGCAGGCCATTCCCGCGGGCCCCGGCTGGCGGATGGCATCCGTTGAGGGCCGGTTGCTCGCACGGGGAAAACATTGCCGAGCCCTGCAATAGTTGCTAAACCCCAACACAGAACGGACGAAATTCACAACCAGAGGCTGGATGATGACCAAACGTGAGTTCGCACTCGCAGGCTGGATTGGCGTGGCGTTGCTCGCGGCGGCTTGCGCCTCCTACAAGGCTCCACCGCTATTCGATTCCAAGCGCGTGAATTTCCCCCCGGCCACAAACGCCGACCCTGTCAAGGCGGTCGGCGTGCCTGCCAGTGTTTCAACGGGCGCCATCCGCAGTTTGCGTGTTGTGGCACCTGCCGCCCCAACGGATTTCTCGTCGGTTCGCATTTATGAGGACGTGCATGCGCTTGAGCGCGACGTGCGCGTGGCGCAGCGCCAAAGCGCGGAGCAGGCCGCACTCAACACCGTGGCGCCGCGTGGCGAATTTGAATCGCGCGCGGCCTATCAGGCGCGCGTGAACGCCAGCCGGAATGGCACGGCACCCATGGCGCTCACGCAGGTGCTCTACGTGGCGCGGGACGCGGAGTTTCTTTACAACATCGACACCGAACAGTTTCTGGTTTTGCCCGCGCGCACCTCCGTGGTTCCTGTCTCTGCGGTGGCGACGGTAGCACCCCCCGCCCCGGATGAAGCGGTGGGCCTTCTGGTCATCGCCAACACCCTGTACAACCAGCGCAGCGCGGCGGCCGCAGAGGTGTACACCAAGTTCCTTCAGGATTTCCCCAACCACACCTTGGCCGACAAGGCGCGGCAGGGGCTTGCCCTCATTCACTTCCAGCGCGGCCAGTTTGCCCAGGCTGCTCCCTTGCTGGAGGCTCTGGTGAAGAAGGAGAATCCCGACAAACTGCTGCTGGAGACGCTGCTCTTGCAATGCCAGCAGGTTCTAAAGGAAGGCAAACAGGTCAAGAGCGTGCTGCTTAACGACTTTAGAATGGAGCCCTCCAAGCCCACCGAATCGGTGCCTGCGCCGAGGCCCAACGAGTGCGATCCGCCACCACCCCCGAAGCCCACGCTCGTTCCAGCGCCCGCCGGTGAGGCTACTCCCAAAGCGCCGGCTTCACCGGCAGCAACCACCACCGAGGTGGGCGTGTTTCCTCCGGGCGATGCGCCGCCCGACGAGTTGACGCTGGCGTATTGGGCGAACGCCGATGCGAAGTTCTTTGAGAGCGGACTGCTCGTTGACCTCAAGGCAAGGGAGGAGTGGCTCAAGAGCCACATGCATCCCGGGCAGCCGGGGCTGATTCTGCCCAGCAAGGCAGACGCCAAGGTGGCCCAGACGATCAAGCCACGCCTGCGCGTGGTGGCGGGCTATCGGCTCATTCGCACACTTCCCGCGGGAGAGACCGGCCGGGTGCTGGAATACTGCCAGATTGCTTCCTTCCATGTGATCGATGGCACCACCAAGAAGGTGTACTTTGAGTGCGGCTTGAAGTAGGTGCCGGCGTCGGCGGGTGCCCGCCCAAACCAGGGGTGAGCAGCGCACCTCAAGTGCCCGCGGCAATCGCCGATTACTTAAACCAATGCCTGCGTGGTGGTGGATGCGCCCTGCGCAGGGCACACCATGCGTGCATTTCTATCCAGAGCGGGTGCGGGCGCCTTTCTGATCGTCTTTGCGCTGAACCTTGCGGCAGGCAATTCCCCGGCCCACGGGTTGGTGAAGGGACTCGTGGCCGCGCTGGCATTTGCGTTTCTCACCCGGTGGTTCATGCGTAAAGCCTACACTCAAGTGCCCATGGCCGCGCTGGAGCGTCAGGTGAAGGCCCATCAAGCCAAGCACGCCCCTGAACACGCGGCCCATGCCCCGGCCGCGCACGAACCGCCAGCGGCCGCGGCCGCTTAGGCGGCTTTGGCTTCGACTAAAAAGCCATTGCAGCACCAAGCGGCCTCGTGGCAGACTTCCGCTCCGTCACCAACAACGTCAACCATCCCAATTCATGCCACGTCACTCACTCAAAGCTTTCTCCATCCTTCTGGCCGCCGGTCTTCTGGCACTAGCCTTGCACGCCAAGGATGAGCCGGTGGAAAAGCCCAAGCGCACGCCCTCGCCCAAGGGTGCGCAGGTTTACATCGTCTCGCCCAAGGACGGCGAAAGCGTGAAGCCGAAGTTCACCGTGGTGTTCGGGCTCAAAGGGATGGGCATCTGCCCGGCAGGCCTGACGGCGGCGGGTGGCCAGCCCTTCCCCAACACGGGCCATCACCATCTGCTGGTCAATGCCGAGATGCTGCCGCCGGTGGATGTGCCCTTGGTGGTGGACAAGCCCCAGCTCATCAAGCACTACGGCATGGGCCAGACCGAGGCGGAAATCGAGCTGCCCCCGGGCAAGCACACCTTGCAGCTCATGTTTGCCGATCACGCCCACGTGGCGCATGAGCCGCCGGTGATTTCCAAGAAAATCACGGTCACGGTCAAGTAGCCGCCTCAATCGAAGGCGCCAAGGCTAGAAGAGGTCGCGCTTGGCGGCGGGAAATTCCTCGGCGTACGTGCCCCACAGGCGGTCTAGTCCGAAGAAGAGGATGCCGTAGTTGGCGCGCTCAAAGTGGTGGATGTCGTGCAGGCGCACCCGCCTGCGGAACCACGCAAAGCGCAGGAGCCAGTGGCCGCGCACATGAAAGGCGCGGTGGAAATAGTTGATCACCACCCAGCCGTAGGCCAAGCCGCCGGTTGAGGCTGCCAGCGCCATGTCGGCACGGAGCAGCAGGAAGCACGCGCAGCCCAAGGCGCCCATCATCACGTACCAGCCCCATGAGCCGGCGTCATGATAGTCCCTTGCCCTGAGGTGGCGCACGGGATACTCCACCTCGTGATGCACCCAATGCCGGTGGGTCAGGGCTCTCCCCAGTCCACCGCGATGCTCAACGAACCGGTGCCAAATGTAACCGGCGATTTCCACTCCCAGCGGCCCCGCCACAAGAGCCATCAACACCAGCGAAATGGGACTGGTCTCCTTCATCACCCACATGCGGCCTTCATCAGCCGCCTCCTCCACCCCAATATAGCACCCCTTGCAGGGAACAATAGGGCTGCGCCCCTTGCAGGGGGTGCTGCGCACGGCAATAAGGGGCGGCTGCGCCGCAGCAATAGTGCTGTACCCAGGAAAAAGGGCGCTTGCGCCCCCGGCGAAGTCGTATTGCCCCCGGCGAAGCCGGGATCACGCGTCAACAAAGCATGATCACGCGTCAACAAAGCATGATCACGCGTCAACAAAGCATGATCACGCGTCAACAAAGCATGATCACGCGTCAACAAAGCATGATCACGCGTCAACATGGTATGATCACGCGTCAACCGGCTGCGCCGGGGGCATTAACAGGTCGATCCGGAGACGATCAGGGTCGGATCGCGCTCAAGACAGACATTCTGGTGGGCGCCACCATGTTGATGGCTCACCGC
>SYLI01000008.1 GCA_005809105.1 Verrucomicrobiales bacterium | reverse complement strand
TTGTGGGTCTACCGGGCTTGGTGACGGGGCCGACCGGGACCGGTGGAACGGGCCTGACGGTGTCCAATGCAACCCAAGTAATTGCGGCAGCCAGCGCGACGGGCTGGTCGCTGACGACCCACCTCTTGGACTCGGTGGTGGGGGGATCACGCCGGGTGCGCATCACAACACCCTTTGGCAAGGTGACCTCATCAGCGGTGTCAGGCACCGGCTCCTTCACGGTGTCGGGCAGACCGGAGCTGCTGACGACGGCCCAGGCAACCTTTGCAGGAGGAGGCTACTCCGGCGGGACCAACACCTATGACAAGAGCGAAGGCGACCTCTACATCAACGGAACCAACTTCCGCGGGATCAACAAGATTGAACTGAATTCCAGCGCCAACGCCACGGCGCAACTAACCTTGAACGTGGATCCAACGAACCCGCCCAACGGGGTGAGCTTTAGCGCGGATGGAACCCGAATCATCATTGACGACTCCATCATCCCGGCCGGCTGGATTGGCATCGCCGATGCGAGGATCATCCTGACTACGGTCTCGGGTATCGCGGCCGACAGCAACAGCACGCCAATTACCACTCAGAACTAGGCCAACATTCTAGAGAAAGTTTCTGCCATTCGGCAGATTCCAAGGAGAGGGGTGGAGAGTGGAGCGGGGTTGGGATACCCAGTCCGTCCATGCTTCCCTAAAAAAAGACGGCGCGGGGTGGTCCCGCGCCGCCGTAAATGGATTACCTGCGTTTGGATTACTTCAGTACCGCCTGATGGAACTCGTGCCAGTCGTCCAGGTTGTTCAGGTTGATGGCGTCGGGCAACACCGAGCCGTCGTCAGCCAGACCGTTGGCCTTGAGGATACCATGCCGCGTGTCGTCGGCGTGGATGTAGCCGGCGATAGACACGTTGAGCTTGTGAATGTCCCCGCGCGTCTGGTGCTGCGCGTGCTTCTTCACCCACGCCTCGAACTGCGGGTAGGTGGGCTTGTGCGACTTGATGAAGTTGTGCACTTCCTCCGCCTTCAAGCCCAGCGCATTAATGACCATCATGTCATAGCCCTTGCCGATGCCGGGGTAACCGTCAGCGAGCTTGCCGACGCATTCCAGCGAGACTTTCTGCCAGAGACGCGGCAGGTGCAAAACACCCATGGGGCCTTTGGTGCCGGAACTGATGAGGGGAACATGTTTACTCATAGCGATGTCGATGTGTCGTTGATTGAAACGGCGGGTAGGGTACGGAGCCGATGCCCGCGGGTCAACGTGCAATTCGACCCCCGCTTTCGCCCAAAGGCTCTTGGACAAATGTTCTTCACCGGCGAGGCCGCCGGGACTAATCTGCGCGTCCTAAAAAATGAGCAGCAACGAACCCTTCCGGATTGCCGCGCTGGCGGGCGATGGCATCGGCCCCGAAGTGATGCGCGAGGCTCTCAAGGTGCTGCGCGTGGTGGAATCAAAGTACGCGCTTAAACTCGATATCTCCGAGGCTCCCGTGGGCTGGGCCGGCATTGACGCGGCCGGCAGCGCGCTGCCCGAAGCCACTCTCGCGCTCTGCAAACGAAGCGACTGCATCCTCTTTGGCTCCGTCGGACTTCCGGCCCGCGACGCCACCATTCCCAAAGACCAGAGGCCCGAACGCGCCGCGTTGTTGCGCCTGCGACGCGAATTTGGGCTCTTTGCCAATCTGCGCCCCGTGCGGCTGTATGCCGAGCTGGCCCATGCCTGCCCGCTGGCGAAGGACCGCCAGGGGGCCGGCATCGACGTGCTCGTGGTGCGCGAACTCACCGGCGGCCTTTACTTTGGCCAGCCCAAATTGACGGAGACACTCGCCGATGGCACGCAGCGCGCCATCGACACCATGGTTTACACCACGCCGGAAATTGAGCGCATCGCGCACGTTGCCTTTCGCGCCGCGAAACTCCGCCGCAGCCGCGTGTGCAGCATCGACAAGGCCAACGTGCTGGAAAACGGGGTGCTGTGGCGCGAAGTCGTGACGCGGATTGGCCACCAGTATCCCGGCGTCTCGTTGGAGCACATGTTCGTGGACAACGGCGCGATGCAACTGATGCTGCGGCCCACGCAGTTTGACGTGATCCTTTGCGAAAACCTGTTTGGTGACATCCTGAGCGACGAGGCGGCCGCACTGGCCGGTTCGCTGGGCATGCTTCCGAGCGCAAGTCTTGGCGCCACCACGGGCGCGCGCACCTTCGGGTTTTACGAGCCGGCCGGCGGCACCGCACCCGACATCGCCGGGAAAGACCTGGCCAATCCCATCGCGCAGATTCTTTCCTGCGCACTGATGCTGCGCCACACCTTCAGGTCGGACACCGCAGCCACGGCCATCGAAACGGCCGTGGCCCGCGTGATTGCACAGGGCCTGCGAACGGGCGACATCTTTTCCGCTCTGGACACTGCCGCGCAACGGACGGGCACAAATGGGATGGGCGACGCCATCGCGGCCGAGATCTAATCGCGAGGGAGGAATTCGCAGAAGGCCGGAGACGCGTCATGGATTTTTGGCCGGTTGTCTCTCTGGATAACCGCAGGCTTTACGGGTGCCCGCAGGCGGGATAGGTTCTTCATCATACCATGAAACTGCAGAGGGCTTCCCGGCGGAGTTTTCTATCCAAGAGCGCAGCAGCCGCATTTGGATTCACACTGTTGCCACGGCATGTGATCGCCCGCTCGGGACAGGCACCGCCCAGCGAACGTGTGCAAATCGCAGGGATCGGGTGCGGCGGGATGGGCGGTGGTGACATCGCCAAACTCACCTCGTTGGGCGCCCACTTTGTCGCGCTCTGCGATGTGGACGAGGCGCGCGCGGCGGGCACGTTCAAGGCACATCCGACGGCGCGGCGCTACAAGGATTTCCGCACGATGCTCGACAAGGAGGCGCGACACATCGACGCGGTGACGGTCGGCACGCCCGATCACATCCACGCCGTGGCGGCCATGGCGGCGGTCCGGGCGGGCAAGCATGTGTACGTGCAAAAGCCCCTGACGCACACGCTGCACGAGTGTCGCGAGCTCACCAATGCGGCGCGCGCGGCCAAGGTGGTCACCTCGATGGGCAATCAAGGCCACGCCAGCGAGGGGTCAAGGCTCACGAACGAGTGGATTCAGGCCGGTGTCATCGGCAAGGTGCGCGAGGTTCACACGTGGTCAGACCGCGCCGGCCAATTGTGGAAGCAGGGCATTGGCCGGCCGACGGACACGCCGCCTGTGCCCGCGACATTGGATTGGGATTTGTGGCTGGGGCCGATTCCCGCGCGGCCGTATCACCCGGCGTACGCGCCGGTGGGCTGGCGCGGCTGGTGGGATTTCGGCACGGGCGCCATTGGCGACATGGGCTGCCACATCATCGACCACCCGGTGTGGGCGCTGGATCTGGGCGCGCCCACTTCCATTGAAGCAAGCAGCACGATTGACGGCACCCAGTTGGGCGGTGGCAAAATCAATTTCGAGACCTACCCCATCGGCGCGATGATCACCTACCGTTTTCCAGCGCGGGGCAAGCGGCCGCCCGTCACGATGATTTGGTACGACGGTGGGCTGATGCCGCCGGCCCCCTCCGAGATGCCCGCCCATGAGCGGCTACCCGGCAATGGGGTGTTGTACATCGGCAGCAAGGGGAAGATGTACCACGGCTCGCATGGCGGCATGCCGCAGCTCTTGCCGGGTTCGTTGGTGGTGCAGGCGAAAACCGTGCCCCAAACCATGGCCCGGTCGCCCGGTCATTACGAGGAATGGTACCAAGCCTGCAAAGGCGGCAAGGCGCCCGTGGACAATTTCGACTATGCCGGCCCCATGACCGAAACGGCGTTGCTCGGTGTGCTGGCACTGCGTGCGCCGGGCAAGCGGCTGGAGTGGGACAGTGTGGATTTCAAAGTGAAGAATGCGCCGGAACTCAATCAATACCTTCACACCGAATATCGAAAGGGCTGGACGCTATGAGACATGGTCTGCTGATTGTCGCGTTGCTGGTCTGTTTTGCGGCGGCCCGGTTGCCCGCGGCCGACAACACACTCACCTCGCAGGAAAAGAAGGACGGCTGGCTGCTGCTCTTTGATGGTGCCACGACGCAGGGCTGGATGAGCATCCAAGGCAAGCCGCTGCCCAACTCACACGTTCAGGACGGCAGCCTCAATCCGCATCCCTGCAATTACATGCTCACCTCCGAAAAACCTTGGGGCAACTACAAGCTCGCGCTTGATTTCAAGCTCAGCCCCAAGTGCAACAGCGGGATTTTCATCCGCACGTTTCCGCTTACGCCGCGGCCCGGGCGCGACGTGGGTTTTAATGGCATCGAGGTTGCCATTGATGACACGAAGACCGCGGGCTTCCACGACTCCGGCGCGTTTTACGACCTCGTCAAGCCCGCCAGAAATGCCATGAAGCCGGCCGGCGAATGGAACCACGCCCTCATCACCAGTAGCGGCAGCCAACTCACGGTGGAACTTAACGGCGAAGCCGTCGCCCAAATGAATCTCGACGACTGGCCCGAGAAGAACAAGCGCGCTGACGGCACGGCGCACAAATTCGATGTCGCCTACAAAAGCCACCCGCGCAAAGGCCACATTGGATTGCAGGACCACGGCCGGGATTGCTGGTTTAAGAATATCAAGCTCCTGCCGCTGAAATAGGCTCCTCCCCTCGCCACTGGGGGCGCAGGCCAGCGAGCCATCACCTCCTCTTCTGCGTCTGCTGCAACCACCCTCCTCAAACATGCGCTCACACGAAGAAATCAAGGCAAGGCTCATTGCTGCACTGGCTCTGCCAGTGACTCTCGCCATCGTCCTGCTGCTGATGGCACCTCGCAGGATTGCCGAATTGCAACTCACTCGTGAACACGCTGCGCTTGCCTGGCTGATGGTCGGCGTCGCCCTGTTAACGTGTGTGACTCTGGTGGTGGTGACCGTCGTGGCATCGCACCTCGCCTCCTCGCGATGGGTGGTGTGCGGCGCCGTTTCTTCGGCCGCCCTGCTGGCTGGCGCCGTCCTCTCCCTTCGCAGACTGCCCTTTGGGCCCGCGCCTTTGCTGGCGTGGCTGGTGCTGATGTTGGTGGCGTGTCTGCTCGTCAACATCCTCTGCATGGCATTGGGCGTGTTGCAGGAACGCCGCGCGCTTTTGTCGCCCGGCGCATGAGGCGCGCCCGCGCGCGATTTTTCTCGAACTGCGCGGGGCGGGTTGTTTGACTGGCCCGCAGTGGGATTGCCCCATCACATCGCCACGTTGCTCTATTGTTTTGACGAGACGGACCGGGTGCTGCTGATGCGGCGCAGCAGGGAACCCAATCGCGGCCTCTTCAGCCCGCCCGGCGGCAAACTCAAGACGCACGAGGGTGAATCGCCGCACGCCTGCGCCTGCCGCGAGGCCGGGGAAGAATTGGGCCTGCGCCTCTCACCAGACGACTGCCGCCTTGCCGGTATCGTCAGCGAGAGGGCCTACGAGGGGCAGGCCCACTGGCTGATGTTCCTGTTTGAAGTTCGCCCGCGGCTCAAGTCGCTGCCGCCGCCGCACGAAGAAGGCGCGTTTCATTTCGCCACGAAGGACGAACTGGACGCGCTGCCCACGCCTTCGTCCGACCGCGAGCACATCTGGCCGCTCTTCTGGTCTCATCGGGGCGGCTACTTCGCGGCGCGCTGCGAGTGCCTCGAGGATGGCTCCCAGCAGTGGACACTGGAAGAATCACGCCATGACGGATCCTGTGTCCATTGACCTTTCAAGCGACGCGCACTTCATGGCGCAGGCGCTCCGGCAGGCGGCGCGCGCCTATGAGGCCGACGAGGTGCCCGTGGGCGCCGTCATCGTCCGCGAGGGCCGCGTGGTGGCCAGCGCCCATAATCAGGTGGAGACGCTGAAGGATGCCACGGCGCACGCGGAGATGCTGGCCTTGACGGCCGCTGAGAACGCCTTGGGAGACTGGCGCCTGGAAGGCTGCACGCTCTTTGTCACCAAGGAGCCCTGCCCCATGTGCGCCGGGGCCATCGTGCATTGCCGGGTGGCGCGGGTGGTCTTCGGCGCGGCCGACCCCAAGGGCGGCGCGGCCGGCAGCGCGTTAAACCTGCTGCAGTTTCCCACGCTCAATCACCGCTGCGACATCACCGCCGGCGTGGCCGAAGCCGAGTGCCGCGCGTTGCTGCGCAGTTTTTTCCAGGAGAAACGCGCCGGGACGGCCGGCACGCCGTGAATCCTGTCCGTACCGATTCCAAAAGGCTGCGCTCTGCGCTCGATGCAGCGCGCACATCCCTGCTGGCGGCGCGAAATCCCCAGGGCCATTGGACCGGCCAACTCTCCAGCAGCGCCCTCTCCACCGCCACGGCAACGCTCGCGCTGCACCTCGTGCAACGCGAAGGTGGCGGCTCACACGCGCCCCTCATTGAGGGGGGCCTTCGCTGGCTTGCCGACCACATCCATGCCGATGGCGGATGGGGCGACACCGTCCGGAGCCGATCCAACATCTCCACCACCACCCTTTGCTGGGCCACGCTGCGGGCGCTCTGCGGTCACTCGGAGCCGTACCGCCCGGTGGTGGCGCGAGCTGAACAATGGCTCATCCGCGCTGCGGGAAGCCTCGCACCCGATGCGCTCGCCCAAGCCATACTGGAGCGATACGGCAAGGATCGGACATTCTCAGTCCCCATCCTGACGCACTGCGCACTGGCGGGGTGCTTGGGCGATGGAACCGACGCTTGGCGACACGTTCGCGCGCTTCCCTTTGAACTGGCGGCGTTGCCCCAGTCGTGGTTCGCCACGCTGCGCCTGCCCGTGGTGAGCTATGCCCTGCCCGCGCTCATCGCCATCGGTCAGGCAGCCCATCACCACCGGCCCTCGCGCAATCCACTGCTGCGCCTGCTTCGCACCGCAGCCCGTCCGCGAACGCTCTCGGTGCTTTCCGGCATCCAACCGCCCAACGGCGGTTTTCTGGAGGCAACACCGCTGACTGCGTTTGTCATTATGAGTCTGGCGGGCAGCGGCCATGCGCGCCATCCGGTGGCGCAATTGGGCGCGCGGTTTCTCGCGCAATCGGTGCGCAGCGATGGCAGCTGGCCCATCGACACCAATCTGGCGACGTGGCTCACGACCTTGTCCATCAACGCGCTGGGAGACGCCGCCCTGACGAGCCTCGGCGCAAACGAGCGCGCGACGTTGCGCGACTGGCTGCTCTCCCAGCAATACCGCGCCGTGCATCCCTACACGCAGGCTCCTCCGGGAGGCTGGGCGTGGACGCCGCTTGCCGGCGGCGTGCCCGATGCCGATGACACGGCGGGCGCGTTGCTGGCCCTACATCGACTGGGCGTCGACGCCCTCTCACGCGATGCCGCTGGCGCTGGAATCGATTGGCTGCTCAACCTGCAGAACCGCGACGGCGGCATCCCCACTTTTTGCAGAGGCTGGACCAATCTGCCCTTTGACCGGAGCAGCCCCGATCTGACAGCGCACGCTATCCGCGCATGGCTGGCGTGGCGGCCGCAGTTTCCGGAAAAGCAACGGCGCATGGATGCGGCGCTGACGGCCGCCGCGCGTTATCTGGCGGATACCGACGACGCCCATGGCTGGAAACCGCTGTGGTTTGGCAGCGAATCCGATCCACAGGAAGTCAATTGGACCTACGGCACATCGCGGGTTGCGCTGGCGCTGGCAGAGCCGCAGCAGTTGGAACTGCCCGGCGGAGCATTAAGGCAGCGCGCCGCGCGCAACGGCCTGCTGCATCTGCAATCCACCGACGGCGGGTGGGGCGGTCATGCCGGCGGCACGCCTTCGCCCGAGGAGACGGCGCTGGCGTTGGAGGCGCTGGCACTCATTGACGACCGGGAATCCCCGGACGCGCCGGCCGTGGATGCCGCCATCGCTCGAGGTGCGAACTGGCTGATGGATCGGGTGGAAGCCGACGCACTCCACACGCCCACGCCCATCGGATTCTATTTCGCCAAGCTCTGGTATTTTGAAGAACTCTACCCGCTCATTTTCACCACGGCCGCACTGACCCGTCTGGTGCATCGCCAGGCGTGATCGATCAGAGGGGGGCGCTCACAGGCCCAGCAGTCGCAGCCACGTGTCGCCGTGTTTGAGAACTTTGACTTCGCGCCACGGGCCGGGCACTTCGACTTGATCGCGCTTGGCGTGGCCCAGCATCAGCCGCCCGCCCGACACGAGCAACGAGGGAAGGGCTGGCGCGTCGAGCAATTGCTGGGCCCATGAACGGGACCGGCGGCCAATGTTTTTCTCGCCATAAGGCGGATCGGCCACGATGAAGTCGAAGGATCGGCTCGCGCGCGCCATGGCTTCGATAGCCGCCAGCGCGTCCTGCACATGCAACTCCACATGCGCGCCCAGGGCGGCCGCATTGCGCTCCAGAAATTTCGCGTGGCGCGCGCTTAGTTCCACGCACACGGCCGATGCCGCGCCGCGGCTCAGACATTCCAGGCTAAGACAGCCCGTCCCCGCGAAGAGCTCCAGCACACGCTGGTCGGCGACCCAGGAGCCCAGACTGTTAAATAACGCCTGGCGCACCTTTTCGGGCATCGGCCTTACTTCCAGTCCCGGCGGCACGGCAATGGGCCTGCTCCTCCACTGGCCGCCGGTGATGCGCATGCGCCACGCCCTTCAGGGCTTCTGCACCAGTTCGCGCAGCTTGTCGTTCTCGGCCTTGAGCCGCTGCGCCTGCCGCCGCTCTTCATCGAGCATGCGCTGCACGGCCTCGAGCTGCGCCTGCAACGCCGGCGCCCCCCCACCCGAGATCAACGAGCGGTTCATCTCCACGATGCGTTTGCGCAGCAGGATGTTTTCATCGCGCAACTTGCGCATCGGCCCCTCTTCGCTGAGGTCGGCCAATTGTTTGCGCAAGGATTCGGCCTCGCGCTGCGCCTCGACGAGCGACGCACGAACGCCCTCGGTCCCTTCCGTGCCCCGCTTGAATTGCGACTCCAGATACACAATCTTGCCGCGCAGCGCCTGGTTCTGCTCCTCGACGCGCGCCAGCTCGCCCGGCTCCAGCGCACGGGGGCGGGCGGCGAGGGCCTCCTTGAGCTTCTCGCGCCATTCGTTCTCCTGCCGCTCCATGACGGCCACCAATTGCTCGTTCTCGGCCCGAAGCCGGTCGATGCGCCCGTTGAGCTCGGCCACCATCGCCGGGCTGGCCTCGGCGGGCGCAGGCGCGCCCTCGGGCGGCTGGGGAATTTTGAGGTGCGACATCAACGGTGGAATCTTGCGCTGAAGATATTGCAGGCGCGATTCGACGACGTCGTTGTTCCAGTTTGGAAATTCCTTCTGCAAGGCTTTCAGTGCCGCCTGTGCCTGCAGGTACTTTTCAAGCGCCGCCACGGGCTGCGTGCCGTCCAGCTTGTCCCCCTGCTCGATGAGTTGGTAGACAAGGATGAAGGATTCGCCGGGCTTTGCCGCAGCGAACAAGACGCCTGACCCAATCAACCACAGGGCGGCGAGAGCGCCCCAGAACCTCCTCATGCGGGCGCATCCTAGCAACCTTGATCCCGCCAATTCAAACCTCAAGTGGTGCCTGTGAATAACCCGTGGCTGCGTTGACACCTCGCAAGGGCCCGTGCTAGCCTCTGCGTGCAAGCTGCTTAAACATGAGCGCCGGGTTGGAACAATCTGTGCTGGTGCTAAACCGCCTTTGGCAGGCCGTGAATGTTTGCACGGTGCGGCGGGCGCTGAGCCTCCTTTTCCAAGGGCACGCACAAGTGGTGCTGGGCGGCGAGGGGCCGGGGGCGTTTCGCACCTACAGCTTTGGCGAATGGCGCGATTTCTCCGAGCAGGAGCCGCATCCCGAATCCATCGCTAGCATCTCGTTCCGCCTCCGGCTGCCGCGGGTCATTCTGCTTCTTGCCTACGACCGGCAGCCGCGCAAGGAGGTGAAGTTCACCCGGCACAACATTTTCGAGCGCGACCACAACACGTGCCAGTACTGCGGGCGTTCGTTCGAACGCAGCGACCTCAATCTGGATCACGTCATCCCGAAGAATCAGGGCGGCCCAACCACGTGGGAGAACATTGTGTGCTCGTGCGTTCCTTGCAACACGCGCAAGGGTCACCATACCCCGCAGGAGGCGGGCATGCGGCTGGTGCGCAAACCGCGCCGTCCCAAGTGGCGACCGTTTGTGCAGATCAGCTTCGGTCTGCGCGCCCACGAAAGCTGGCGGCATTTCATCGACGTGGCCTACTGGAACGTCGAGCTGGGCGAGGACAAGTCCTAGCTTCCGGCGGGGCGCGACGCGTGCGCGGCCTCGTCGATCATCTTCCAGAACCGTGGGTTTTCAGCCAGCGCCTCGTCCTCGTCCTTGTTCATGCGCACGTTTCGGAAAAGGAAGTCCCGCAGCGTGTTCCTGGAGAGAATTCGATGCACCACCACCCCCAGCACATGCCGCTCAAAGTAAATGCGGTAGTTTCCCACGCGATACCGGTGCAGCGTCTGCCGGCCCTTTTCCAGCGTGCCAAACCCGCCTGAAGCATCCTCGCCGACTCCCTTGAATTGACCCAGGATCTCCAACTGCAATTCGCGGGGCATCGCCGCTAACTCCGACGCGCTGGTCGGATTGAAAATGATTTGAAAGTAATCCTGACTGCCGCTCATGCGCTCCATGATCCCTCCTGTGCAACTCTGGCGGCCCGTACGGGAATCGAACCCGTCTTTCAGCCTTGAGAGGGCCGCGTCCTAGCCGATAGACGAACAGGCCAGCAGGGCGGGAATCATAGGACTCCCATTTGCCCTGTCAAACCCTCACTGTCCGGCTCGCCTCGCAAGAGGCGCCATTTTAGCTGTCCTCGGATTCCGCATCGACGGGGGCCCCGATGAAGTCTTCAAACCAGGATTCGGGCATCGCCTTAAACACCCACGGCTGCCCCCTCCAGATCAACACCACCTGGTGTGCGTGCAGCGCCTGCCAGGGCAGCACCAGTCGCCGCCAATCCTGTGGCGACAACTCGCCTTGCACCAGTTTCAGATACCAGGACTCATCCAGCCCGTAGAGCTTGTCTCCGACGATCGGATGGCCCAAATGCGACAGGTGGATCCGGATCTGGTGTTTGCGCCCCGTGACGGGCGACACGCAGAGCCACGTGTAGGGAATGCCTTCGCGCTCGAAGCGCCGGCGGATGCGGAATGCCGTCTGAGCTTTCGCGCCATCGGCACGCACGCAGTCCTTCACCACGACCGCACTGCGCTCATCCTTCCCCAGGGGCGCGTCGATGACACCGGCTTCGGGCTGGACGTGCCCGTGAACAATGGACCAGTACGTCTTTTCCACGGTGCGGCTTTCCCACTGCCGGCGAAGCTCCCGCGCCGCGTGGTCGGACTTGGCCAGCACCACGACGCCGCTCGTTTCGCGGTCCAACCGGTTGATGAGATGCACCGGCCCGCCCACCTGCAAATGCAGGCGCACGCGGCCCGCAAGGCTCGAGCGCTCGTCCCCCTTCGTGGGATGGCACACCAAGCCGGCGGGTTTGTTCACGACAAGGATGCCCTCGTCCTCATGCAAGATGGCCAACAGCGGATCCATGGTTGCTCGGGCCCGTGCGAGCCTTACCATCCGGCTTGGTGTCGCACAAATCCAAACCCGTCCCGGGGCACGAAGGCGTGTTTGTGCGCAACGCCACCAATGCCGATGGCGACGCCCTCCGCAAGCTGGTCTTTGGCGTGCTCGAGGAACATGGCCTGCAGCCGGACCCCTGCGGCACCGACGCGGATCTGGGCAACCTTGAAGCTGCCTATGCAAAGGGCTGCATGAATGTGCTTGAGGCCGGCGGTGTGGTCATTGGTTCGGCAGCTCTGCTCCCGCACGATGCGGGCACGATGGAACTTCGCAAACTGTATCTGGCGGAACCATGGCGCGGGCGCGGCTTGGGCAAGTTTTTGATTGAACACGCATTAGCACAGGCCCATGCGAGGGGCGCGAGGCGGGTTGTCTTGGAAACGGCCGCGGCACTAGAGAACGCCAACCGGCTTTATGCCCGCTTTGGATTCCGGCCCAGCACCCATGCACCGGCGACTCCGCGCGCCGACCGGGCGATGGAACTCGATCTGCCGCCTGCGGTGCCATCCTGCCAGGGCCGTGCTGGCGAATTGTCGGCGTGACTTCACGGTTTGCCCCCGGCACGCTCGGAGAAGCTTCATGAACAAGCCCCAAAAACCCGCCCCCCCCGCGCGCAGTGGGCGCTTTGCCACTGGCGCCGCTGCCGAGGCCAATGCTTACACGGCATCGGTTGGCTTCGACCATCGTCTGGCCGCACAGGATATCGCCGGTTCCATCGCCCATGCCCGGATGCTGCACCGCGCGGGACTGTTGACGAAGGCAGAATGCGGCGCCATTGAGCGCGGGCTAAACCGCATCGCGCGGGAAATTCAGGCGGGCACCTTTCGCTGGCGGCCCGAGCTGGAGGATGTCCACATGAACATCGAGGCGGTGCTGACACGGCGCGTGCCCGCTGGCGCAAAGCTCCACACAGGGCGCTCGCGCAACGAGCAGGTGACGCTCGACACCCGGCTGTGGCTGCGCGACGAGATGTGCGCTCTGGCGAACGAGCTGCACCGGCTGCAACGGGCTTTGGTGGAGTTGGGCCGAAAGTACTTTCATGTGGTGATTCCCGGCTACACGCATCTGCAGCGGGCGCAGCCCGTCCTCTTGGCGCACCATCTCCTGGCCTACGTGGAGATGCTGGAGCGCGACTACGAGCGGCTGCTGGACTGTCTGGTGCGCGTCAATGTCTGCCCGTTGGGAAGCGGCGCCATCGCGGGCACCACGCTGCCGCTGGATCGGGCGTCGGTGGCAATTGAGCTCGGCTTCGTGGACGCGCGGCATCGGCCGATGCTCACGCAGAATTCCATGGACGCCGTGGCCGACCGCGACTTCGTCGTGGAATTTTGCGCCGTCGCCGCGCTTCTGGCGGTGCATGAATCACGCCTCTGCGAAGACCTGGCGCTGTGGTCCACATCCGAGTTTGGCTTCATCCGTATTGGCGACGCCTACACCACCGGCTCGTCCTTGATGCCGCAGAAGAAAAACCCCGACATCGCCGAGCTCACGCGCGGCAAGACGGGGCGCGTCATCGGCAACCTCGTGGCCGTGCTCACGATGCTCAAGGGCCTGCCGCTCACGTACAACAGCGACATGCAGGAGGACAAGGAGCGGCTCTTTGACACCGTGGACACGTGCCGCGCGAGCGTGCGCATCCTCACCGCAATGCTGGGCCATGTCGCCGTGCAGGAAGACGCCTGCGCCCGCGCCGCCAGCGACCCAGGCCTGCTGGCGACCGACCTCGCCGACTGGCTGGTGGAGCGCGGCATGCCCTTCCGCGAGGCCCATCACGTGGTGGGCCGGCTCGTCTCCGTGGCGGAATCGAAGGGCAAGCCCATCAACCGGCTGACCCCCGCCGAACTGCGCAAGGTGGACAAGGCGCTGACCGGCGCTGCGCTGCGCGTGTTCGATCTTTCCCATGCGATGAAGCGGCGGCACGCGGTGGGATCGCCCGGCGTCAAGGAAGTACGACGCCAGCTGGATCGCTGGCACAAGTTTCTGAGTCACGAGTCTTGATGCCGGCCGCGGTTCCAGTCCTGCCCGGTCGATTGCTCTCGGAAGTCTCCCGATCCTTTTCGCTCACGTTGCGGGTATTGCCCACGGCCGTCCGCTTCCAGATCGGGCTGGCGTATCTCTTGGCGCGCACCAGCGATACCATTGCCGACACCGGGCACGCGACCTGCGCGCAGCGGCTTTCGGCGCTGCACCAATTTCGAGACGCGGTTGCCAGCGGCGGTTCGCAGCGGGTGGATTTCACGCTACTGGCATCGAGCCAAACCTCGCCCGCCGAGCAGGCGCTGCTGCTTCGGGCCAATGAATCCTTGGGCCTGCTGCGAGCCGTGTCGTCAGAGGATTTGCAGCTAATGCGCCGGGTGTTGAACACCATCGTCTGCGGCCAGATGGATGACGTGCGGCGCTTTGATTTGCAGGGCGGGCTTCGAGCGCTGTCCACGGCGGCGGAGTTGGACGCCTACACCCATGCCGTCGCCGGCTGTGTGGGAGAATTCTGGACGGAGTTGACGCTCCTTCACTGCATGAGCCGCCGCGACTGCCCGGAAGGGTTCATTGAGCAGGGCATTCGATTTGGCAAGGGATTGCAACTCGTCAACGTGTTGCGGGACATCCCCGCCGACCTTCGCAACGGCCGCTGTTATCTGCCGCAGGACGAACTGGAGCGCGCCGGCCTGAATCCAGAAGCTCTGCGCGACCCCGCCCACTGGCCGCGCGTGCGCCCCGTGTTCGACGCTTGGCGCGCCAAGGCCGACGACCATCTACGCATGGGTTCGCAGTATGTCCTCGCCATCCCCTTCGGCCAGTACCGGCTGCGGCTGGCTTGCGCGCTGCCGCTACTTATGGGATGGGCGACGCTAGACCTGCTGCGCAACGCCAACCCGCTCCAGCCCGAGCCGCGCCTCAAGATTTCCCGCGCCCGTGTGCGGCGCATCCTGGCGGACACGACGTGGCGGCTGCCCTTTCGAACGGCGTGGGGCAAGTTATTCACAAGGCCTTGAATGGAATTGAAACCGTGATGGGCTCCGCGTAGGTTCAGGCGAAGGAGGAGCAAGGCTTTGGTTGTCTGTCGTTTCATTAACGCGTCTCTCTGCATGAGTTGGGCCCTCGGCCAGATCATGCTTGCGGGCGAAGCTCCCACCACACCTCTCCAAGGCCCGGCACCGGCACCCCTGCAGAGCTTTGAGAACTTGGCGGGGCGCTACGATGCCCAGCGCGACGCACTGGCAGAAGCGGTGGCCACCGCTTCCCAAAAGCGGCAGATCGTCCAACGCCTTGAAGCCCGTGCCACCGCGGCGCGTGTCGATTCAGAGCGCGAGAAGGCGAGGACCCTGGTGGAAACCAAGGCCATCGCGGCCCTGTTGCAGCAGCAACGCGATGCCGAGAACCGCATGGTCGCGGCGGCCCTCAAGGAGCTTGGCGTCGAGTTGCCGCAATTTCGAGAACAGTCATTGCGCGCCGCAAGGCAGAAGGCGTTGGGTGAAGCCGGCCAGCCCGTGGACGATTGGATTGGCCTGCCGGCTCTCAAGGACGGCCAACCCATGACGTACGCGCAGCACATGGCCCCCGACACGGATCTACTTCTTGCCAAGATCGCCGCCCCGGTGAATTTGGACGCGCCGGCGCTGAGCGCAGCACAACTGGCGGATCGGGAGGTGAGCAAGCAGCTGGCGCTGCGAAAGGTTGTGGATTTCTCCAATGCCGTGCGCGCTCGGCAGCCTGACACGACGGTGAAGACCCGCGAGCAGCGGCTCGCCGATCTGGTGAATGAGTACCTTGCCGACAAAATCACGGCGCGCGATTACTACCAGAAGCGGCAGCAGATCCTCTCCGAACCCTAGCGCCCGGGCATTCCTTTTCCGGGCAATCAGCCGGGATTTAACTTGGACCCAGGGCAGCCCATTTGACATAACCAAGGCCGATGCACGAGTTCCGCTACATCGGCCCGGGCCTGCACTGCGAAGGTGTCGCCATTGAACGCCTCGTCAGGGACCATGGAACGCCTCTCTACGTCTACTCGCAGTCCACGCTGGAGGATCATTACCAAAAACTCGACCGCGCGCTGGCGCCGCTGGACCATCTCATCTGCTTCGCCGTCAAGGCGAACTCCAATCGTGCGGTGATCCGCACGCTGGCCCGCTGCGGTGGCGGATTTGACACCGTGAGCGAAGGGGAAATCCGCCGGGTGATCGCCGCCGGTGGCGACCCACGCAAGTGCGTGTTTGCCGGCGTGGGCAAAACCGAGGACGAGATTGCCTTTGCTCTGCGCCGGGGCCTCTACGCGTTTAATGTGGAAAGCGAGCCGGAGTTGGAACGCATTCAGCGCGTGGCCGCGCGACTGGGCAAGCGAGCCCCCGTGGCGGTGCGGGTCAATCCCAACGTGGATGCCGGCACGCACGCCAAAATCACGACGGGCACTTACGAGAACAAATTTGGCATCGCCTTTGAGGAGGTGGAGGCGGTGTATGCACGGGCGGCACGGATGCCCAACCTGCGACTGCGAGGCATCCAGATGCACATCGGCAGCCAGTTGACGACGGTGGAGCCCTTCGAGCGCGCCGTGCGAAAAATGCTTCCGCTGACAAGCCGGCTGGCGCAGCGGCATGGTTTTGAATTCTTCAGCATCGGCGGCGGCCTGGGCATCATCTACCGTGAAGCGCTGGCCAGTGCGGGTGCCGCGTGGTGGAAATCGAGTGCGGCCCGGGGCATTCTGACGCCTGCAACCTATGCCGCGACGCTCGTGCCGCTCCTGCAGCCGCTCAACCTGCGCATCGTCATCGAGCCGGGCCGGTTCATCGTCGGCAATGCGGGCATCCTCGTCACCCGCGTCGAACACGTGAAGCGCACGGGCAAGAAGACCTTTGTCATCGTGGACGCCGCGATGAATGACCTCATCCGGCCGGCGTTCTACGACTCGTACCATGAGATTGTGCCCGTACGCAGGAAGGCCGGAGCACGCATTACCACCGATGTGGTGGGGCCGGTGTGCGAATCGGGCGACTTCTTTTGCAAGGATCGTCCCTTGCCGAAGGTGGGAGAGGGCGAACATCTCGCGCTCTTGAGCGCTGGCGCCTACGGATTCGTCATGGCCTCGAACTACAACTCCCGTGCGCTCGCCGCGGAGGTGCTGGTCAAAGGCAAACGCGCAGCGTTGGTGAGGCGCCGCCAGCCCGTCGAGTCCATTTGGGCCGGAGAATGCGTGCCGCCCTGGCTTCAGTCATCCTAAGCGGGGAAGACTCCCCCTTTCCTTCAGGATCCAATCACTTGGTTGCAGCCGACTTCGGCGCACTGATCGCGGACTTGAGCTTGTCGTACGCTGCCTTCACTTCGGCCAAGCGCGCTTGGATTGCCGCAAGATCACGGGCCAGCTGGGCAGCCTGCGCGGCCTTCTCCGAGGCCACTGTCGCCCCCGCCTGTTCGGCTTTGGCCAGTGACACCAGATTCGCTGCATGATCTGCCTCGGTGTTCTGGTGGGAAAGCTGCGCGTCGGCGAGAGCCTGCTTTGCCGCGGCCACCCGCGATTCCGCAGGCTGCTGCTTTTCGGAAACCACCTTGGCCATCGCCGCCTTCGCCGTCGCAAGCTTCAGGTTCGATGCGTCTGCCGCTGATTTGGACACACCGGCCGCGGCCACCATCCGGGCAAGCTCGGCCTCGGCCGGAGGCACCGCCGCTTCGGCTGTCTTGGCTGATTGGTCAGCCGCTTGATGACGTTTTGAAAACTCGCCCAACTCGGCGGTCATCTGGGCTGCCGACTTTGCCGCGGCTTCCCGGGCGGCGGTCGCCGTGGCCAGCGTTGCCGCCGCGGCGTTCGCCGCGGTCGTCGCCGCGGTTTTTCCGGCGGTCTTTTTTTCGTTTAACACCTTGGCGGCAACCGCGGCGTCACGTTGACTGGCCGCAAGGCCCTGCTGGGCCGCCCATCCCGCGGTGAGCTTCACCAACGCTGCCTCGACGGGCTTGATGGTTTCGTTGGCCAGTGTTTCCAAGGTTGCATTGTCGGCCTTTGCGGCCACCTGGCGCGCGTGCTCCGCCTTCGCTTCGTTGAGCAGCTTGTTTAGTTCGGCCAAGACCGCCTGCGCTTCGGCCTTTCCCGCGGCAACAGCCGCCTCCGAAGCCTGGGCGGCCTTGTCTGCAAACTGGAATGCGACCGCGGCTCCCGCGGCTTCAGCCGTGGCGCCGGCCAACACTTTGTCCCCCGCCGCCTTGTCTGCGGCAACCTTGATCATGGCTTTGGTTGCACCATCCAACGCGGCCATTGCAGGTGCGTGTTTCTCGGCCGCGAACTTGTCCTGCACCGCCTTCTCAGCCGTTGCCTTGTCGCGGGCGGCCTTCGCTGCGGCAGCGGCCTTCTGCATCGACGCCTTGGCGCTCTCCATGTTGGCGGCGGCGGTCTTGAGGGTCGCTTCTGCATCCGACGCCGACTTGGTGGCTTCGGCGATGGCCGTGTTTGCCTTGGCCACCTCCACGGAAACCACCGCAAGATCCTGGCCGGCCGTAGCCTGCTCTGTCTGCGCCTTCTTGATGCCCTCGGCGCGCTGGGCCTTGAGGGCGTCCACATTCAATCCCTTCGCCGTCGCGAGAGCCAAACGCGCCGACTGCAAGGCTGCTTGCGCGGCCTGGCTGGCGGCTTGGGACTGATCGGCCCGGGCCTTTTGATCTTCGGTCTCGCGCCGCAAGTTGTAAAACTGGCTGAAGCCCTTCCCCAGCTCGGTCATGACCACGGCCTCCTGCGCCGACACGAGTTCAGCGGCAGCGCCTGCTGACTTGTTCTGCAAGTCGGGCATTTGTTTGGTGAGCGCATCCACCTGTTGCAAAGCCACCGGCTTGCCCGTCTGGGCGGCTTGCTGCGCATCTGCAAGGCTCTTTTGGGCCGCCTTGAAAACCACATCGGCAGCCTGCACTTCGGTGTTGGCAGCCACGAGCAGCTTGTCCATTTCGGTCTTGGCTGCCAGCGCGTCGGCGAGCGCCTTTGCGGCGGCGGCCGCCTTGTTTTGGGCAGGCACCTGCTGATCGGTCTTGAGCTTGTCCCAAGCGGCTTTGGCGGCCACTTCAGCCTCCTTCTTCGCGGCGGCGTCTGCGGCGAGTTTTTGTTTTTCAGCCGGGGGCTTGGCCGCGTCATTCTGGGCGTCCGTCGCGAGTTTGGCGCTGGTGGCCGCGGCCTGTGCCGCAACCTGATGAGCTTGCGCCGCGGTGGTCACCACCGCGTTCGCAGTCGTCAAGGCCTGGTCAGCGGCCGTTTTTGCGGTTTGGCCGTCGGTGAGCGCCTTGGTTGCGGCGGCCGCATTGTCCTGCGCGGGCTTTTGTTTGCCCGTGACGGCCTTGTCGATGTTGGCCTTGGCATCGGCCACGGATTTCTGCTGCGCCGCAACGGCGGCATCGAGCGCCGCCATTCGCGCCTGCGCTGCCGCAACCTGATCCTGGGCGGCCTTGAGGGCGGCCTGTGCGGCCGTGGCCGCCGCTTGCTTGTCCTCCCGGGCCTTGATCACCAGAACCAGTTGTTCAGCCTGCGTCTCAGGATTGGTGGTCAGGCGCCCGACTTCCTTGCCGTCGGCCGCATTCCACACATACACAAGACCCGACCAGTCACTTCCGACGACGCGCCTGCTGTCGTGGGAAAGGGCGGCCTGCGCGGGCATCTCACCGGGGAACACAAAGTCCATGACGCGGGCACCACCCGGATTCCAGAGCGTCGCGCGGTTGTTGCCGCCTGAGGTGACGAGCTGGCCCGAGGGCGCGCGCGCCAGTGACATGGCGCCGGCGCCGTGTGCGCCCCAGTTGCCCACCTGCGAAATCGTGTCGGTGTTCCAAAGGCGCGCCGTGGAATCCATGCTGGCGGAGGCCACGATGTTGGTGGTGGCCCATTCCAGGCCGGTGATGCGGTCGGTGTGGCCGGGAAGGGTGCCGACAATCTGCCCGGGCTCGACCTCCCACACATGCAGGCCGCCGCCGCGGTCGCCCGTGGCCACGTGCTTGCTGTCCACGCTGAAGCGGACCGACGTGATCCAGTCGGTGTGCTTCTTGATCTTGTGAACCAGCTCGCCGGTCTCCGTCGAAAAAATCCGGACCAGCCGGTCGGGCCCACCGTGGGCGATGAACCGCTGATTGGGGGAGATGTCGGTGGAGAGCACGGCGTCGAGGTCGTCGCCGACCGTCAGCACCTGCACTCCGGTGGTGATGTCCCAGACGGTGGAGATGCCTTTGTTGGCGCCGCGCCCGCCCCCAATGATGAGCAGCCGCCCATTCGCGCTGAACCGCACGCAGTTGGGATAGCCGTCGGGAAAGGGGATGATGCCCGCCACGCGCAGGGTGTCGGTGTTAAACAGAAGCACCTGACGCTGGCCGCCGATGGCCACGATCGGCGACCACGGGTTGTGCGCCATGGCCGTGGCCACGCTGGTACGGACGGTGCGCACGTAGGGATCGAGTGCCAGCACGTGGTCGGGCATGGGCGGCGGCCCTGCGGGGCGGCCCGTGGCATTGGCATCCACCACCAGGTTGACCTTGGGCTTGCTGGCCGAGATGGCTTTGCTGCCGGAATTTTGCAGCAGCCCCCCGGCAATCCACTGGCGGATGACCTCGATCTCGGCTGCCGGCAGCTTGTCATCCGGCGGCATGGTGGGCTTCTCCTCGTGGGTCACCACCTTGAGCAGCTTGCTGCCATTGGGATCGCCACTGGCCAACACCGCTCCATTGCCGCTGCCCTTCAAGGCCGCATCGAATGTGGAGAGATCCAGATCGGCCCTCATCCGGTCCGGATTGTGGCACTTGAGACACTTGTTGCGGAAAATGGGCAACACCTGGTCGTCAAACGTCGTCTTGTCGGCCGCAGGCAACGCCATGACTCCAAGCGCTGCCAGCGCCATCCCCCACAAGTGTGCGATTGGTCTCATAAACTTGGTTCTCCCTCCGGCGCCACCCACGCCAACCCGCGCAGTCCCCCGGGCATTCTGGTTTCTAGTGATTGAAGATGAATTCCTTGGAATTCAACACCGCCCAAAAAACGTCGTTCAACACTTCCTGCGGGGTGCGGCCGGGTTCCTTGAGAAACTCCAGAAGCCGCGCCTTCTCCCCCTCGTTGGGCTTGCGCGCCAGGCAGCGTACATAGAGGGTGTCGAGGATCTCCTCGGGCGTCTTCTTGGCTTGCAGCAACTTGGCCACCACGCCGCCCTCCACGCACCGGTCGTTGACAATGTCGCCGTTGAGCAGGTGCAAGGCCTGCGAGAGGTTGGGCTCCAGCGCCACCTCGCACGAACAGACCGTGTCCCGGGTCGCCCGGCCGAAGGTCGTGAGGAAGAACGTGCTCGTGCGACCGTCCACGATCTCGGCCGCGCTGGAACCCAGCGGCAGTCCGGGGAATTTGTTCTTTGTGTCCGTCACCTGCGTGATGACATCCAGAAGCACCTCGGCCCGCATGCGCCGCACAGACGCCTTCGAGAAATTGCTGCCGTCCTCGATGTTGGAGGGATTGGACTGCACCGTGCGCTGATAGGTGCGGGAATTGCAGATCTCCCGCACGAGCTGCTTGAAATTGTAGTTGGATTGCTGAAAGCGCTTGCCCAGTTCGTCCAGCAGCTCGGGGTTGGATGGCGGGTTGCTGATGCGCACATCATCCACCGGCTCGACGATGCCCTTGCCCAGGAAATGCGCCCAGACAATGTTTGCCAGGTTCCTGGCAAAGAACGGGTTCTCCGGCGAGGCCAGCCACTTGGCCAGCAATTCGCGGCGGTCCTTGCCCTGAACATCGGGCACGGCCCCACCCAGAAACTTGGGGGGCAGGACACGGTTTCCCACGGGATGAGTGACCGCGCCGCCACCCGAGTTGTAGATGATGATTTCGCGGTTATCTTCGCCGCCCTTGCGGCCGACCTGCGAGAAGAAATTGGCGAACGAGTAGTAGTCGTCCATCGTCCACCGGTCGAACGGGTGGTTGTGGCACTGCGCGCACTGAATGCGCATTCCCATGAAGATCTGGACGGCGTTCTCGGTGAGCTTGAGCGTGTCGCGCTCAATCTGGTAAAAGTTGCCGGCGGGGTTGGAGAAGGTGCCGCCGCGCGCCCCGAGCAGCTCCTGCACGATCTCGTTCATCGGCCGGTTGGCTTCAAACTGGCCGCGCAGCCATTCAAAGTAGAGCACCGCATTCTTGTACTGGAACTGGTTGTTGTCGGTCCGGATCTGCAGCAGCTCCGCCCATTTCATCACCCAGATGCGCACGAACTCCGGCCGCGCCAGAAGTTCTTCGATGAGCCGGGCACGCTTGTCGGGGGACTTGTCGGCCGCAAATTGCTCCACCGTGGCCTGATCGGGCAGCTTGCCAATGATGTCGAGGTGGATGCGGCGTATGAACGTGCCGTCATCGCAAATCCCGCTGGGCGTGATGCGGATCTTCTTGTGCTTGTTGTACACCAAGCCATCGATGTAGTTGGCCTCCGGCTCGGCGGGGAAAGCGTACGTCGGGTCCTTGGGTATGGAGAGGATTTGCGTGCCCACGGTGAACTGGTCGTACCGCGCGAGGATGAAGGCCTCGCCGCGCTCGCCTGAAGTCACCATTCCCGTGCCCGTCGCCTTGGCGGCCATGTTGTTGTTGGAAATAAACTGGGTCTCGGCCGTGACATCGCGATCGGTGCCGTCGGAATAGATGGCGCGCACCACCAACTGCTGCTGCGCGCCGGCCCCCTCCATCACCGCCTGAAGCGGTCGCACCTCGACATCCACCACCTTGGGGATGTCCGCCGGATCGTTGGGGGCACCTGCCTCCAGCCAGCGCAGGATCGTCTTGTAGAGCCCGCTCTCTGCATCAAAGAGTTTGCCGCCCGTGTGCGTCACGCGGCCCGTGGCCTTCTCGAGGATCAAACTATCATGGGGCAGCGCAAGATTGATGCGCCGGCCGACGTTCTCGCGGGTGAGCTGGAAGTAGTCGCTCGGGGGATTAAAGCCAAAGAGCGAGAGCTTGAATCCATCCTTGCCGCGCGTCGAGCCGTGGCAGCTTCCGGCATTGCATCCGGCCTTGGTGAACACGGGCATCACATCCTGAAGAAAGCTGACGGGGCGATCCACCGCAGCCTTCTCCACCTTCACGGGAACCGTGAGTGCGCGCCCCTCAAACTCCAGCTTGATGGACGTCTCGCCATCGGCCAGGGGCCGCACGACGTTGCCCTCCAACTTTGCCGTCGCGGGGCTGGCCAGCGTGAACTTGGTCTGGAGGGTGACATCTCGCGTGGTGCTGTCCGAATACTTGGCCTGAACAATGAGCGCCTGAAAGTCGCGGCTGGTCGTCAGGTGCGCCTTGGGCGGGTACACCTGCACGTCCACCAGCGTCTGCGGTGCGGCCAGCGCGCATAATGGCGCGGCGGCCCAGAGGATCATCCATTGCAGTTTCATACGGCGGTGTCTTGGCGGGGGATTTACAGGCTATTCTGCGGGCTTGGGCGCAACGCCGGTGTCCACCGGCTTGCGGGGTTGCGGCGGCGGCGGCGGCGGATCGATGCGCAGCGTGCCGCGTTCTCCGAACGTCTGAGTAAGCTGGGTGTCGTTGAAGGTCACGGTCATCTGGCAGAGCAGCGTGCGGTGCAGACCCACGCGCGCGTCGGGCGTGGTGACGATGGAAAAGATGAGCTCCTTGGTGTCCTTGGTCATCTCCACCGGCTGCGTGGTGGCGCCGGCGGGCAGTCCCAGGAGTTCCACCCTGGCCTTGCCGGCGAATTCCACCTTCTGGGCGAGCTCGCATTTCACCAGCGTCGGATAGCCCTGGATCGTCGTGGCGATGGGCATGTTGCCGGTGACAAACTGATCCTGGATGTTCAAGTCCGCGAGCTGGGTGGACACGTAGGCGTTGCCGCCCTTCACGCCGCTGGATCCCAGCATCGCGATCTGATGCAGCTTCACCTCGGCGCCGGCCTCGGCGCTGAAGTTGTAGCTGCCCGAGGTCTGGTCGGCGGGAATGTCAATGGACGAAGGACAGTTGAGGCCCGGCGGGCGGGTGAGCATCTGGACGTTGATGGCCCCCTTGAAGTCGCCCGTGCGCTCGGCGATGATCCTGACGGGCAGCGTCCCATTGCGCACGAGCGGCGCGCGAATGGGCTCCACGCGAATCTTGAAGGGCAACTCATCCACCACCGCCACGGCGATGCGGTCGGCCCAGGTGCGGTAGTCCACGCCCTGATTGCCTCGCTGCACGAGGTCGAAGTTCTGCCAGATGCTTCCCGTGAGGATGGAGGTGGTGGGCGGTGCATTGGTGGGAGGCACCAGCGAGGCCACCAGGTTGCCCAGCCCGCCACCCACTGGCGCGTCGGCCGCGGCCTCAAACACCATCGTGAGCGTGCTCTGGTTGGCCGCCATGGGAGCGGCGCTGAGGGTGACGCCCGGGGGGAAGTCTTTGGCAGCCAGTTTGAGTTCGCCGCCGAAGTTGCCGCGGCGCGCATTGAGAACCAGCGGGAACCGGTTGCCACGCGCCACCACGACCGACTTGCGCGTCTGCGTGTCATACAGCGAGACATCCGGCACGTAAACCGAGAGGCTGGGCGCCACGGGCTGGAATTCCACGCGGTACACAAAGTCCGGGCCGCCGGCGCCCAGATGGTCGGTGATGCGAAGGGTGTAGTTGCCATCGGCCGGCACGCCAAAGCGCACGTAGCTGTCGGGCCCGCCGGAGTCGTCGTTGCCGGTGATGCCGCCGCCGGCGGCGTTGCCGATGTTGAGCACCGAGTCCAAGCCCGACCTCAGCCGCCGTGCGTAGACATGCACGTCGTACTGCTGACCGGCCTTGCCCTTGAAGGTGAACCAATCAACGTCGCCGGGCTTCTCGATGATGCCGTTAAACGCCATGGGCAAATCGCCGGCCACCACGGTGGCGTTGCCCACGGCGTCGTTGGGCTCCACCTCCAGGGCATTGGGAAAGTTGGAAATCCGCAGCCGGTTCCAAGATGGGGCAATGACGCCATCGCGCGCCGCGAAGGCTCCGGAGTCGTTCAAGCCCGGCTGCTCCATGCGGCCGTCGGTGAGCTGGCAGGAGTCTGGCGCGAGGAGCTTCAAGGTCTCCTGAAAGTCGCCCGTGGCCTTGTCGATGAACCGCACCGTCAAATCCTGGCCCGAGGGGCCGCCCGCCGGATACACGGCCGTCGGGCGCGCGAACGCACCCACATGCAGCCGGTACATCCCCAGCGGCCCATAGCTGGTTTCGCGCACCTCCACCGTGTAATCACCGTCCTCGGGAATTTTGGCGGAGGCGAAACAATCCTGAACGAACAGCGGCGTGTCATCCGACCGCGCCAGCACGAATCCCTTCGGAGTGATGATGGCAACGTGCGGATCGTAAAAACCCTGTCCCAGACGCATGCATTCGACCTCGGCCGACACGCGCTGGTCTTTCTTTGCCTTGATGATATAGCGGTCCACCGACTCGCCCGGCACCGAGCCCATCACGGTACAGTTGATGGGCAGCACCTGCAGGCCCTCGCCGGGTTTGGGGGCCACCTTCGCCACGATGGGGAAGGGGCCGACGAAAAACGTGCGAAGTTCCGTCACCCCGCCGGCGGTTCGCACTCGCACATGGTGCTCTCCCAGCGGGCAGTTGGCGGCGATTTGAACCTTCGCGCGCACGAAGTTCTCCTTCACTTCCTCCAGCGCGACCACCTGGAATCCGGGCCGGTAGAAAATCAGCCCCTTGGCGTCGTCCAGACGCTGACCACTAAACGTCAGCACCACCTCGGTTCCGGCCTGGACTCCTTTGGGGGTGATGGCACCCAGCCGCGGATCCACCGCCCACGCCAGTCCTGCGCCTGCCAGCACGGCAACCCCTGCAATTAGCCTCTTCATATCAGTCCCAACAGTCCCAAATAAGCCGGGGCAATATCTTCACGACATTGCCCCGGCGAAGATGAATCCCCTGCTGCGCTTCGATGACCTTTGGCCACTACGCCAGCGCGTCCTTGAGCACCTGGCCGTCGTAGTTGATCGGCATGGGCCGGTTGCCTGGTCCGAGCAGGCGCCGCATCGGGTCGATGCCAATCAGCGAATACACCGTAGACGCCCAATCCTCGACGCTCACGGGATCTTCGTCAGGCTCCGCACCCGTCGGATCGGAAGCTCCATGAATGTAACCGCGCTTCATGCCGCCACCGGCCATCGCCACACTGAACACCTTGGGCCAGTGGTCGCGGCCTGCGTCGCGGTTGATCTTCGGAGTGCGGCCAAATTCGCTGTTCACAATCACCAGCGTGCTCTCCAGCAGCCCGCGGCGATCCAGGTCATTGATCAGCGCGGCAAACGCCTGGTCAAACGCGGGCATCTGGCCGCCGTTGGCACCGGCGATGTTGCTGTGGTGATCCCAGCCGCCGTAGCTGGTGGACACAAACCGCACTCCGGCCTCCACAAGGCGCCGGGCCAGAAGGAAGCGCCCGCCGGCGGTGTTGCGCCCGTATTCGTCGCGCAGGGCGGCCGGTTCCTGTTCAATGTCAAACGCCGCCCGCGCCGCATCAGAGCTGACGAGCGAGTAGGCGCGCTCATAAAACGTGTCCATGCCCACCAGCGTGTCGGCCTTTTCCAGCGCGCTGAAGTGCGAGTCCACCACGGCCCGCATGTTCTTGCGGGTGTCAAAGCGTTTGTCGGTGATGCCGCTGGGCAGCGCCAGATCGCGCACCTTGAAGCCGCCGTTGCCCGGATCGGCCCCGAGGCTGAACGGACCGAACGCACTTCCCAAGTAGCCCGTGCCGCCGTAGCCGAGCATCGAGGGGATGGCCACGTACGGGGGCAGGTTCTTGCGCGGTCCAAATTCGTGGCTGACGATGCTGCCCATGCCGGGAAACACCACCGCCGGGCTGGGCCGCACGCCCGTCATCATGTTGTGCGTGCCGCGCTCGTGCGCAGCCTCGCCATGGGTCATGGACCGGATGACGGTGATCTTGTTGGCCACCTTGGCCGTCAGCTTCATGTTCTCGGAGAAGTATTCCCCCGGGATGGTGGTGGCCACCGTGCCCAGCGGGCCACGGTATTCCTGCGGCGCCAGATGCTTGGGATCCCACGACTCCTGATGGGCCGAACCGCCCGGCATGAAGATCTGGATGACGCTCTTGGCCTTGCCTTCCTTGGAGGCCTTGGCGACGTCCTTCCAGTCCTCGCCCGCAGCCCGCGCCTGATGCTTGAAGAGATCACCCAGCGTCAACCCGAGACCGCCCAGCGCACCCACATAGAGGAAATCGCGCCGGTTGGGATTTCCCGCATGATCCGCACCGCCACACCACTGAAACGCACTGTGTTTGTTCATACAAATTGGCTCGACCTTCCGGTTATTTGTCGCCTCGTTCGATGTGAGAGACTGGCAGCCTATTCATCCAAAATCAATCCTGATGTGCAGGAGATCAGGGTCAGCCCAAAACGCTTTTGCCCGGGCGGCGTCCGGACGCTACAATCCCCCGCAGATGAGACTCCTGGCCTTGCTTGGCACACTGTCGCTTGGCGGCGCCGATGCCCCGCCTCCCTTTGCTTTTGCCGATTTTCGGATCCTGCCCTTGCGCGTCCACCGGCTGCAATCCCCAACCGAGCCGTCGCTGCGCACCACCCTTTCGCCTGCGGACATCGAGAGGATCCTCTCCAAGGTCAACCGCGTGTGGGCCCAAGCCGGGCTGCACTTCACCCTCGAGAGCCTTGTCACCGAAGCCGCCCTGATGCCCGAGCTGGCCGCAGTGAACAGGGACGCACGCCAGTTGGACTGGCTCTTAAAGTGCTTCCCCGCCAAATCACGCCGCGCCGATTGCCTGCACGTGTACTACATCAAGCAATTTGCCGTGAACGGCGTGTTCTTGCGCCAGCAATCCATGGTGGTGAAAGACACGGCGCGATTGCGGGCCGTGGAAGGCGGCCTCGATGAGCCCCTGCCGCGGGTGACCTCCCATGAATTGGGCCACGCCCTGGGCCTTCCCCATCGGCAAGCCGTGACCAACCTGATGGCCAGCGGCACCACGGGATGGTCCCTCGAAGCCAAGGAGATTGAGACCGCCCGCGCCACCGCCGCACAATGGCCGTGGGCGCAGCCTGCTTCCACCCTCATGAAGGAAGCCGACGCGCTCTTTGGCGCAGGCAAGCGCGCCGAAGCCGACGCGCTCTACCGTCAATTACGCCACTTGCCCTTGGACTGCCCCGAAGTGCGCCGTGCCCGCGACCGATCCGGCAATGGTACGGCCCCCACGCCGCCTTAAGGCTTGCCGGAGAAGGGCGGATAGTCGTTGCTCAGGAAGAGCAGGTATTCGCCCAATCGCGTGCCCCAGCGCATGGTGCCCACGATGAACTCGTGCATCCCCGGTGGGAATTGCCCCGTGAACAGCACGATGAAGAAGGCCACCAGCGTCACCACGCCCGTCGCCATCCCCCGGAAGATCAAACAAAACCCGTGTGGGATGAGCACGAAGAGCCAGCCAAAAAACACCCGCAGGAGGATGTTGAGCCGGCTGTAGGTTTCCGGCGGCACCGTCACCGACCGGACGAGCGTGCCGCGATTGCCCAGCCCAAACTCCGGGTAGCCATCCACCAGGTGGCCCAGCGACGCCGCCACACGCGACTGCCATTGCATGACGCCAATCACAAATCCACGCAGCCCCACGGGATAGCGCCCGGTGAAAAGGATGGCAAAGAACGCGATGAACGTGCAGAACGTGCTGGCCAGCCCCATGAAACACAACGGCACCCCGTGCGGAATGCCGATGTAAATCCAGCCCAGAAAGCCGCGCATCAAGAGCTGGAGGCGCGAGTAACCTGGCTGATGCTCGACGAAAAGGCCGCGTTCGCTTTCGCTTTCTTTGGGAGCGACCGACACGAATCCACCGGGCGCGCGCACCGCTCCCCCTTCGGACTTCAGCACCTGCGCCACCGGAACCCACCCGGCCAATCCCTCGTGCCAAGCCAACGCATCGGGTGCCACCTGGTGGGCACTCTGCAGCGCCTGAAGGCGGTCCATCGTGTAGGGCCCTTCCTGTGCGCCGCCTTGAAAAATAAACACCTGCATAAGTCCCGCGTGCTGATCCCCGCAGGACGCTACCGGGCAGGGCCTTGGTTGCAAGTGGCAATTGTCCAGCCTAGTAAAAGACCTCGCATCCGGGCAGGGCCTGCTCCGCGCGGGCCGCCTCCTCCTTCGAGAGCGGATTGCCGTAGAGCCACAACTGCCGCAACGACTTCATGGCGCACAAGGGCGACACGTCGCTAATCCGATTGCCTTCGAGGTACAGGTAGCGAAGCCCCTTGAGACGCGCCAGCGGCTCCACGTCCACCAGTCCGCAGCGCGAAAGCCCCAGCATTTTTAGCGCAGGCAGCCGCGCCAATGCGTCCGCCAACCCGGCAAGGTCGCCCTCGAAAACCTCGTCAAGCTTGAGCGATTCCACCTTTGCCAGCGCCGCCAAATCAAGTGCCGCGTCGTTGGGCAGACGCAACGTGGCACGGATGGCCAGCGCAACGGGTTCATCCCATGCCGGCACGGGCGCCGCGCGCAAAGCCACGGCGGGGGGCGCGCCGCAGTGCGGGCACATCACCGCGCTGGTGCTCACCATGCCGCCGCACTCTGCACAGGGCTGCAATGCCATGCCCTTACCGTAGCCCGCCAGCCCTGTCAGGCAAGCCGGGGAGAGCGCACCCTGATCGAGTTTTTTGGGATGGACAGGCGTTTTCCATGATTCTACGTTTGCCTGCCTACCTGCCCACTCATGCTGACCGCGCACCCAACAGCGCTTCCCGGCCTCGGCGGACTGCTCGCGGCGCTCGTTGCTTGGGCGCCCAATGCCGGTGCCGTGCAGCAATCGGCCACGGGCATCACGCACGCCTTTCTCGCCACCGGGCAGGAGACCATGTTGGTGTCGCACCGCGACGTGGTCATCTGGCGCTTTGACAGGCCCACGCGCGACGGCTGGGTGCTCCCCAGCGGCAACCTCCTGCTGGCCTTGTCCAAGGGGCCCAAGTATGGCGGCGGGGTGGTGGAGGTCACGCGCGCCGGCCAGCGTGTGTTTGAATACAAGGGCGAACAGGAGGAGGTCAACACCGTGCAGCCCCTGCCCAATGGCCGCCTGTTCATCACCGAGGCCGGGCCGGCCCCCTGCCTTAAGGAGATCGACCGCGCCGGGCGCGTTCATGTGTTGGTGCGCCTGCAATGCCAGACCAACAACGTCCACCTGCAAAGCCGGATGGCGCGCAAGCTGGCCAACGGGAACTATCTGGTGCCGCAGCTTCTCGACGCCGTGGTGCGCGAATACACGGCCGAAGGCAAGGTGGTGTGGGAGGCCAAGACCCCCGGCATGCCCTTCACCGCCATCCGGCTGGACAACGGCTCCACGCTCATTGGCTGCACCACCGCCAACATGCTCATCGAGGTGGACCCTGCGGGCAAAATTGTCTGGCAGCTCTCCAACGACGACCTGGCAGGCAAGCCGCTCCACGACGTGTGCGGCGTGCAGAGGCTTCCCAACGGCAACACGGTGCTGACCAACTATCGCGCGCCCGCCGGCAAACCGAGGCTCATCGAGGTGACGCGCAACAAGAAAGTGGTCTGGACCTACACCGACACCTCGCCCATGGGAATCCACCATTTCCAGATCCTCAACGAGCGCGGTCTGCCGCTGGGCGGAGTGCCCCTGCGCTAGGGTGCGGCGATTGACGCCCGTCGCCTTCTCCGCTAGAAAAACCCACCAATGAAGTCGTTCCTCGTTTCTGCGTCCCTCGCCGCATCGCTGCTGCTGCTCTCCAGCTGCAATCCCTCTGGTGACGACCCCAAGACCGGCGGCGCAAAGAAGCCCAAGATTGCGTATGTCACCAACGGCGTGGACCCCTTCTGGGATCTCTGCGCGGGCGGCGTGCGCCATGCCGAGAAGGCGCTGGGCATCGAGTGCGAGGTGCACATGCCCAACAAGGGGCTGGTGGATCAGCAGCGCATTTTGGAAACCCTGCTGGCCAAGGGAATTTCCGGCATCGCGGTGAGCCCCATCGACGCCGACAACCAGACGGCCTTTCTCAACGACGCCGCCAAGCAGACCAAGCTCATCACGCAGGACGCCGACGCCCCCAAGAGCGCGCGCCTGTGCTACATCGGCACCGACAATTACAAGGCGGGGCGCGCGCTGGGCAAGCTGGTGAAGGAAGCCCTGCCCGGGGGTGGCGAGGTGATGATCTTTGTCGGGCGCCTGGAGCAGCTCAACGCACGCCAGCGCCGGCAGGGCGTGATTGATGAACTGCTCGACCGGCCCTCTCAAAGTGCCACGGACGTGAAGTTCGACCCCGTCGCCGGCGCCATCAAGGGCGAGCGCTTCACCGTGCTGGACACGCGCACCGACGACTTTGACAAGGCGCGCGCCAAGTCCAACGCGGAGGATGCGATGACCAAGCACGAAAATCTGGCCTGCATGGTGGGCCTCTTCGCGTACAACCCGCCGGCGTGTCTGGACGCCGTCAAGGAAGCCGGCAAGACGGGCAAGATCAAGATCTGCGGCTTTGACGAACAGGACGCGGCGCTGGCTGGCATCAAGGAGGGCACCGTGCACGGCACGATTAGCCAGCAGCCGTGGAAGTACGGATACGAGTCGGTGCGTGTGCTCAAGCAAATCCTCGATGGCGACAAGCAGGCCGTGCCAGAGAATCGGTTCTTGGAGATTCCCTTCCTTGTGGTGACGAAGGCGAACATCGACGAGTTCTGGGCCGAGAAGCGGCGGATGGAGGCCCTGGGCAAGCAGCCCTAAAGCCCATGGCCGACGTTGCCCCCACCGCGCTTCTCCAGGCTCGGCAACTGACCAAGCAGTTCCCCGGTGTTCGCGCCCTGCGGGGCGTCAGCCTGACGTTGCACCGCGGCGAAGTCCTCGCGGTCATCGGCGAGACTGGCGCGGGCAAGAGCACGCTCATGAAAATCCTCGCCGGCGTGCAGTCGCCCGACAGCGGCGAAATCCTCGTGGGGGGAAAGCCCGTCCGGTTGCCTAGCGTCCGTGCCGCGCAGCGGCTGGGCATTGCACTCATCCATCAAGAGCTCAACCTCGCCGACAATCTGGACATTGGCGCCAACCTCTTTCTGGGGCGCGAACCGGGCCGCGGCGGGTGGATCGACCACGCGAGCATCCGGGCCGGGGCGCGCGAGCAGCTTGACCGCGTGGGGCTCAAGGAGTCGCCCGACACGCTGGTGGGGACGCTGCCCATCGGCCGCCAGCAACTGGTGGAAATTGCCAAGGCCCTCAGCAGCCAGGCGCGGATTCTCATCATGGATGAGCCCACGAGCAGTCTTTCTCGGCACGAAACCGACACGCTCTTCCACGTGGTGCGCGACTTGCGCTCGCAGGGCTTGGGCGTCATCTACATCTCCCACCGGCTGGGCGAAGTGAAGGCGCTGGCCGACCGCGTGGTGGTGTTGCGCGACGGCGAAAACGCCGGCGAGATGGACCGCGCCGCCATCGTGCCTGAGGCGATGGTGCGGCTCATGGTGGGGCGCGACCTCTCGCAGTTTTATGTGCGGCAGCCCCAACAGCCCGGCGACGTCGTGCTGGAGGTGGACCGCCTGCGCACCCCGGCCCATCCGGGGCGCGAGTTGTCCTTCCAAGTCCGCGCCGGCGAGGTGGTGGCCCTGGCGGGACTGGTGGGCGCCGGGCGCACCGAGTTGCTGCAGACGCTCTTTGGTATCACCCCCGCACTCGGAGGCCAGGTGCGCGTGCGCGGGCGTGTCCAGAGGCTTCGGAATGCGTCCGACGCCATCGGCGCAGGCATGGCCCTCGCCCCCGAGGACCGCAAGCAGCACGGATTGGTGCTGCCGATGTCGGTGCGTGAAAACGCCAGCCTTCCCAGCCTGCGCCGCGACCAGCGCCGGGGGCTGCTCAACCGCGCAGCGGAGGAACTTGTGGCGCGGCGGACGGTTGATCAGTTGGGTGTCAAAACTCCGGGACTGGATCAGGCGGTTCAAAACCTCTCCGGCGGCAACCAACAGAAGATCGTGCTGGGCAAGTGGCTGGCACTCGACCCGCACCTGCTGCTGCTCGATGAACCCACACGCGGCATCGATGTCGGTGCCAAGCGCGAAATCTACCGGCTGATGGACGGGCTGGCCGCGCGGGGCGTGGCGGTGCTCTTTGCCTCCAGCGAGATGGAGGAGGTGCTGGGCATGGCCGACCGCGTGCTGGTGATGCACGAGGGCCGGCTGGCGGGGGAACTGCCCCGCGCGCGCCTCACCGAAGAAGCCCTGATGCAACTGGCCACCGGCGGCGCGTCCGACTCCGGATTCACGGCATGAAAAAGAACATCCTCGGCATCATGGCGCTCTTCGCCGTCGTGTTCCTTTTTACAGCGCTCAAGAACGACTCGTTCCTCAACGCCTACAACCTGCAGAACCTCATCAAGTGGTCGTGCCTTTACGGACTGATCGGGCTGGGTGTTTCCTTCGTGATCATCACCGGCGGCATCGACCTTTCCATCGGGTCGGTCATTGGACTCGTCGCCTCGCTGCTGGCGTTACTGCTCTCCAAGGGGCGAGACCCCTCCACGTGCATCGCACTGGTGCTCGCACTCTCGGCGGGCATCGGGCTCATGCACGGGCTGCTCATCACCAAGGTCAAGCTGCAGCCCTTTGTGGTGACGCTCTGCGGCCTGCTTTTCTATCGCGGCATTGCGCGCTACATCACCGACAACCAGAGCATGGGTTTCTCCGGACACGATACCCTCGACTCAATCTTCAGCGGCAAGGTGGCGGTGAGCTCCCAATTCGCGCTGCCCGCGCCCTTCTTTTATCTCGTCGTGGTGGCGGTGGTGGCAGCCCTCTTCCTCAATCGCACCGTGTGGGGGCGCTACCTCTTCGCGCTGGGAAATAACGAGACGGCGGCGCGATACAGCGGCATCGACACGGACAGCCTGAAAATCCTCGCTTACGTGGCGTGCTCGCTGTTGACGGGACTGGCCGGCGTGCTCTTTGCCTTCGAGCTCAACTCGGTGCAGCCGGCGTCCACGGGGGAGTTTTACGAGCTCTACACCATCGCCGCGGCCGTGCTGGGCGGGTGCAGCCTGCGCGGCGGCGAAGGATCGGTGCTGGGGGTCATCATCGCGGCGGCGGTCATCCGCCTGCTCTACAACTCCATCAACATGCTGGGGATTTCCACCCACTTAGAGTACGCGATCATTGGCGCGGTCATCCTCGCGGGAGTCACGGTGGATGAGTTGGTCAAACGCTATGCCGCAGCGCGCCGCACGCGGCAGCAGGCGGAGTAACTCCCCGCAGCATTACCGCGGCGCCGGGGCAGCGGGTTCGCGCAGCAGATGCACCTGTCCCGCCGGGAGGGGCCCCACGGTCTGACGCTCGCCCGAAGGCCACGTGATGATCACCTGGTCGGCCTGCCGGGCGCTCCCCAGTCCCCAATGCAGCATGTGCGGATTCTGTGAGAGAAACCCCTTGCGCGAAACCACCTGGGAGAAGGACTTCTGGCCGCCGGCGCGCAGTTCCACACGCGCCCCCACGGCGTCGCGGTTGGAGCGCGTGCCCTCCAGCTTGAGCTTGATCCACTGATTGCCGCTGGCCTGCTTGTTTTCAAAAATGCGCGCCGGCCCGTGGTATTGGGTGATCACCACGTCGGTGTCGCCGTCGTTGTCGAAGTCGAACATCGCCGAGCCGCGCGCGTTGCTGGGGAAGCACAGCTCGCAATCGCGGGAGACGTCGTAGAAATAGCGCTGCTCGGAAATGAAACACACATTGGTCTGGTTGTCGTACTTGCTCAGGAAGTCGCGCCCCCCCTTGAACGCGGGGCGCTGTTCGTCGGGGAAGGTGGGAATCTGAGCCTTGCTTTCGGTGCCGTTGAGCACCAGGAGCTCGTCGTCCCCGTCATTCTCGTAGTCAAACGTGCTGGCGTCCCATGCCCATCCCAGATCGGCGGGCTCGATGTAAATGTCATGCACGTTGGCGTAGGCACCACCGGGCTGGCGCTGATAAAGCGTGTTGGCCACCAGCGCGCGAAGGTTGCCCAGGTTTTCAAACCGGACCCTGGTGTTCTCCTCGGGTTTGCGGTAGCGCTCGCGGTGCGTCAGCTTGTGAATCTGCGTCACGTAGATGGATGGATGCCCGCTCTTGTCCAGATCCAGCAGGTGGAAGTTCATCGCATTGTAAGTCACGTCCAGATGGAGCTGGCGCGACACCTCCTCGAAACGGCGGCCGCCCTGATTGTGAAACACCTTGCTCGTGCCGAAGTCGTTGAGCGAAAACAAATCCATGAAGCCGTCCTGATCGTAGTCCCAGGCGCCGACGCAGTGCGTCCAGCCGCGGTCGGCCACGCCCACGGCCGCCGCCACGTCCACAAACGTGTGGCGACCGTTCTCGACACGGTGGTGAAAAAGCTGGTTGGGCGGCGCCGAATCGTTGTGCCGCCCCAGCGTGGGAGACGAGCCCTCGGGCCACGTCCCAAAGTTGGCCACGTACACGTCAAGCAAGCCGTCATTGTCGTAGTCCATCCACACCGCCTCGTGGCGTATGGCCTTGCCCGTCGCCAAACCCGTCTGCGCACCGACTTCCACAAACTTGCCCTTTCCCTCGTTGCGGTAGAGCCGCAGCGGCAGCCAGACGCAGGTGGTGAACAGATCCAAGTCGCCGTCGTTGTCGAAATCCACGAAGTAGCCCGCGCGGGTTTCGCCCTCGGCCAAGAGGCCAGCCGAGGCGCTGACGTCCTGCAGCTTCTTGCCGCCCTCATTGCGGTACAAGCGCCCGCCACCGTCGCCGGCCAGATACACGTCCACAAAGCCGTCCCCATCAAAGTCGCCTGCCGCCGCGCCGCCACCCTCGACCCCGGTAGGCACCTCCAGCATTGCGCGCTTGAGGTTCAATTCCGGGTTGGGCCGGTGTATGAAGTCCAAGCCCAGGGCCTTCGTGGCATCCACAAACATCGGCTTGGGGATGCTATCGAGCACCCGCTGCCGAACCAGCGAGGAGAAGATCACCGGCCGCTGCTCCGGAGCGTGCGGTGCCACGGTGGGAGGGCGTTCTTCCAATTGGTCAAACACGCGGCCCACAAGTCGGGCGTCAATGGGGCGTGTGCCGAAGGATGAGTCGGAGTCGAGATGGAATCGGTGCGCCCAATCAATCACGGCCACGGCCAGCAGCGAATTAAACTCGCTCAGTTCCTCGGCCGCGTACACATCCAGATCGCGCATGCGCCGCCGCTCCTCGGGCGTGGCCTGTTCAATCGTCCGCTCGATCCAGCGCCAGTGCCACGCCGTATCGTTGACATAATCCCTCGGCGCCTCGGCAATGGGATTGCGCCACTTCGGGTCGTCAGGAAACAACAGCACGTCGGCATTGGGCATGGTCTGCTGCGGGAAATATTCGCGGATGGCGTCCGACAGGGCCTTGAGCGTGATCAAACCCGAACCTTCGCTGCGCTCCTGCGCCAGCCGCCAGAGTTTCGGGATGACCTGGCGGGTCAGGCGCGCGTCCAACTCGTCCAACGCCGAGGCCAACACCGGTCGGCCCTCGACGGTGCGCTGGAACATGTCCAGCAGCTCCTGCCTTGTCATCTTCTTGTTGTAGGCTTCAAGCGCGCTGATTTTCTGTTGCGCCAATTCAACCGTAAGCGCCAACGGCTGGGCTGCGGTCGATGGCTTCTGCTGGTCAGGCGGGGAGATTGCGCGTGGCGTTCCCTGCCGATGCTGGCGCCACTGCCACGCGCCTGCAATCAATCCGGCGCTGATCGCCAGTGTGAACACCCAGCTGACAAGAGCTTCGCCTCCCTGTCGCCGCGCGGATCGCGCTTTGGGTGAGATCGGAGGGGACACCCTCACGGGCGCACCCCTCCGGAACGAAACGCTGCCGAAATCGATGTGGCGTCGATGACCGAGAGCCGCTTCTCATGCGCGATGTCGCGGGCCGCTTGCAGAACAACTAGGTCGTAGGCGCGCAGAAAGCGGTAGAGCACGTGCAAGGCCTTCTCGTCGAATTGAGGCGTGATTCCCAGTTTTCCCTTGGGATCGAGCGAGCGCATGGCCCAAGCCTGAATGAGCCGCCAGGGTTCGATGGTGTCGCCATAGTCGCGCAAGTCATCGCCGGTGAGACGCGAGAGCGCACTCCCGCCCGACTTGAGGCCGAACTGCACGGTGTCATCGCGCGACACTTGTGGGAAACGCCGGTTCAGCACTGCCTCGACCGCCTCCGCAGGAATGTACCCGCCGGCGGGCGCGCGCTGCTGTGCTTCCTGCCAGATGGATTGCAAGAGGCGCAGGTGTTCCTCCACGCGCACGGCCTTCACATCCTCGGTAAACTCGCATTGCGTGAGGAACATCTGAAGTTTGTTGAACGAACTCCAGCAGCGCACATCCTTCTTGTCCTCCTGCGTACTGATGCGCTCCTGCGCGAAAGCAAGCATGTCAAAGGGCTTTGGGGCGTTGGGCTGCAACGCGGAAGCGTTTTCGCCCGGTGCTGCGGCGGGCTTGGCCGTTGCAACCAGCCCCACCGCCACCGCGAAGGAACCCACCAGAACCGCCACTTGGAATCGGGCCCCTCCAGCTTTGCCTGCCCCCACGCTCCCACCCTCAGAATTTGGTTGGCTCATGTTTGGTTGGCTCATGTTCAGTCGGTGCTCCGGGGTTTGTTGCGGAAAATCTAGCGCAGCATGAAGCGCCTTTCAAGCGGTTTTCCATGTTTCGTCCTGCCATCGCCTCGCTGCTTTCTCGCTGCACACGCTCATCCAATCTTGGTGTGGGAAACAAAAAAGGCGCCCCTTGCGGGGCGCCATGATTTAAGTCTTGGCTAAGAACTAGTCGTTGGGCGTGTCGAGCGCAGCGCCGGGGGAACCCTTGTAGTTTCCGCCCAAGTCGTTGTGGTGCTTGCCCACCATGTCGCGCAGCTCGGCATCGTTGATGGCCTTCGAGGAACCATCAGCCAATCCGACCTGACCCTGGTTGGCGTTCATGCCGGCCATGCTACGAGCGTCCACCGCGTGCAGATCCGCGCCTTTCCAGAATGCGTAGGCAGCCTGGGTTGACTGCGCCGGATTGCCGGGGGCCGAGTCACTCAGCGAATCTTCACCCGTCGCCGCGGCGGCCGGGCCGGAGATATTGCGCGTCACGATGAGGATCGAGTTGGCCTTGAGCACGTCCGAACCCTTGGTGCCAACCACGCCGCAAACCAAGCCGTAGCTGTGGGAGTTGTTCGGAACCACGTTTACGCGAGCCAGATCAACGCCGTCGTTGTTGCCCTGCAGGTCAGGATCCAGGGGCGAAACGAGGATCTTCGCCGTGCCCAGCGTGGACTTCACGCCAGCAGCGCCCAACAGCGTGTCGGTGCTGTAGGCCGCGTTGCCCACCAAACCCTGCGCGGTCTGATCCTTGACCTCCAAGAGCCACGGATAGCGCTGGTTGTTGTCATCGGCAAATGCGCCAAACGCCGAGCCGATTTGCTTCACGTTCGCCGAGCACTTGACGCGCTGCGCACGAATCTTCGCCTTCGCCAAGGAAGGCAACAGCATGCTGGCCAGGATACCGATAATGGCGATCACGACCAACAGCTCGATGAGGGTGAACCCCTTTTGAGTCTTTGCTTTCATCATTTCTCTCCGTACTTGGTTGTGCGCCGCCGATCCATGATGGATGCCATGTAACCTGCCAGCGCGGTTAATCAACTGACTCCTTTAAGCAATCGATATGCCAACCTGTTTTGATGGGCTTTGGTCGAGTTACAGCAATAATTGTGCGGTTTTTGCGTATTTCTGCGTGTGGACTTCACGCAGCAGGCGTTGATTCCACGCGCCTGCTTGCAGAACTCGCTGCTTTTCAGCGTGGTAGGCATCCTGTCTGGCGAATCAAGTCGCCTGCTGGCTTGCCATCCGCAGGATTCCCATTCCCAAAGCAACGGAGTTGGAATGGGTTGGACAGATCCACGATAGGGTGTGGATGCCAACCATCTGATTGATTCACCAGGGGCTTGGTAGTCTCCCGCGTGCGTTAGTGACGCGGTCTGGAAACGTTGAAGTTGGGAATCTTTAGAACGCCGGCCCCGGTCTTGTTGTGCTCGGCAACGGCTTCCCTTAATTTCAGGTCGTCGGCTTTCCTTGCGCTGCCATCGCAGAACGCAATCTGTCCTTCATTGGCTCTCAATCCAGCCATGACGTCTCGCGGTTTGGTCGCATTTGAAGGGTCGAGCCATCGCTGCGAAGCAGTTTGGCGCAAGTCAATCATACTCGTGCGAACGGCATCACGACCGCCATAAACCAAATCACCGCCAGGATAGGTGTATTTGTAACCCTTGTCGCCCGCGCCAGCGATATTCCGCGACAGCAGCATGATGCCTTTTTCGCCTTTTCCAAAGTCCGCCCCAAAGCAGACCGCGTAGCTCTGTGCTTCTTCGCTGATTTCCTTGAATTTGAAACCATGATTGGCCTTCCCGGCGGGAGTGTTGATATCCATCGAGCCTTCCCATCCCCAGAACTTTCGCGCAGCGGATGATTCGTCCTCATTGGCTTTGAACGAAGCCGGATCCGCCGGTGAAACCAGCTTGTCGCAAGACTTGAGCAAGTCCATCAAGTCCTGCAATTGATACAACCGGCCGAGATCCAGCAGGCTGTCCCAGTCGTATTGGTAGGCACCGCCGCCGCCGGGCGAATAGTACCGCGCCAGGATGGCGCCCTTCGCCGCACCCATGGTCCACGGGTATCGGCCCTCGTTATTCTGTGAGAAGCTGCCGAACGCCCGCACCAGTTCCTTCATGTTCGCGACATCGCGAGTCCGGTTGGCGTTGCGCCGCGACTTGGCCAGTGCCGGCATCAGGACGCCCGCGAGCAATCCGATGACAACAATCACCACCAGGATTTCTGTCAATGTCAGCCCTTCAGCACGGCATTTTTGCAGTCGTACGCTTGGCATTTCCCAGTCCTTCTTCGATTTATTGTCTAGCAAGTTTCGTGCAAAACCTGCGTTGCTACCCTCACGACTATCGCACGAATGGCTACTCTAGTCCAAGCCCGAAACCATGGGAATCACTGCAACCTTCTTCCACTGTGGAAAAAGAGAAACGCCCCGATGTCTCGGGGCGTTTCGGTCTTGCTAAAGTTGGGCTTCTTTATCTGCGCCGGTTGGGCCGGCTGTAAACTTCCGTCTGCAGGTAATGTGAGCCCTTCTGCAGCGTATGCTCGCGCAGGGCCGAGGCCAATCCGGTGTCGTTGATAATCCCCGTGGAGCCATCCGAGAAGGCAATCTGACCCTGGTTGGCGTCCAGCCCC
>SYLI01000079.1 GCA_005809105.1 Verrucomicrobiales bacterium | reverse complement strand
TCGGCCGCACGCCGCGCAGCACCCCGGCCACCTACACGGCCCTCTTTCCGCTCGTGCGGGATTTGGTCGCGCAGCGCCACGCGGCGAAGGTGCGCGGCTACGGCCCGGGCCGGTTCAGCTTCAACATGCGGGGTGGCCGCTGCGAAAAGTGCGAAGGCGACGGGTTGATCCAGATCGAGATGCACTTCCTGCCCTCGGTGTATGTCACCTGCCAGGAGTGCAATGGCCGGCGCTACAACCGCGAGACTTTGGAAATCCACTACAAGGGTCTGAATGTCGCCGACGTGCTGAACCTGACGGTGGACGAGGCGGTGACCTTCTTCCGGGCTGTTCCCAAGATCTATCAGCCTTGCCTGATGCTGGCGGAGGTCGGGTTGGGATACGTGCGGCTGGGGCAGTCGGCCACCACGCTCAGCGGAGGAGAGGCGCAGAGGGTGAAGCTGGCGGCCGAGCTGTGCCGCAAGTCCACAGGCCGCACCCTTTACATTCTGGATGAGCCGACCACGGGGCTGCACTTTCACGATGTGGCGCGGTTGCTGGAGGTGTTCTTCCGGTTGCGCGACGCGGGCAATACCATGGTGGTCATCGAGCACAACCTGGATGTGATTAAGTGCGCCGACTGGATCATCGATTTGGGGCCCGAGGGCGGTGCGGCCGGCGGCTGGGTGGTCACCGAAGGCACCCCTGAGTCCGTGGCGCGCTGCGACCGAAGCCATACGGGCCGTTTTTTGAGTCGCCTTCTGAGCGCTTCTTGATGTCTGCTTGTCGTGTGAACAAGGCCGTGGGTCACACGCTCCTTGCCCTTTGCGCCCTCGTGGCGGTGCCGGGGATGTTTGCCTTGGATGCGGCGGCCGTGCGCGCTGCCCGTGCCGAGAGCCTGCTGCAGGCGGCGCTGCGGAGCTTCGACGCGGGAAACTGGATTCAGGCCGCCGATTGGTTCGAGGAATTCAAGGCCAGCCAGCCGGATTCGCAAAAGCGTCCCTTCGCGGTATTGCACCAGTCGCAGGCGCTCTTCCGACTGGAGCGGTATCGCGACTGCTTCACCCTGCTCAACCATGAGAAGGCGGATGCCGGTGCCTACGCCGACGAATTCGCGTTCTGGATGGCCGAGAGCCGCGCAAGGGAGGGTAATACTGTGGTTGCCGCAGAGCTCTTCCGGGACCTCCCGCGCCTCCACCCCAATTCAGCCCGCGCCGTGGACGCGTTGCTTTCCTCCGCCACGGCCGCGGCATCGCAGGAGGACTGGCAGCAGGTGCTCGATATCCTGCGTCCGGCGGATGGAGTGTTCCAAAAGTTCGCCCGGGCCAATGGTTCCGACCGGCGAGCGGTCGAGGGCACATTACTCATTGCCGAAGCCTTCCATCGCCAGGGACAGCATGAGGCTGCGGGAGGATTGCTGGCGTCATTGCGGGCACAGGGGCCGGAAAAGGATCAGGACTGGCGGCGCGACCATCTCGCGGCACGCCTGCTTCAGGTGCAGGGCCGCCCTGCGGACGCGCTGGCGCTTCTGGATCGAGCCACGCCGCCGGATGCCTCATCACATGGGCCCGCGCGCAGGGCGCAGTGGCTTCATCTTCGCGCCGATCTGCTCGGGCAATTGCACCGGGCCGGTGATGCTGCCGACGAATACGCGAAGCTCACCATTGCCACGATGCCCGCGCCCTATCAGCGCATCGGAGTGCTCTCCATCATGCAGCAGCGGGCGCTGGACGAAGCAGTCGGGACTGCCCTGGTGGCGGAGGGTGCCGCGGGTTCGCTTACGCCTGAGGACATCGCCGTTCTTCGCCTGACCGAAGGGGAGATGCGTTTGCGTCAATTGAAAGACCCAGTGGCTGCCGGCTTATCTGCGGCCGTCCGCAGCAATCTGGTTTTCCAGGCGCAGACCAACTTTTCAGCAGCCCTCACCGGGCCCTTTGCCGGCCAGGCGCACGCTGCATTGGGATGGGCCGATTGGATTCAGGGCGAGATGGCCCCCAGCGCCGGCAACTTTTTCAAGGCTGCCGGCATGGTGGAGGGGCCGATCCATCAAGCCCTGGCACGGATCAAGGTGGCGGAATCCCACTTTCGGTCGGGCGATTTCACTAACGCGCTGGCGCACAGCCAGTCGGTGCTCTTGCCCGTGTCGCAATCGCAGGGGGCACCCGCGCCACTGCTGGATCATGCACGCTTCCTCGCCGTCCGTTCGGCGGCGGCGTTGGAATCCATCCATCGCACGGGGGTGTACCTTCCCTATGCCATGCAGCTGGCGGCGCAGTTTTCCGGAGCGGCCGGCCCGCCCGCCCGCTTGCAGTCGCTCGTGCTGGTCGCCCAGCAGCAGCCTCCGGAGGTGGCCCGCAAGATCCTGGAATCGGCGCCGGTTCTGCCGGGCGCGACATTTGCCGGCCTGCTCGACTTGGAGAGGGCGCGCACCTACTTGGTGGAGCGAAACTGGAAGGCGGCAACCCGGCAGTATCAGGACTGGCTTGCGTCCCATCCACAGTCCGCGCCGGAGCTCCGTGGGGCGGTAGAGCTGGACCTGGCTTGGATCCTACAAATGGACAACGAACGCGATCGCGCCCTGCAGGTGTTCACCAACGTCATCGCGCGATATCCGGATTCGAGTGCCAGCGCGCGTGCGCAGATGGGGTTGGCGGACCATTTTTTCCATCTGGGCGGCACCAACCATGTGCTGGCGGAGGCACGCTACCAGCTCGTCCGCGGCACGAGCAATTGTCCGCCCGATTTGGGCCGCCGCGCGGTGATGATGGCGGGAAGGTCGGCACTGGCGCGCCAGAATTATCCCAACGCGCGCGCGTATTTTGAGTCCCTGATGGGGGATGAGAAATGCCCTGCGTCCGTGCGGGCCGAAGCGGCCTTTGCGCTGGGTGATTCTGCCATTCTGGATCCGACCAAGCCAGTGGCCAAACACGACGAGGCCATTGGACATTTTGCAAAGCTGATCACGCTTCTGGGCAGCCCCACCAACGCGATGGCCATACAGGCCCAGGGACGCATCGGCGACTGTCAGCTTCAGTTGGCGAGCGAAGATCCGCGTCGCTTCGCGGCCGCGCAAAAGGCGTATGAGGCCGTCCTGCAGTTGACCGAGTCGCTTCCCGGCAACTCAGAATTGCGCGCGTCGGCGATGCTGGGACTGGCCCAGGTGCATGAGAAGCAGACCGAGCCAAGCCTCGACAAGGCGATCGGTCTTTACCTGCGTGTGTTCGAGGGCGCGGGCGCGGCTACAGCACAGCACGACGCCTTTTGGATCCAGCAGGCGGGACTGGGCGCAGCGCGGCTGCTTCAGCAGGCCGGCCGCCTTCGCGAGGCGGTGGACATCCTTCGCCGGCTGGGTGGCCAATTCCCCGGCATGAGGCCGGCACTTGCACCGCGCCTGGAGCCATTGGAGAAGCTGCTCAAGGCACCGGGGTCGCGTTGACTTTGGATGGTGGGGCTGGCAGACTGCCAGCGTGGACGACGCAACGAGCGAATCCCAAGTGGTGACGTTGACTCCTTCTGCAGTGACTGCCGTTCAGGAGATGCTCCAGCGCGAGGACGGCGGCAAGGCGCTGCGGGTGTACGTGGAAAACGGCGGATGTTCGGGAATGCAGTACCGGCTGGTGTTTGACGAGCGCCGCGAGAAGGACTGGGTGTCGGCCGCGGGAGGCGTGGCGGTGGTGGTGGATGAGTTCAGCGCGAACTATCTGCGCGGGGCGGTGGTGGATTTTTCCGATTCGCTCAACGACAGCGGTTTCAAGATCTCCAATCCGAACGCCAAGCAAAACTGCGGCTGCGGCAAGTCCTTCGGGGTGTGACGCGCTCCCATGGCCGGCAAAAGCCCTCTGCGTGTGGCCTTCGTAGGGGTGGATCACCCACACGGCGCAGGCTGGCGGGAGTCGATCGCGCAGATTCCCACAGAGATTGAATTGACCGCTCTTGTGCCGGCGTTTCCTGGCACGACCACCAGTCTTGAGGAACGCCACGCGTCTCTGCCGAGATTTCCCACCGTGGAAGCCCTGCTGCAGGATGGCAGCCATTTGTTTGATGGCGTCATTCTTTGCCTCCCCAATGACGAGGCGCCCAACGCCATCGTGCAATGCGCGCGCGGGGGCAAACACATTCTGTGTGAAAAGCCGGGAGGCGCGGGCGTGGCGGAGTTTCGCGAGGCGATGCGCGCGGTCGTTGCTGCCGGTGTGGCGTTCCAGTCGGGTTATCTGTGGCGCTTTGACGAAGGCGCAAATCGCCTGCGCGACATGATTGCCGATGGGCGTCTCGGCAAGCTCATCAGTGTGGAGATGACCTGCGTGACAAGCGACGCGCGGCGCCGCGGCCCCGATCATTATCTCTTCGACAAGGCGAAAAGTGGCGGCGGGTTTTTCAATTGGCTGGGCTGCCACTACCTCGACTTGCTTGCCTATGTCACACAGCAGCCGGTCACCGCCGTAACGGCGCGCGTGGGTAATTTCGCCGCCTCACCGTTGGAGATGGAAGACGGCGGTACGGCCATACTGGATATGCGAGAGGGTGCGCTTGCGACCCTGACGGGCGGGTTTTGGCTGCCGCGTTGGGCCAATGAATGGCGCTGGACGCTGCGCGGTTCGAGCCGATGGGTGGTGTGGGATCCATTCCGCGCCGGCACTGGAGGTGCGCTGGAAATCCACGGGCCACAGCCGCAATTCCACGCCATGGAAGAGACCTTCCTCATCCCCAAGGACCCCACCCCGGGCTACGGCGGACGCCGAAGCGTGCAACTGCTCTCTGAATGGGCTGCGGCGGCGCACGGGGACATCGCCGCCTGTCGTAATAGCCCACAGGACGCGCTGGCGGTATTGGAGTTGCTTCATTGCATCTACGATTCGTCGGCTCGCGGACGCCGCGTCGAACTGCCCGCGGCTTGACCGTGCGCTACAGGGAAGTTAGAAGAAAGTCGTCGGGGGAGCCAACCGGCCGCGCGTGCGGCGAAGGCTGAGAGGGCACCGCGGGAGCGTTGCCGACCCGTGGAACCTGTCCGGGTAATGCCGTCGAAGGGAGACTTTGGCGCAGCCCGATTGCTTATGATTGCGCCAGACAACTTGTTTGCATCACACAGCAGCCAACCGCTGCCTTCCAGCCAGCGCATCTATCTGCCCGGCCAAATCCATGCCGACGTGCGAGTGCCGGTGCGTGAGATCGAACTCACACCGACGAAGTCTTACACTGGCGCGGTCACGTCGAACGATCCCGTGCGCGTCTACGACTGCTCCGGACCGTGGGGCGATCCCGCGTTCACTGGCAGCTCCGATGAAGGTCTGCCCGCGCTCCGTGCGGACTGGATTCAGGCGCGTGGCGACGTTGCCGAATACGCCGGCCGCGAGGTGAAGCCGATGGAC
>SYLI01000007.1 GCA_005809105.1 Verrucomicrobiales bacterium | reverse complement strand
GCTGCTGCATGCCGCCGGAGAGCTGGTGGGGGTAGTCGCGCAGGCGCGATTCCGGCGCGGGAATGCCCACCAGCTGCAGCAGCCGCACCATCTCCTCAAACGTCGCCGCCTTGGGGCGATGCAGCCGCAGGGCCTCGATCATTTGGTCGGCCACCCGATAGACGGGATTGAGCGACGCGCCCGGCTCCTGAAAGATGTACGCCACGGTGCCGCCTCGAATGCGCCGGAGCCCGTCTGGGTCCATCTCCAGCACATTCTGGCCGTTGACGAGGATGCGCCCGCCCACATAGCGCGCGGGCGGTGTGGGCAGCAGGCCGGCGATGGACAAGGCCGTGACACTCTTGCCGCAGCCCGATTCGCCGACAAGACAGAGGGTCTCCCCCTCCTCCAGCACCAGCGAAACGCCGTCCAGGGCGCGCAGTGCCTCCGCACCCCGGCCAAATTCGAGCTTCAAGTCCTGGATTTCCAGCAGGGGCGGCATCGTCAGGCCTTGGTGTCGGCGGCATCTCGCAGGCCATCGCCCAAAAAGTTAAACGCCAGCACCGTGATGAAAATGGCCGCGCCGGGTGCCAGCAGCCACGGGAACTGCTGCAGGTGCTGGTAGTTGGAGTAGGCGTCCTTGAGCATCAAGCCCCAGCTGGCTTGAGGCTCCTGAATGCCCACGGCCAGATAGCTCAGGATGACCTCGCCCAGAATGTAGTAAGGCACACTCAGCGTGGCGGCGACGATGACGTAGGAAAACGTATTGGGCAGGATGTGCCGGAGGATGATGCGCAGATCTGTCTGCCCCAGCGCGCGCGCCGCCAGCACATACTGCCGCTCGCGCAACGACAGGGTCATGCCGCGGATCACCCGCGCCATGCTGGCCCAGCCGATGAAGCTCAAGATGACGACGATGAGCAGGTACACCCGCGTGGAGCTCAAGTCCGGCGGAAAGGTCGCCCGCAGCGTCAGGATGAGGTAGAGCCCCGGCACCGACATGATGAGTTCGCACAGGCGCATGATGCCGTTGTCCACCCACCCGCCGTAGTATCCGGAAATGCCCCCCACCAGCATGCCCATCGAAAAGGTGAGCGCAATGCCGACGAGCCCGATGGACAGCGAGATTTGTGAGCCGTGCAGAAGGCGCGAGAACACGTCGCGCCCCAGTTGGTCGGTGCCCAGGAGGTGCACCGGATGGTCCTTGTGGTCGGTGCCGCAAAAGTGCAGACGCGTGCGGATGAGCCCCAGGAGCCGGTACTCGTCGCCGGTCACGAAGAATCGCAGCGGCACCACGCGGTCGTGACGCATCTCGTATTGATACTGCCGGCCCTCCACCGGCACCGACTGGGGCACCACCAGCCGCAGTCCGGAGAAGTGCGGACGCACGGGCGGGTGGAAAAACCGCGCGCGATCCTCCCGCTCGTAGCCGTAGGGTGCCACGAACCCCGCCAAGAGCGCCGCCGAGTAGAGCACCACGAGAAGAACCCCGCCCACCAAAGCGATGCGACGCTGGCGCAGACGGCTCCAGAAAAGCTGCCAGGGCGTCCGCGGCGGGCGGACCGAGGGCGGCGCGGCGGATGCGGGAGGGTTGCTCATTCGCGGAGTCGGATGCGTGGATCGCTCCATGCGAGCAGAATGTCTGCGATGAAATTCCCCACCATCAAGAGAGCCGTCGCCATGACCACGGTCGCCACCACCAGCCGATAGTCCTGCGAGGTCAGCGCCTCCAATGTCAGCCGCCCCAGCCCGGGCCATGAGAAAATGTTCTCAACGATGAACGCGCCACTGAGCAGCCCCGCCAACGAATAGCCAAAAATAGTGAGCAGCGGATTGATGGCATTACGCAGCGCGTGCTTGCCCACCACCCAGCCCTCGCCCAGCCCGCGCGCGCGCGCCGCCGTCACGTAATCGGCGCGCAACGTGTCCAGCAGGTTGGAGCGCATCTGCCGCATGATGCCCGCCAGCGAACTGGCGGCCAGCACCAGCGCCGGGAGGATGAGATGGTGAGCGCGGTCGAGCAGCCGTGGTGCGTTCCACGTGTCCACGCCGATGTAGCGGTTGGATTCCACGCCGCTGACGGGAAACCAGCCGGTGGCGTACGCGAAGAGAAGCGCGATGAGGCCCAGCAAAATTTCCGGGATGGACAGGCCCAGAAACGCCACCATCGCGCAGCCGCGATCCACCCACGAATCCTTGCGTACGGCGGCCCAGATGCCCAGTGGCAAGGCCACCAGCCAGGCGATGAGCAGCGCCGTCAGCGCCAAGAGAAACGTGTTCCACAGCCGCATCAGGATGAGTTCGGTGACGGGGATTTTGTACTCCAGCGAGTAGCCCAAGTCGCCGCGCAGGGCGTCGGACATCCAGTAGCCGTAGCGCACATGCCAGGGCTTGTCCAAGTGGGCCTTGGCGCGAAGCTGCTCGAGCTTTTCGCGGGTGATCTGCGGGTTGTTTTCCAGCTTTGAATAGTAGTCGCCGGGTGTGAGCGACATCAGCACGAAGGTCAGAAGCGAAACCCCCACGAGGATGGGCACCATGTGGAAGAGTCGGTGCAGCAGATAGGTTCCCATATCCCGGCCACCCCACACTGGCAAAATCCACGCGGCATTGGCCAGCCAAAACACCCGCGCTTTTTCCATCGACACCGCGCCGCCGCTTCGCATGAAATGCGCGCGCATGGCCGGCCGCAAACTCACCCTGGGGCACTCGCCCGACCCGGACGACGCCTTCATGTTCTACGCGATGGCGGCGAACAAGCTGGATACGCGCGGCTTTGAGTTCACCCATATCCTTGAGGACATCCAGACGCTCAACGAACGTGCCACGCGCGGTGAACTGGACGTGAGCGCCATCAGCATCCACGCCTACGCCCACGTGTGCGACCAGTACGCCCTGCTGCCCAGCGGTGCGAGCATGGGCGATGGCTACGGCCCCATGCTGGTGGCCCGTACGCCACTCTCGCCCGCAGACATCGCCCGTCGGAGGATTGCCGTGCCGGGCCTGATGACCAGCGCGTTTCTGGCGCTGCAATTGTGGCTGGGCCGTCCTGCATGCGAGCTCAACCTCAAGGTGGTTGCCTTCGACCGGATTTTCCAGACCGTGCGGGAGGGTGATGCCGATGTCGGCCTCATCATTCACGAAGGCCAGCTTACGTTCGCCAACGAAGGGCTGGTGTGCTGCGCGGATCTGGGCGCGTGGTGGAGCCGGGAGAACGGCGGTCTGCCGCTGCCGCTGGGCGGCAATGTCATTCACAAGCGTCTCCCGCCCGCTGAGCGGCGCGAAGTGTCGGCATTGCTGGCGCAGAGCATTCAATACGGGCTCGACCACCGTGACGAGGCCGTGGCGCATGCACTCCAGTTTGCGCGCGACATGGGGCGCGAGCTGGCCGACCGCTTTGTCGGCATGTACGTCAACCACTGGACGCTCGACTACGGCCCGCGCGGGCGCGAGAGCATCGCGCGCTTCCTTAACCGCGCCTTCGAGGCTGGACTCATCCCACGCGCGCCGGAGCTGGAGTTTGTGTCTTAAAAACAGAAGGGCGCCGATGCACTACCGACGATTTGGCCGGACAGAAATCCAGATGCCCGTGTTGTCTTGCGGCGGGATGCGCTACCAGCACAAGTGGCAGGACATTCCATGGAGCGAGGTGCCCCACGAGGGCCAGGCCAATCTGGAGGCCACCATCGCGCGCGCCGTGGAACTGGGCATCCACCACATCGAGACGGCGCGCGGCTATGGATCGAGCGAAATGCAATTGGGCCCGGTGCTCAAACGTTTCCCGCGCGAGAAGCTGATCGTGCAGACCAAGGTGGCGCCGTTTGCCACGCAGGGGGAGTTCCTCGACACGTTCAACCGCTCCATGGGCCATTTGCAATTGGAGTACGTGGATCTTTTGTCGCTGCACGGGGTCAACAATCAGGCGCTCTTGGACTGGTCCCTGCGCAAAGGCGGTTGCCTTGAGGCCATGCACCGCCTCCAGCGCGAGGGCCGCGTGCGCCACATCGGGTTCTCCACCCACGCCACCACCGACATCATCCAGAAGGCCGTGTGCAGCGACGCCTTCGACTACGTCAACGTCCACTGGTATTTCGTGAACGACCTCAACTGGCCCGCCATCGAAGCGGCCGCGCAGCGCGACATGGGTGTGTTCATCATCAGCCCCAACGACAAGGGCGGCAAATTGTACGCACCGCCCCGCAAACTCTTGGAGCTTTGCGCGCCGCTCACCCCCATGCAGTTTAACAGCCTCTATTGCCTGGCGAGGGCGCAGGTTCACACACTGAGCTGCGGCGCCGCCCGGCCGGGCGACTTTGATGACCACGTGGCGGGCCTGAAATTCCTGGACCGCGCTGCCGAAGTGGTGGCGCCCATCGAGGCGCGGCTGCGGGCCGAGATGCAGCGCGTGTTGGGTGCCGACTGGTGCGACCGCTGGCATGAGGGCCTGCCTCATTTTGCGGAGGTTCCCGGACAGGTGAACCTTGTTGAAATCCTGCGTCTATGGACCTACGCCAAGAGCCTTGACCTCGTGGACTGGGGCCGGATGCGTTACAATCTGCTGGGCCAGGCCGACCACTGGTTCCCGGGTGAGCGGGTGAGCAAGCTGGATCGGGCGCGGCTGCCCGACACGGTGCGGCAAAGCCCCTTCGCCGACCGGCTCCCGGGCATTCTCGATGAGGCGCATGCCATGCTGGAGGACGCGCCCCATCAACGACTGAGCGCGGGCTAGCAGGCGCACCTCTCGTCACTTCCCGCCGAGGAAGTGTTCGAAGAAGGCGACCAGGACGGCGTTGGACTCCTCCGTGGGGTCGTGCATGGGACGGTTGGTCATCGCCACGCGGTGACTGACGCCCAGCAGCTTGTTGACCTCCACGCAATGGCGCAGTGCCAGCCACCGCTTTTGTGGATCCTCCGATCCGCCGGAGACCAGGAACGGGCGCGGCGCCATGAGCACGTGCAATTCGTGCAGGTCGCGCCCGGTCTCCATCATGACCTTGTAGGCCCCCGTGCGCGGATTGGCGGCGGTGACCACGCCCGGCTTGCGTGTTGAGGATGCGTCGCGCCCCAGATACCACGGCTCCCAGTAATTGATGTTCGAGCGCGCCTCCTCAAACACGATGCCCGGATCGGACCACGCGGCGCAGGCAAACTTGTCATGGAGGCACGAGGCAAACATCGCCCACTTGCCGCCGTAGGAATGGCCGACCACGCCAATGCGCGCGCCGTCCACCTTCGGCAATTGCGAGAGGGCCGTGTGGCAGTTGGCCGCCACGTAGGCCAGATACGACAAGGGCTGCCAGAGCGGCCGGCCCGGTTCGGGCTTGCGAGCGTCACCGCCCGGGCTGCCGATGGACAGAGACACAAAGCCGCGACGGGAAAGTTGCAGGCCAAAATCGCGCCCAGCCTTGCCCAACCCCGCGCCCGTTTCCGCGTCGTAGAAGGGAACCAGCACAGCCGGGAACGGCCCGGGCCCATCGGGGATGAGCAGGATGCCCGGCAACATCTCTCCGCGCGCAATCTCCACTCGCACCTTGTGTTCCGTGAGTCCTTCCCGGCGCGACTTCCCACCCAGTTCCAATCGGGGATTCTGCAGCAGTGCTGGCCACTCTCCCATCAGCGCATGCCACTGGCGCAGGATTTCCGCGCGACGCTTGCCCCATTGCTCCGCATTGGTGGCGAAGGAACCGTCGGCAAATCGCAGGGGGGAGGCATAGGCTGGTGTGGAGCGGTCAAATTCCTTGGGCACCACGAAATGCGGCGCGAGCGCGGGCGGCAATGCGGGTGCCGCCGTCAGCGCGCCAGCCGTTACAAAGAATGCGCAGAGCGCGAAGAATTTCCGGATCATGCGGGGGAGCGTATCCCCTGCAATCGCGACTGCCAAGCCGCCATCAGGGGCTACTTGCCTTTGGGCGGCGCGGGCTTGGGCGTCTCTCCCTTGGGCGAGGGCTTTGGGGTGGCTGAAGTTTTGTCCGGATCCGAGGCGTTAAGCCGCGTCATGATTGCGTCGGTGAGGTCGTTGGCCTCTTCGCTGTACAGCACCACGGGATTGCCCACAGGACCAAGCGCGGCCGAGTCCACGATGTAGTTGTATCCCCTCTCCTTGGCCGCGGCGGTGATGACCGCCCGGATTTCATCGAGCAGTTTTTTGCGGGCATCCCCTTCGTCCTTCTGAAGCTCGGTGATGGACGAGCGCCGGAACTGGTCGATGGACGCCATGAGTTCCCGCACTTCGTCGGCCTTCTTCTGGGTGGTTCGTCTCATCCGTTCGCGCTCGCCGGCGTTGAGTGTGGGATCCTCCATCTGGCGCAGCATCTTCTGGTGCTGCTCCACCAGTTTTTGCTGCTCCTCCTGCAGCTCCTTGAGCTGTCCTTCCTTGGTGACTTCCTTTTGCCGCAGCACCTCCTGCGCCTTCTTAGATTTCCAGTAGCCATTAAACACCTTGGCCATGTCCACGGTGGCCAGCTTGAGTTCGGCGGCGGCCGCGTTTCCAAAAAGGAGAACCAGCCCCAACAGCGCGATGATCAGTGAATGCCTCTTCATGGCGGGATTGGACTAGAAAGACCGCGTGTAGCCAAATGAAAAACTAAAGTTCAGGCCGTCCTTGTTGAAACCATCACCGGTGAGCGGGTAGGCCAGATCCAGCCGCATGGGTCCCAGCAACGGGACGTCCAGCCGAAGCCCGATGCCGATGTCGTCATTGTACTTGCCCACGGCGTAGGCATTGCGCGAGATGGCGCCGATGTCGTAAAAATAGGCGAGGCGGGCGATTTCCATCGGCGTGGGCACGCTGTACTCAATCGTCGCCATCAGCAGGGATTTGCCGCCGATGACCTGGTTGTTGGCGTCGCGCGGCCCGACCTCCCAGAACTCGAATCCACGCAATGAACTGGCACCGCCCAGCGCGTGCCGCGACATGTAGGGCACCTTCGTGGAATCGCCATAATTATCCACCACCGACGCGCGCCCAATCAACTCGATCACATGGCCTTGGCGCAGGCCCTTAAAATAGTGCGCCGAGCGCAGGTTGAGCTTGTAGAAATCCATCTCGCCGCCAAAGGGTCCTCCCGCCACGCCCGCGAAAAGCTCCGTCTGTTGGCCGCGATTGGGCAGCGTTCCGCTGCCACGGGTGTCGAGCATCATCGAGGCACCCACTTGCGAAATGAAGTGACGGCCCGCATCGCCCTTCATCTCATCGGACGCGGTGCTGATCACGTTGAGGATGCCCGAGCTCTCGATCGAGTAATGAAGGCCCGCTCGAAGCTGATCCATCCCAAAGAGCGTGCGCTCCAGACTGAGGTTGATGCCATTCTCCTCCACATCGAAGTAGTCGCTGTAATAGCTGGCTTCGCGCCGGAACACGTTGGAGCGAAACCGCAGCTTGCGACCGAACATCCACGGCTCCTCAAAATCCAGCGCGTAATCGTCCCGGCGGTCGCCCAAGGAGGCCCGTATGCGGAATTTTTGCCCCCCGCCCCGAAGCAGGTTGGGCCGGTGCCAGCGCGCGATGTCAAAGTTTTCCTCCGAATAAAACACCTGTCCAAAGACGCCGTAGTCGGTGCTGAAGCCGCCGCCAAATCCCGCATTGCCCGTGGGCTTCTCCTTGACGGAGATCAGCAGATGCTCGCGATCCGCCGGCAGGTTCGGATCCTCCTGAGACTCCACGCGCACGCGCTGGAAGAGGCGCATGTTGTTGAGGCGCTCCTCGCTGAGCTTCACTCGCCCCATGTCAAAGGGTTCTCCGGGCTTGATTGCCAGTTCGCGGCGAATGACGAAGTCCTTGGTCTTCTCATTGCCCTCGATCTTGATCAGTTCCAGAAACACCGGACGTCCCTCGGCGATACGGTACTCAATGTCCATGAGTCCCCCCACGGGATCGGGCTCCTGATGAACCCGGATTTCCGTCTTGATGAGCGACCGTTCGCCATACCGCAGATACAGCGCCTCCAGATCAGACTTTGGATCGTCACGCGTCAGCAGCTGGGGCCGGAACACCGCGCCGGGCTTAAGCGAGAGCGACGAGAGGAGTTGCCCGGGCTTCATCACCGGCTTGTAGTCGGCCTGCGGCTTGAACCCATCCTCGCCCATGGTGCCAAAGATGATTCCAACCTTGCCGACGCGATACTGCTGGCCCTCGGTGATGCGGTATTCCAGCGTGGAGCGGTCGGCCTTTCCGCGCGCGGCCTTGAAGGTGGAGTACGCTTTCTTCGTGCGCGCCTTGGCGGCTGCGTGCAATTCCTTCACCTTCTCGCGAGTGCGCAATTCACCGTCCACCTCCACTTGGCCGTTTTTCGGCATCTGCTGGAGTATTCCCGCCAGCAAGTCCTCGGCCGCCTGCGCCTGCCGCCATGCCTGGTGCGCGGCCACGTAGGGGCTCTCAGCGCTGAATGCCCCGTCGGTGGACCGGGCGATGTCCGCCGTCATGTCGAGATAACCTTCGGCCCGGTACTTCTCCCGAAGGACGCGGATGTCCTCTTGAAAGTTTTCCTCAATCTGACGGCCGTCTCCCGTGAACCAGGTGAGCGGATTGTACCAGCGAACGCGCTCTTTGGTGGTGATCGCCTTGGCGAGTGCCTTGGAAGTGAATACGCCCGGCGCCACCGGCAGCACCACATGATGCGGCTTGTCCGCACTCAGCAGATCGTAGCGATCGGCGGCCGCCCGCGCGTCGGCCGCCGTGGCATGCAGGGTAAACTGGTTGGTGGCGGTGACACGGACAAAGTAGTGCGCCGCACGGCTCAACTCATTGGTGAGGGCGCCGACTCGCACCCGCGCCAGCGGCGCCTCGATGCCGGTGCCGCGCCCCTGCGCAAAAAGCTGGACCGCGTCGCCGCTCGCAAGCCCATGCGCCAGTGCCGTGGTGAAGGTGTCGGAGGCCACATCCACCGTCTCGACCGCAGCCGACTTGCGGAACAATATGGTTTCCACCTCCACCTTCTCCCCCTCGGTCAGCGTGAAGAGGATGTCCACTTCGTCGTTCTGTCTGGGCAGCACCTCCGGGAGGATCTGGATGGAATGGTAGCCCTTGTCAAAATAGTGCTGGAGCAGCGCCTTGACGCTGGCGTCGAGGTGACGCTGGCTGAAGGGTGCCCCCTGCCCCACCTGCAAGAGCGCCTTCAAGGTGGACTCCTTGAAGGCCAGCCGCGTCGCGGGGATGTAGCGTTGCCCGTCGAAGCCGCGGAGCCCCACGGTGCCCGTGGTCCGGGGGCGTTCGACGTGGTAGAGGAGTTCGACACCGCCTTCGACCTTGAGGGCGCGCACATCCACCCGCTCGGTCTTGCCCGTTCCCACCAGGGTGCGCACATCCTCGTTTTCATCGCCGGCCTTGTAGGCGTCGCCCACCTTCAGCCGGAGATGCGAGCGCACAAATTCCTCGGTGATCCCCACGCGGTCCTTGCCGGAGAATTCAACCGTGATCTTGCGGATGCGCACCACCTCCTGCGCCGGCAGCCACGCGGCTGCCCAGACCATCAACGCCAGCACCAGCCAGGACTTAAGTCGGGGCGTTGCCATCGGTCTAGTCCGTGGGGACGTCGGAGGCGTCCACGCGCGCGGCGCTTTCAAATCGCGTGTAGTTCTTGAGGAAGGTGAGGCTCACTTCCCCGGTGGGGCCATTGCGCTGCTTGGCGATGAGGAGGTTGACGGGGATGCCCTCGGCGGCATCCTCCGTGGCCTCCTCCTCCTCGGCCGCGGGCTTGTAAAGCAGCCCCACGAGGTCGGCGTCCTGCTCAATCGCGCCCGATTCACGCAGATCGGAAAGACGCGGCTTGCGATTGCGGTCGCGTTCCACGTCACGATTCAACTGACTTAGCACCACCACGGGTAGATTGAGCTCTTTGGCCAGCGCCTTGAGGCCACTGGAGATTTCGGAGATTTCCTGCTGCCGGTTGTCCTGCGCCCGGCGCGAAGTAGAGTGGAGCAGTTGGAGGTAGTCAACGACAATGAGCTTGATCCCCTTGTGGTGATGCAGCCGCCTCGCGCGCGCGCGCAGTTGCAGCACCGACAGTGCGGGCGTGTCGTCGATGAAGAGCGGCGCCTTGGCCAGCTTGCTGGCGGCGGTCGTCAGCCGGGGGAAGTCGCGCTCGGCCAGAAACCCGTCGCGGACGGCCCGAAGGTTCATGCGCGCGCGGGAGAACATCATGCGCGTCACCAGTGATTCGGCCGTCATTTCCAGGCTGAACACCGCCACGGGCGCGCCCGTTTCCAGCACCAGATGCTCCACGAGGTTCATCGCCAGCGACGTCTTGCCCATGCTGGGGCGCGCGGCGATGACAATCATCTCGCCCGGATGCAGCCCGTCGGTCAGCCGGTCCAGGTCGCCAAAGCCGGTGGGCAGCCCCGTGATCCCCCCCTGCCGGTTGTGATACGACTCGATTTTCGTGATGGCCGCGCCCACCAGATCCTTCATGGTGGCGCTGCTCTCGCCCACGCGCTCCTCGTTGATGCGGTGAATCTCCGTTTCCACCGAGTCGATGAGCTGCTGCACATCGCCCTCAAACTCCTGCGCCTGACGCACCATCTCAGTGCAGGCCCGGACCATCTTGCGCAGAAGATATTTGTCCCAGACGATGTTGAGGTAGTACGCGAGATGAGCCGCGGAGGGCACTGCGTCAGCCAGCGAGCTTATGTACGCCACGCCCCCCACCAGTTCGAGCTGATGGTTGTCACGCAGCCGCTGCTGCAGCGTGATGAGATCGATGGCGTCGCGCTTCTCGTACATCGCCACCAGCGTCTCAAAGAGAGTCTGATGCTTGAGGTCGTAGAAGAACGTGGGCCCATCGGGCGCGGGGCCGCCGCGGGATGAATCCCCCGTCTTGCCGAGGGTCACTGGCGCGCGCACGCGCTCCAGACACTGGCCGATGCACTCGGTGGGCTCAATGAGCAGGCAACCCAGAACGCCCTGCTCGGCTTCCAGTGAATGCGGCGGCGGACGGTCGGCGCTGGGCGCGCGTCGAGGGGCGGCACGGCGGGCGCTGCGGGGTTCGGCCTGACTTGCGGGCGTCTCCTCGTGCGTGTCAATCATGTGGCGGGAAGCAAACGCCAGAAGCCCCCGACACATCAACTTGGACTTATCCCAATCGCCTTACAGCTTCTTCACGTGCGAAAAAAACGGGGCAAGCCAGTGCGCGATGTGGCAAAAAAACCAAATCCCGAACAACGGGCGCTTCGCGCGGAATAAAGGATCTAAGCCTTGCGCTTGCGCACGGGCTTTTCGGCATCGGCATGCGCGGGCTGCGCAGCCTTGTCGGCTGCGCCCGTCTTCACGCCGCCCTCGGTCCTCTCCGCGCGATCGGCGCGGTGGGGACGGTCGCCTCTTGCGCCGCGCGTGGGGGCTTCCGCCGGGACGGGCTCTGCGGCCGCCACGGGATGCTCGACTTGGGTGGAGCTTTCCACCTTCACCTTGAGCACGCCATGAATCTCCGCGTGGAGTTTAAGCTCCACGTTGTGCTCGCCCAGCTCGGTGATTTTCTTGTGGGGGAGGATGATCTTGCCCTTGTCCAGTTCGACGCCATAGAGATGGTGCAGCTCATCGGCGATCATTCCGGCCGTGACGGCACCGAAGAGCTTGCCGCTTTCACCGGTCTTCATCTTGATGACCAGCGGGGGCAGCTTGTCGATCGTGTCCTTGAGGTGGGTCATCTCCTCGAGCTGATGCGCCTCGCGGGCCTCGCGCCGCTTCTTGAGCATGGCCAGCTCGCTCTTGGCGACGTCGGTGGCCAGCTTGGCCTTGCCCATCGGCAAGAGGTAATTGCGCGCGTAACCGGGTGAGACAAGTACCCTGTCGGACTCGTCGCCCAAGTCCATCACGTGTTCCTTCAGAATGAGTTCGATCTTGGCCATGTTAGTTCTCTGTTTTTAAATTTGGGTGCAGAATGGGGAGG
>SYLI01000078.1 GCA_005809105.1 Verrucomicrobiales bacterium | reverse complement strand
GTGAGCAAGGACGAAAACCTCACCAAAGCTCATGTCCGTTACTTGGAGGGAAGGCTGATAGACGAAGCGGGAAAGGTGGGGCGTTACGCGCTTCAGAACAGCCAGTCCGGCGGAAGCAAATTGCCCGAATCCGACCGGGAAGACATGGAGGTCTTTCTCTTTCGAATTCGCCAACTGCTTCCTGTTCTTGGTTCTGATGTATTGATTGCAATTGGAGGGGCGGATCAGCAGCAGAAAGCGTCGCCGCTCATTTGTAAAAACAAAGGAGCTACGGGCAGAGGACTAAGAACGGCCAATGGATTCGTGGTATTCAAGGGGTCTACGGCGGTTGAACAGGAGCGCCCCTCTGCTGAAAAGCAGTATCCTTTCGTGGTTACCTTGCGCAAAAAGCTGTTGGCCGAAGGAACCTTGGTTGCCCGAGACGGGTTTCTGACTTTCACCAAAGATGTCGAGTTCACGAGCCCCAGCGCGGCGGCTAGCTTCATCCACGGAGGTAGTGCGAATGGCTTGACCTGTTGGAAAGATGCAACGGGGAGGACGTTGAAGGAAATCGAAGCTTGATTTGTTGTGGAATACGAACCTGCCATCGGTCTGGAGACCCACGTTCAGCTCAAGACTCGCTCGAAAATGTGGTGTGGCTGCGCAAACGAGTTTGGCGCGCCTCCCAACACAAACGTCTGTCCGGTTTGCCTGGGGATGCCCGGCGTGCTGCCCGTGGCCAACGAGGAGGGTCTGCGCAAGACCGTGCTGGCCGGATTGCTTTTCGGCTGCGAAATACCGCCCCGAGCGAAATTTGACCGGAAGAACTACTTCTATCCCGACGTTCCCAAAAACTATCAGGTGACCCAATACGACCAGCCCTCGACGCGCGCAGGACACTTGGATTTTGAGTTTGAGGGGCGCGTCACGCGGGTACGCATCACTCGTGCGCATCTGGAAGAAGACGTGGGAAAGAACAACCACTTCGAGACGCACTCAGGCGTGGATTTTAATCGCGCCGGTGTGCCGCTTTTGGAAATCGTTTCCGAGCCAGACATCACCAGCCCGGCCATGGCCTTCGAGTACCTCAACGCGTTGAAGGAGGTTCTGATTCAGGGCGGGATTTCTGATTGCGACATGGAGAAGGGGATGGTGCGCTGCGATGTGAATGTGAGCGTGCGGCCGCGAGGCGCGTCGGAACTGGGTGCAAAAATCGAGATCAAAAACCTCAATAGTTTTTCGGCGGCGCGCCGTGCGTTGGAATACGAAATCCGCCGTCAGCAGGGCGTCGTCGCCCAAGGTGGCAGGCTTGCGCAGGAGACACGCCGGTGGATTGACGACGCAGGGGTGACGGAGCTCATGCGCAGCAAGGAGGAGGCACACGACTACCGTTATTTTCCCGAGCCAGACCTGATGCCGATGGAGCCGGGCGCGGCTTGGCTCGAATCGGTGGGGCGCGGCATGGTGGAGTTGCCGCTGGCCCGCAAGCAGCGCCTCATGCAGGACTTTCAATTGCCCGCATCCGACGCGCAAACGCTCGCGACCGATCCGGCATTGGGCGACTATTTTGAGAAGGCCGCATGCGGCGCAAAGGCACCGAAGGCTATCGCCAACTGGATCATCAACAACCTGCGCGCCCAGCTGGCTCATTCGGGCGCGACGCTCGCCTTAGTCCGGTTTGCGCCCGGTGCCATCGCCGAACTGGCCGGACTGGTAGACTCAGGCAAAATCTCCAGCAAGATCGCTCAGGAGGTGTTCTTGGAAATGTTTGCCACGGGCGACGCGCCCGGTGCCATCGTGGACCGCAAGGGACTGGCTCAAGTGAGCGATACGGGTGCCATCGAGAAACTCTGCGACGAGGCCATTGCCGCCCATCCCAAAAGCGCGGCGGATTATCGGGCCGGCAATGTCAACGCGCTCAATTTTCTAAAAGGCCAGGTGATGAAGGCCAGCCGGGGTAAGGCCAATCCGGGCCTCGCGGGTGAGATTCTGGACCGCAAGCTCAAAGCCTGATGCGGGGCGAAGTCCAGTCGGTTCACTTTGTCGGCATCTGTGGCACCGCCATGGCCAGCACCGCGGCCGCCATGCAGGAGCGCGGTTTTCGAGTCTCGGGCTCGGACCAGAATGTCTATCCGCCCATGTCCACCTTTCTGGCGGAAGCCAAAGTGGAGGTGATGAGCGGCTATTCGGAGGCGAACCTTCGGCATCAGCCCGACCTCGTGGTCATCGGCAACGCGATTTCGCGCGGGAACCCCGAGGTTGAAGCCGTGCTGGAGCGCAAGTGGCGCCACACCTCGCTGCCGGCGCTGCTGCGCGAGTATTTCATCCACGGCAGGCGGGCACTGGTGGTGGCCGGCACGCATGGAAAGACGACCACCACGTCACTGCTGGCGTGGGTGTTTGAACATGCGGGACTTGAGCCGAGCTTTCTCATTGGTGGCATCCCGGAAAATCTGGGGCGTGGTGCGCGCTTCACAGCCAGCCCGTGGTTCATCATCGAGGGCGACGAGTACGACTCGGCGTTCTTCGACAAGCGAAGCAAGTTTGTGCATTACCAGCCCGAGGTGGCCATCCTCAACAACCTGGAGTTTGACCACGCCGACATCTTTGAAAATCTGGCCGCCGTCCAGACCAGCTTCCGACGGCTGATCACGCTCGTGCCGCGCAACGGCCTGCTGCTGGCCAACGGGGACGACCCCAACCTCCAGGGCATGCTGGAGGTGAGCTTTTGCCCGGTGCAGCGGTTCGGACTGCAGGCGACCAATGATGCGCGCGCGGAATGTCTGGATCTGGCTGCGGATGGTTCGCGCTTCACGGTGTCAGGTTTCCGCTTCGAGCTTCCGCTGACGGGAGAGCTAAATGTGCGCAACGCCCTAGCGGTGGTTGCGTGCGCGCGGCACTGCGGCTTGGGTGACGCGCAAATCCAGGAGGCGTTTGCCACCTTTCGCGGCATCAAGCGGCGGATGCAGTTGCGCGGCGAATCAGGCGGCGTCGCGGTGGTGGATGATTTCGGCCACCATCCCACCGCCATCCGTGAAACCCTCAAGGCCATCCGGGTGAAGTTTGCAGGCCGCCGCGTGTGGGCCATTTTCGAGCCGCGAACGAACACCACGCGGCGCAAAGTGTTCCAGCGGGAACTCGCCGAGTCGTTCGGCGACGCGGATTGCGTGGTGATTGCCGAAGTCGCCCGATTGGATCAGTTGCCGCCCGACGACCGACTCGACCCCCATGCGTTAATGGAAAGTCTGCGCGGCAGTGGAAAGGCGGCGGCCTACCTTCCCACGGTGGAGGCCATCGTGCGGCATGTGCATGCGGCCGCATTGCCCGGCGACGTGGTTTGTGTCTTCAGCAATGGAGGCTTTGGCGGCATCCACGAAAAACTGCTGGCCGCATTCAAGGACGCGAGGGCTTGACCGAAGTGCCTTTGAGCGCAAGGGCAATGCGCGCCTTGAGTTTGTCGTAGGCCGGGCTTGTGACTTTCATGAGATGTTCCTGCGCCCGATCCGGCCTGCCATCTTCCAATTCCAAGAGGGCGGTTTGCAGGTGGACCCATTCGACTTCCTGTGGAGTCCGGGCCAGTTTGTGTGCGGCATCCCATGCAGCGAGGGCGTCGGCCTTGCGGAGCGGCCGCAATCCCAAATGGGCTTCGGCGAGGTCTGCGGCAAACGCAAAACTCCCGGGGTCCAGCTCGCCGGCCTTTCGAAAATGATTGAGTGCCAAAGCGGGCATCCTCTCAGGCCTGCTGCGGTAATGCTCTCCAGCTTGCATCGGGAACAGGCTGATGAGAATGGCCAGACTGTTGTGATAGAGGGCAACATGCGGCGCGCAAGCAATGGCCTTGTCGTATGCCCCCAGTGCGACAGAGGCGAATTCTCCTTTGCGTTGTTCCACCGCCATCGTGCCGTAGAGTGTGGCAAGGTTGTTCCATGCGTCGGCGCGAGTGCCATCCAACTCCAGCGCGCGTTGCAGACTAGTGATGGCCTCCTTCTCCTCGGACAAGGCGGTGAGCAGACCCCCATAGGCAATCCAAGCCGGTGCGTGCTGCGGGTGCCGGTTCAGAAAGTCCCGGAGGCGTTGACGTAATGGGCTCAGTCGCTGAATGAGGTCACGGTTAGCCTCCAGCCTGTGGAATGCGCGTTCAGCAGCGGGAAGTGTTTGGGGTTCGCGAACCCTCAGATCCAATTCAAGCAGGGCGGCCTCTTCTTCGGATTTCAATCTGGCAAATTCTCTCTCGGCGAGGTCGGACACACTAATCGTCTGCGGCTTCGCTGCCACCGTCGAAGGGGAGCCCTGAGACGAGGCGCTGGAATTGGCGTTGCGCCGGAAGAGACTGCACCCAGCCACCAACAGGGTTAGAAGCGGCAGACACGCCACCGCGCGACGCAACATCGACACCCCGCTAGGATAGCAGTGTGGTGGTGAGGCTGGCAATGCCCCCGGACGGTGGGCGCATCTGGACGAAGCAGAGCCGGCGAGCTAGCCTCCTTTCGTACATGCCATTGGAGGATCACATTGGCGACATCTGCCGCAAGGCGCGGGTGCAATCAGGCACGCCGACTGCGAAGGCCGCACATGCTGCCGGAGTGTCCGAGGTGGTGTTGGAGCAGTTCGAGTCTGAGGGAGTGTGCCGCGTGCCGCTGGATGTGGGGGCGCTGGCGCGGGAGTTGGGATTGGATGAGGCGGCGTCGCAGCGTGTGGCGTTGGGGTGGGAGCCGCCCGCCGTGGATGTGCGGCGCTGGCGCGAGTTGCGAATGCTGACCACTCGGGAAGGCTTCGAGGTGAACAGCTTTGTGGCGTGGGATCCGGCCACACGCGAATGCGCACTGTTTGACACCGGCTGGAACGCACGCAGCTTCTTTACACTGGTGGCAGAGCACCAACTCATCCCGCGCCATCTTTTCATCACCCACACCCACGGCGACCACGTGGCGGCGCTGGGCGAAGTGCGAAGGGAATTTCCAGACATCTCGCTGCACTCCAATTCCCGCCATGCGCCGGCCATGCAGCGGGTGACGCATGGGCAGAGGATCAAACTGGGCGGCCTTACAGTGGAGTCGCGCTGGACGCCGGGGCACGCGGAGGATGGCGTGAGCTACGTGCTGGAGGGCTGGCCGCAGGGGGCGCCGTCGGTGGCGGTGGTGGGCGACGCGATTTTTGCCGGCTCGATGGGGAAGGATTTCCAAACGCCGGCCAAGGCGATGGGTGCGGTGCGGGAGCAAATCCTGACACTGCCGGGCGACACGCTCATCTGTCCGGGGCACGGGCCTCTCACGACGGTGGCCGGAGAACTTTGCAACAACCCGTTCTTCGCGGGAGCCGGGTTTGCGGTTGACCCTGCCCGACGCGATTGCTAGCGTCCTGCGCCCTAAGCCCGCGGGGGAGCCATGCGACACACCATCTCGGTCCTTCTGCAGAACCGGTTCGGCGCGCTCACGCGCGTGGCCGGGCTCTTCAGCGGTCGCGGGTACAACATCGACTCGCTTAACGTCGCGCCCACGCACAATCCGGACATCTCGCGCATGACGATTGTCACGCGCGGGGACGATGCGACGGTGGAGCAGATCGTCAAGCAGCTCAACAAGCTGGTGAACGTGCTGGAGGTACAGGATTTTCGCGACCACGAGTACGTGGATCGAGAGCTGGTGCTGGTGCGTGTTAAAGCCCAGGCCAAATCGCGTGCGGAAGTGATGCAGATCACGGACATTTTCCGCGCCAAGATCGTTGATGTGCAGCCCGAGAGCATGACCATCGAGATCACTGGCGACGAAGGGAAGGTGGAGAAGTTCATCGAGTTGATGAACCACTTTGGCGTGCAGGAATTATCCCGCACGGGCAAGGTGGCGTTGCCCCGGCGTTAACACGAGGGCGGGTGGGGAGGATATCAAACCATGGTTAAAGTGTATTCGGACAAAGACGCGGATTTGAAACACCTGAAAGGGCGGACGCTTGCGGTGTTGGGCTTTGGCTCGCAGGGGCACGCGCACGCGCTCAACCTGAAGGAAAGCGGCTGCAAGGTGATCATCGGCCTTTACGAAGGATCACGATCCATCGCCGTGGCGCGCGAGCATGGCTTCGAGGTCGTGTCCACCGGTGAGGCGGTGCGTCGCGCCGACGTCATCATGGTGGGATTGCCCGACACCAAGCAGGCGGCTGTGTACGAGCGCGACATGGCGCCCCACTTGTGCAAGGGCAAAACGCTGCTCTTCACCCACGGGTTCTCCATCCACTTCAAAACCGTGGTGCCGCCCAAGGATGTGGACGTGATCATGGTGGCGCCCAAGGGGCCCGGCCACATCGTGCGCCGCCAGTTTGTGGAGGGCAAAGGCGTGCCGAGCTTGATCGCCCTCTACCAAAACCCCAGCAAGCAGGCCAAGAAGGTCGCGTTGGCATGGGCCAAGGGCATCGGTGGCACGCGCGCCGGAGTTCTTGAAACCACCTTCAAGGAAGAGACGGAGACCGATCTGTTTGGCGAGCAGGCCGTGCTATGCGGCGGTGCCAGCGCATTGGTGCAGGCGGGCTTTGAAGTTCTCGTGGAGGCGGGCTATTCGCCGGAGATGGCGT
>SYLI01000077.1 GCA_005809105.1 Verrucomicrobiales bacterium | reverse complement strand
GCGACAAGGGCCGCCCTGACGGCAAGGGTGACAAAGGCACACCCGAAGGCAAAGGCGACAAGGGCCGCCCTGACGGCAAGGGTGACAAAGGCACACCCGAAGGCAAAGGCGACAAGGGCCGCCCTGACAGCAAGGGTGACAAGGAAGCCCGCCCGGGAGTGAAGGGTGAGAAGGATCAGCCGCGTGAGGGAACCGACCGGAAGTTTGAGGAATGGGTTCAATCGCGCCGGGCAGAAATCGCTTCCTTAAACGAGCGCGGAGAAAAAGACGCAGCGCATAAGGTCGCTCAAGAGCTTGAAAAGCAGATTGCCGCGTACCGTGCGAAAGCCCACCGGGAAGGCGACAAACCTGTGAAGGGAGGCCACGAAGGCGCCAAGAGCGACCTGCGAGCCTGGGCCGAACAGCAGGAACGGCAGATTCAGGAGCTGCGCAAGGCCGGGCACAATGAACAAGCCGAAGCGTTGTTGCAAAAGCTCAAGGCCGCCTTGCAACATCATCAGGCGCGAGCCGGGGCAGAAGGCCGCAAGTTTGCCGAGCCACATCCCGGCGGCGCGCAGCTAGAGCAGGTCAAGGCCGCCATCCAGAAGCTGCGCGAGTCGGGACATCACGAACAGGCCGCACGCATGGAAAAGGAACTCCGCGCGCGCTTGGAGCATCATCTGGCAAACGCCCCCGGACAGCGCGAAGGCCACGACCAAGGCTCGGAAATCCAGAGGCTCCGTGCCGAGGTGCAGGAACTGCGGCAGGCGGTGCAACAGCTCCACAGGCTGTTGACCGAAAGGGGCCAGCCCAAGTAGGAGTTTGTAAGAACGAAATTATCGGGCGGCTGAAATCCAGCCGCCCGTTTTTTTATTCCAAAACTATTGCCCGGCCACCACGGGCGACCGGAACACCGTCAAGCCCAGCAACACCAACAGCAGGCCAATCACCAGCCGCACTGCGCAGAGCAGCCGGATGCGGCGCTCGGAGGCAAAGGCCCATTCGATGAGGTCACGGCAACGCCATGGCGAGACGGTGAGAATCATCCCCTTTACGATCCACGCGTAGGCAATCCCCACGGGCACCATGCGCCACGCGCTCTCCGCGTGCCGTGCGTTGTCCACCACGAGCTTGGCAAGCAGCAGCAACAACACCGCAAGGCCACGCACGGCTAGAAAGTCGCGCAGGTAGATGCACGCCCCCACGCCCACCAGTGCGAAGGCCACCTTCAGCTTGGTCTTGTAGGGGTCGAAGTCCGCAAGATTCTCATGGTGCAACACCATGAGAAACCAGGCGGTGGCAGCCGCCATCAGGATGTAGCCAGCCGGTTCGGAACGCGGCAGCCGTCGGGCAAATTCGCCCATGGTGGCGGGCTTCCACAAGCCGTACACCTGTGGCAGGCAGATCAAGAGCCCGAGCAACAGCGACAATGTGGCGACGTCGACAATGGGCATGGTCAGTCTGGGTTGTGGATCGCGGGGTCGGCGTAGAGCGTGGTGAGGGTGGCCGCAGTGACGCGAACGTCCATCACCTGCCCCTTGTGGCGAGGGCTGCCTTCAAATACGACAATGTTATTGCACCGCGTGCGGCCCTGCATTCTTGAATGATTCCTGCGGCTCGCACCTTCCACGAGGATTTCCACACGGCGGCCCACCATCGCGCCAAGCTTGCGTTTGCGCACCTCATCGCACAGCGACAAGAGCCGGGCGTGACGCTCATCAATCACCTCGGCCGGCACCGGGCAGGGCATGGTGGCCGCGGGCGTGTCGCGGCGCGGGCTGTATTTAAAGATGAAGGCGTTGTCAAACTCCACCTCGCGGTAAAGCGAGAGCGTCTCAGCAAAATCCTCCTCCGACTCTCCAGGAAATCCCACGATGATGTCGGTGGTCAGCCCCATGCCCGGCTGAGCCGCACGAAGCTGGGTGGCCAGTTCGACAAAACGCGAGCGCGTATAACCGCGGTGCATGAGCCGCAGCACGCGATCGCTGCCGCTTTGCACGGGCACGTGTGCGCTTTCCATCAATTTGGGCAGGCGCGCAAACGCCTCCACGAGATCGGGCCCATAACCCTTGGGATGCGGCGAGGTGAACCGTATTCTTTCGATGCCTTCAACCGCGTGCACGGCGTCCAGCAGCTGGACGAACCCCGAACGCCCATCGCGTGCGGGAATCTCGCGGCGGCCGTAGCTCGTCACGATCTGGCCGAGGAGCGTCACTTCCTTCACGCCTCGGGCAGCCAGCTCTCGGCATTCGTCCACAACCTCCTCGATGGTGCGGCTGCGCTCTGCGCCGCGCGTGTGCGGCACGATGCAGAAGGTGCAGTGCTGGTTGCAGCCTTGCATGATGCTGACGAACGCCGACACCGACCGCGCCCCACCACTTTCCGGCATGAGATGCTCGCGAATGGACGCCTCGCTGCGGGGTTCGGCGGCGGTCTCCACCACTTTGCTGCGGCGTCCGGAGAGCAGCTCCTCAAGCAGCTCGCCCGCGCGGTGAAACTTCTGCGTGCCCAGCACCAGATCCACGTCGGGCACGCGATCCATCAACTCGCGCCCCCGGCTCTGAGCCATGCACCCCATGAACCCCAGCACCACAGCAGGCCGCCGATCCCGCAGGGTGCCGGCGAGGGTTTCCATTTTTCCCAGAGCCTTTTGCTCCGCGGTGTCGCGCACGCTGCAGGTGTTGATCAGCACGACATCGGCCGAGCCCTCGCCGGTGGCGAGTGTGTAGCCCTTGGCGACCAATTGCGCGGCGACGGCTTCGCTGTCGCGCTCGTTCATCTGGCAGCCGTAGGTCTTGATGTACACGCTAGGCATGGCGCCGGCTCGGCAGACTAGGGGGCGGGTTCTCGAAAAGGAAGCGCGAAACGCCTCTGGCGCTTCAACGCGAAGGGAGCACCTCGGCGATGGACTCAGCCAGCGCTCCGACCATCCGGCGCACCTGCGCACTCGTCATGCAAAAGGGCGGCATCAACACCACGACGTTCCCTACCGGGCGCGTCAGCACGCCGCGCCGGGCCATGGCCGCGCAGACGCGATTGCCCACCCGCCCTGCCGTGGGGACTGGCGCGCGCGTGCGCCAGTCGCGCACCAGTTCCACCCCCGCCACGAGGCCCACCCGGCGCACATCGCCCACGGCCGGCAACGACCACAGAGTTGCCAACTCCTTTGCAAGCACGCGCTCCAGTCGTTGACGCGCTGCCCTGCTGGCATGGCTTTGAAGGAGGTCCAGATTGGCGAGCGCTGCCGACGCCCCCAATTGGTTGCCCGTAAAACTGTGCCCGTGGAAAAACGTCCTGTGTTCGCCATGCTCGCCCAGAAACAAATCAAACACCCGCTGCGTGGTGAGCGTGGCGGCCATGGGCAGATAACCGCCGGTGAGACCCTTGGCCAGACACACAAAGTCAGGAGCCACGCCTTCGACCTGGCAGGCGAGCAGGGATTCCGGCGCTGCGTGCGCGTCCCCTGCCCTGCCAAATGCCGTCATCACCTCGTCGGCGATGATTGGGGTTTGATGCGCTTTCGCAATCGCTCCCACGCGGCGAAGCCAACCGGAAGGTTGGGCAATCATCCCGGCGGCGCCCTGAATCCGCGGTTCGACCACGAGCGCCGCATAGCGGCCTTGTTTCCCGCGCCGTGCGTCAAACCGGGCCTCCACCTGTTGCGTGCATTCCCAGTTGCACCGGCGATACTCCCGCGCATCGGCGCGCTCCGGCTGGGCGCGGTTGTGGGGGCAACGGTAGCAGTACGGTGCCATCACCGAATCGGTCTTGAACTGCAGGCTGCCTCCCGCGCGCTTAAAAAGCCCAATCTGCCCCAGACTCGCCGCACCCACCGTGTCGCCGTGGTACGCGCCCTCGATGGAGAGAAAGCGTGGCCGCCGCGCCAATCCCGAGCGCCGCGCGCTTTCGGCCGCGAGCCTCAAGGCAACCTCCAATGCGGTGGCGCCGTCATCGGAGAAAAACACCTTCGCCAATGTCGCCGCAGGCTTTGCCGCAGCGGGCCGCGCCAGTGCCACCAGCCGGGCCGCAAGCAGTGACGCGGGCTCGTTGGCCAATCCCAATGCCGAGGAATGGGCGATCTTGCGGAGTTGGCGGTTGATCGCGCCGGTGATGGCAGGATGCCGATGACCGTGGAGGTTGGTCCAGATGGAGGCATTGGCATCCAGATACTCCCGGCCGCGGGTGTCGCGCAGCACCGCGCCCTTGCCGGACGCGATCACGATGGGAGTTTCACGCAACCATTCGCGCATCTGCGTGAACGGATGCCAGACGAACCGATGATCCAGTCGCTCCAGCCTATCCATTGCCGGACTCTGTGGTGGCCAACGCGGCGCAGAGGCGATCCAAGTCCTCGGGCTGATGTGCCGCGCTGACGGTGATTCTAAGCCGCGCCGCGCCCCGCGCCACGGTGGGATATCGCACGGCAGGAACCCAGAGGCCCAGCGCGTGAAGGCTCTGGGCGCGCCGCAAGGCGGCCTCTTCTCCACCGATGCGCAGCGGCAGGATGGCGCTGCGAACCGCAGGGAGCTTCCAGCCCGATTGGATGAGCCGGTTCTTTAACTGATCCACCAACCCCCACAGGCTCTCGCGCCGGCGCGCGCCTTCGGCCGATCGCACGACCGCAATGGCGGCTGTCGCCGCGGCGGCTTGCGCAGGAACAGGCGCGGTGGAGAACAGGAAGGGGCGCGCGCGGTTTAAGAGCACGTCCACCAATGGGCGCGTTCCGCAGAGGTAACCGCCGGCTGACCCCAGCGCCTTGCCCAGCGTGCCCATCTGCAGTTCCACGCGGCCGGCAATTCCAAACTCCTCCAGCACGCCGCGCCGCTCCTCGCCATAGAGGCCGGTGGCGTGGGCTTCGTCCACCAGCAGCCAGGCGCCGTGCCGGTCCTTGAGGTCCACGATGTTGCGCAGGGGCGCGATGTCGCCATCCATCGAAAAGACACTTTCGGTGAGAATCAGGACACGCGGCCGGCGCACGCCCGTGGAGCGCCGCGCCCACCGAAGCTTGGCTTCCAAGTCATCGAGATCGTTGTGGCGAAACACCCGCAGCGTGGCGCCGCTCAAGCGCGCGGCGTCCACCAGACTGGCGTGGGCAAGCTTGTCGAGGATGGCGATGTCACCCCGGCCCAGCACCGCGCCGACGGCACCCAGCGCCGCCGCGTAGCCGGAGTTAAAGCAGAGGGCGGCCTCGGTGCCCTTGAACTCGGCCAGCGCGTCCTCCAGATCGTGATGGGGCCTCAAGGAACCACTCAGCAGCCTTGCCGCGCCGCTGCCGCTTCCGTACTGCTCCAACGCGCGCGCAGCCGCCTGCTTGAGCCACGGGCTGGTGGCAAGGCCCAGGTAGTCATTGGAGGAGAAGTTCAGAACCTCCCGGCCCGAAATCACCACGCGCGATCCCTGGGAGGAATCCACCGGTTGCAGGCGGCGGCGCAACCCACGCTCCTCAAACTCGATCAACTGCGCCCCAAGCGCGCCCTGAAAATCATCCTGCATGGCTCCGCGCGGATGATGGGGGCGCGTGCAGCCATTGTCCATTCAACATGACCCCGGAGGGCGGACCGCGATGCGCGATGATGGCCGCGGCCGCCGACTCGTCAGGGCCTCCGAAGGGAAGCACGATGAGGTCGGCCCACGCGCCCGGCGCGAGTTCGCCAACCTGGCCAGCCATCGCCAGTGCGCGAGCTCCGTAAAGCGTCGCCATGCGGACGACCTCCGCTGGATCCACCATAGGGTGCGCCACTTGGAAGTGGCGCATCTCCTCAAACAGGTCGAGCCGCTCACGTGCGCTACCGCGCGTCGTGGCCAGACTGTCGGTGCCCAGACACACGTTCACCCCGGCCTCCTGCATTGCATTGAGGGGAAATGCCTGGTGGCCGAAATAGTCGTGACTGCGCGGACAATGCACCACCGGCACCGAACCCGCCGCCAGAAGGGCAATGTCGTCCGCATCGGCATAGTTGCAATGAACGGCGATGAGACCTTGGCGCAACAGGCCGCAGCGCGCCGCGTGCAACACGGGCGATCCTTTTCCGCAGTCGCTCATGTCACGGCCGGCACTGGCGACCAGCTCGTACAGCGGGCCACGTGCGCGCCGAAACATCTCGTCTTCCTCGGCTGATTCCGCCAGATGCATCGCCATGGGCAATCGGGCTTCAAGCTGCGCGGCGCACGCACGCAGCACTTGAGCCGTGGTCGTGTAAGGCGCATGGGGTGAAAGGCCGACGGAGCACAACTCGGGCGGGAGGTTTCGGCCGATCCAGTCCAGCGCGTCTCCCATGGCCGCCTCGGCCGACACATCGGCGCGCAGCGCGATGACTTCAAGAAACGAACGCAGCCGCAACAACGCCTGCGGCCACAGCGCGGAGAGCGACCCGCGCTGCGTTTCAATGTTGGCGACGGTGGTCATGCCGGCGGCGCGACATTGTCGGGCGCCATCGAGCCATGACTGCTGACGCGACTCCTCGCCCGTATCGGCCTTGAGAGCCACCATGTGGGCAATCCATGTGGTGAAGGAACCCCCGGGCGCGATGCGTCCCATGAATTGGGTGTAGTCCAGATGGCAATGGGCGTTGACCCATCCGGGCATCAGGATGGCATCGCCCAGATCGGTCACTTCAGAAGCCGCGCGGGCGACACTGCGCCACGGCGCCACTTCGGCGATGAGGCCCCGCTCCACTCGCACCGCCCCGTCAGCGATGGGCTCTTGGCCAGCCGGCCAGACCAATCGGGCGCGCAACCACATGCGTCATTCGTAATGGGGAAGCCCGCCACGGGTCAATGGCACGCCCATTGCCGTTGGATTTTTTCCGGGCGCGCGTTTCTTAGCTAACCGCGTTTGCCCACGGAAGCCTCGTGGTGGTTTTTTGCCTTGAATCGGTTATGCCGGGTACGCAGTTGCTGCTGAACCTTCTTGGTCGCCAGATCCATTGCCGCATACAGGTCGCTCTCCGAATCGCGCGCCACGATGGTCTGACCGGGAAGGGTCAGCTTGAAGGTGCACCTGAACTTTTTAAGCGGCGTCCGCTTGTGATCCATTTCCAAATTCACAAACGCCGTGAGCGCGTGACCGTCCAGATGTTCGAGCTTGGAGAGTCGCTGCGCGAGGTGATCCTTGATGCCGTCGGTAAGCGTGACATTGTGGGTCGAGAGGACCAACTTCATGGTCGAAGCCTACCACACGCAGGCGATTGCGCCAGAGGGGATGACAACAAAAATGGTGTCCGTCAGGGGCAGTGCTTTAGGGAGAATTGCGGGCCTGCGCGCTCCCATCGCGCAGCGCACGATGCCGGCCGAACACCGGGCGAAGCGCGGTTGAGAGGCTGTCCTGGATGGACTGGAGCTCCTGATACATCCTCATGTTCTGCGCGCAGGGTGTGGCTGATTGGCGGCGATGGACGCGCACGAAGGCGTCGGTGACATCGGAAATCGAGGCGCGCTCCCCACGCGCCCGGCGCGTCGCCCACATCGCCTGCAACGCCGCTCCATAGGCAGCGCCCTCCGCCACCGAAAGCGTGACCACTTCCGCCCCGAAGATGTCGGCCATGATCTGGCGCCAGAGCCGGGATTGCGCGCCGCCACCGGTCGCCCGGATTTGACGCGCCTTCAAGCCCAGCGAGGCCAGCCGGCGCAATCCGTAATTCATCCCCATCGTCACGCCCTCCATGGCAGCCCTGGCAAAGTGGGCGGCCGTGAACGTCTGCGGACGGACGCCAAAGTAAACGCCGGTGCCGCTGGGCACATTGGGGGTGCGCTCTCCCTCCAGATAAGGCAGTAGCAGAAGCCCGTCGCTTCCCGCGGGCGCGCGCCGGGCCATCCGCTCAAAGGCGGCGTGCGCGAGATTGAAATCGCGGCGAACCATCTCGGTGGCCACCGTGACATTCATCGTGCACAACAAGGGCAGCCAGCGGTTGGTGCTGTCACAAAAGCCGGCAATTTCCCCGGCGGGATCCACCACGGGCCTGTCGGCGCAGGCGTAAATGGTGCCGCTGGTTCCCAAACTGGCGGTGATGACTCCCGGACGTGTGTTGCCCGTCCCGATGGCGCCCATCATGTTGTCGCCGCCACCCGCGCTCACGGCGACCTGGCGCGGCAAGCCCAAGTCGGCCGCTGCCGATTCCGAAAGGGTGCCGGCCAGTTCATCGCTGGCGATAAGCTCCGGCAGCCTGCCCTCCAATTCCGGATCGATGGCGTTTAACACCTGAGAGGACCAGACGCGGCGGCGCACATCCAACAGCGCCGTGCCGCTGGCATCCCCGCACTCCATCACGGCGCGACCGGTGAGCCAGAGGTTGAGATAGTCATGCGGCAGAAGCACCGTCGCGAGCCTCGCGTAGTGATGAGGCTCGTGCCGTTTGAGCCAGAGAATCTTTGGCGCGGTGAATCCCGGCAGCATCGCGTTGCCCACGCGCGCAATCACCCTGCGCTGATCGCCGAGCCGGGCTGTCAGGATTTCGCATTCCTCCGTCGTGGAGGTGTCGCACCACAATTTCGCGGGCCGGATCACACGGCCCTGCTTGTCCAGAGGCACGAACCCATGCTGCTGGCCGCTGACACCAATGGCGCGCACTTCGCCAGCGGTGGCGCGCGCCGCCTTGAGCGCCGATCGCACCGCAGCACGCGCCGCCCTTCGCCAGGTTTCCGGATGCTGCTCCTTGGCACCCTCCGGCAGTCCGGGGATGAGGCCGTAGGCCTTGTGTCCGGTGCCCACCACTTTGCCATGGCGGCCTTCCACCACGAGCGCCTTGGTCGACTGGGTGCCGCTGTCGATGCCGATGTAGAGTTCCCTCATGTCAGGCGAGCTTGGATCGAAGGTGGGTTTCCACGCCTTCGTGGGGCAAGATCGCCTCCTCGCGAGTTGCCAGATGCCGCACCCGCACGCGCAATTGGGCGTCGAGGGCGAGCGTGAAGGCGGCGCCGGCTTCCTGCGCGCGTTTAAACTGCTTGTCCGGCTTGGCGGGAGTGAGGGAGAAGTCCACCACCATGCCCGCGTCGCGAAGGCGCTGCAGCAGCGAGAGGCTCTCACCCCGACGCGACTCGTCCTCGATCATGAGATAGGCGTCCAGGCGCTCTCCAATGGCGGGCAGCTTGCCGCGTTCCTTGAGCAGTTCGGTGAGGACCACGTCGCCGATGGCGAATCCCGCAGCAGGCACATTGGAGCGCCCGCCGGAGACGAGTGTCACCAGCTCGTCGTATCTGCCGCCACCGGCAATCGCGCGGAATTTGCCGTGGCGGTCGAATGCCTCGTAGACGATGCCCGTGTAATAAGCCAGGCCTCGGATGACGGTGTAATCGACACGCACGAATTCGGCCAGCCCTCGCGCGGCGAGATTGTCCAGCACCGCTTGCAGCTCCACCGTGGGTGCCCCCTGCGCAATGAAGGCGCGAACGGCCTCCAATGAGAGGCCCAGCTCTCGCAATGTGGCATCGCTCTGGGCCGGATCGTTGCGTTCCAGTTTGTCCACGACCTGGAAGAAGTCATAGGCCCGGTCTGGCGAATTGCCGTGGCGGCGATAGAAGTCCTGCCACACATTTCGAGAGCTTAAGCGAATGACGAAGTCCTCCGAACTCAGCCCGAAGGCCCGAAGCAGGTCGATGAGAAGCGCAATCAACTCGGCGTCGGCGGCCGTGTTGGTTTCGCCAAAGATGTCGGCATTGAGCTGGAAGTGTTCGCGCAACCGGCCCTTCTGCTGGCGCTCGTAGCGGAAGAGCTGGGGGATGGAATACCATTTGAGGGGTTTTTTGTAATGCCGCTCGCGCGCCGCCACCATGCGCGCGACCGTCGGCGTCATCTCCGGCCGCAGCGACACCTCGCGTCCCCCCTTGTCCGTAAAATGATAGAGCTGGCCGGCAATTTCCGCGCCGCTCTTGGCCGTGTAGAGTTCCAAGGGCTCGACCGGTGGGCCGTCGTAGAGTTGAAACCCATAGCGCCGGGCGACCGCGTGCCATCGCTCAAAAAGGTGCTCGCGCACCGCGGCGCTCCACGCCTCGCCGCTCGGGATCGGCTCGGGGAAGAATTCGCGGAAACCCGGCAAGTGTTCCATCGGCACAGGGAACAACCGGGCGCCTGTGCAGGTCAAGGCGCTTTCAACTAGGAGGCGCCGGCGGCAAGCCGCGCCATGTCGTTCTTCATTTCCTTGCCGGGCTTGAATTTCACGGTGTACCTCGCCGGGATCGGCACGTCCACGCCCGGGTTCTTCGGGTTGCGTCCAACCCTGGCCTCGCGTTTGACAACCTGGAACACCCCGAAGTTTCGCAACTCCACCGTCTGTCGATTCGCCACGGCACCGCGGATCTGGTCGAGCGTGGCCTGCACCACCCACATGATCTGCTGCTGCTTGACCTTGTGGGTGCCAGAGACCGACTGCTTGGCAATCGCCAGAACGATGTCGCGTTTTGTCATGGGAGCCGTTGGCCGCCGCCCTAACCTAGTCTGTGACTTTGATAACATGGCGGCGGCAAGTCCTTCGGTCAAGCACTCGCATGAGATTTCCTTCTTTAGTCGCAGGCTTGCCCGCCAGCGTCCTGTGCCGCATTATCCCACGCATGACCCCCAGGTTTGCCTGCCTCTTCATCGCTGGCTTTGGACTCCAGACCGCCACCGCGGTGCCGCCGGATCTCATCCTCCACCACGGCAAGGTGGTGACGGTGGACAAGCCCTTCTCCATCGCCCAGGCCCTCGCCATCACGGGCGACCGCATCACGGCCATCGGCAGCAACGCCGACGTGCTGCAAACCAAGGGGCCGCAGACCAAGCTCGTTGATCTGAGCGGCAAGATGGTGATGCCCGGCCTGATTGACAGCCATGTTCATCCCGGCGCCGCACTGACGGAATACGACCATCCCATTCCCGTCATGGAGTCCATCGCCGATGTTTTGGCTTATGTCACCGCCCGCGCCAAAGCCCTCCCCCAAGGACAGTGGATTGAGCTGGACCAGGTGTTTATTACGCGCCTCAAGGAGCAGCGTTATCCAACCCGCCAGGAGTTAGATCGAGCTGCGCCCAAGCATCCGGTGGCATTCCGAACAGGGCCCGATGCCAGCCTCAACAGCCTGGCGCTTGAGCTTAGCGGTCTGGATCGTGCCTCCACCATAAAGGACGGCGGGCCCGGCCAGCTTGAACGGGATGCGGCGGGGGAACTCACGGGCATCCTGCGCGGCTGCACGCGCCTCGTGAAATCAAAGAGCCCGCGCAAGTCCGCCAGCACCAAGGAACACCGGGAGCGACTGCAGCAGCTATTTGCCGACTACAATGCCGTGGGCATCACCAGCGTGTGCGACCGCAGCGCCAATGCCGGCAGCATCGAGCACTATCAATCGCTGCGCGAGGCCGGCACGCTCACCGTGCGGATGGCGCTCTCGCACTTCATCCGCAATCAGGGCCCCATCGATCAGATTACCGGGGAAATCCGCAGCGTTGCAGCCCATCCCCTGTTTAAGAAAAAGGACCCCATGCTGCGCCTCATCGGCACCAAGACGTTTCTGGATGGAGGGATGCTGACCGGCAGTGCCTATATGCGCCAGCCTTGGGGCCGCAGCAGCATCTACGCCATCACCGACGCCGAATACCGCGGCCTGCTCTTCATCAACGCCGAGCGCCTCACGCCCATGGTGCGCGCCGCCGCGGAGAGCCGCCTGCAGTTCACCGCTCATGCGGTTGGCGATGGCGCGGTCCACGCGCTGCTGGACGCCTATGAAACCGTCGCCAAGGATCTTCCCATTGCGCGCACGCGCCCGTGCATCACCCACTGCAATTTCATGAGCGCCGAGGCGGTGAAGCGCATGGCGCCGCTGGGAGTCGTCGCCGACATCCAGCCCGCATGGCTTTATCTGGACGCGCGCACGCTGGAGCAGCAATTCGGCTACGAGAGGCTGCGCTGGTTTCAGCCTCTGCGAAGCCTCTTTGAGGCCGGCGCGGTGGCGGGCGGCGGATCTGATCACATGCAGAAAATCGGGTCGCTGCGCAGCGTCAACCCCTACAACCCGTTCCTGGGGATGGCGACGGCCCTCACGCGCAAGGCTCGGTGGCGCGAAGGCGCGCTGCACCCGGAGGAGTCGCTCACCCGCGAGCAGGCCCTCCGGTTTTACACCGCCAACAACGCCTTCCTGATGTTCGCCGAGGACGAGGTGGGGTCGCTGCAGGCTGGCAAGCTGGCGGACTTCATCGTGCTGGATCGCGATTTGTTGACCTGCCCCGATGACGAGATCGCCGGCGCGAAGGTGTTGCAGACCTATCTGGGCGGCCGGCGGATTTTCGCGGCGAAGTGACTACAGATTGAGATGGGCCCACAGCGCCGCGGGGGGCAGGCGCAGGTTGGTGTAGAAGGGGCCGAATTCCCCATACCGCGCGCTCACCTCATCCAGACGCATCTCGTACACGATGTCCTTGAGGGCGTCCAACTGGTGCGCCAGCAGGGTGACGCCCCATTCCCAATCGTCGAGCCCAGTGCTGCCGGTGATGAGCTGCTTCACCCGCCCGGCAAATTTTCTGCCGGTGGCGGCGTGTCCGCGCATCAACCCCTTGCGCTTCTCAAAATCCAGCAGATACCAGTTGTCCGCACCCTGCCGGCGCTTGAGCATGGGGTAAAAGCTCATGATCTCCCAGTCGGGCATCTCCGGATAGAGACGGTAGTGCTCGTACTCACGGCTTTGCTTCTCGATCTCAGCCAGCTTTGCCGCAAATTCTGGCGTGCCCGCCTCCAGCTTGAACTCATGCTGCACCCGCCGCTTGTTGTCCTCCTCCTTGGGCATGTACTCGGTGAGCTCGGTGATGCTGAGGAAACTGTAGACGGGCGTGAGCGTGCCCGGTGCGAAGCACGCCTCCGTCTCCCGGTGCAGCCGCGACAGCCCCACCAGATCCTCGTGGAAAAGCCAGAATGCCAGATCGGCCTTGCCGCCGACGCCTGCGTAGGTGCGAAGCAGCGGGTGCGACGGCCCCACATTCAACGCGCACAGTGACTCCAGCCTCTCCCTCGCCTGCGCGGCGGCACCGGATCCCCAGTGCGCCCAAGCGGTGCGATTGACCCGGTAAAAAAGGTGCATCGAATGGATGCCCCGATCGAGCTTCACGATTGGTAGACTCATATCCTCCTTAGCGGACGGGCAAGAGTGGGCCGCTTGCCGGCATCAGGTAAAGTCAAAACATCGCCTCTCACCATTGGCCCACACCCGACTCGCCTGATTGCTGATCGGGCACCTCACTTTCCACGGTGCCGTCGATGGCCGGCGGCAACGGCGCAAACACCGCCAGCGCCTTGATGGTGGCTGAGGTGCCCTCCCCTTCCTGCACGATCGAAGCGCTGATGGGAACGGATCCGGTCTTTGAGGCGTAGCTGTTGATGGCAGCCGCGGCGTCCTCCACAGAGTACGCCACAAAGCCCACCGCCTCGTTCCGGGACAACGATTCTTCATTCATAGCACGTCACTGGCCGGGGATGGGCCGATCGGGCGGCATCGGCGGGGGCTGCTGCCAGTTCCAGAGGGTCGTGTACTTGATGTCGAGATAGGGCGTTTCCACCCGCCGGCCCCCGTCCTTGAGTGAGATGAGCAGCGCATCCAGCACCGCGCTGCTGATGAGCGTGCGCTCCACCGGCCATGCGGGCTCTCCGGTGTGGAACATCTTCTCCACCCCCTTGAGCAGGTGGGTGAAGTGCATGAAGGGCCGCGCCTCCTGCGTGAAGAAATTGGTGGCGGTGATTTTGGGGCCTTCCGCCGTGCGCCAGGCTGCAGCCCATTCACCCACCGCGCCATTGAGGGTGATCATGTGTGCGCGCGTCCCGTCGCGATACTCAATCGTGCAGAGAATGGGATCCTTGGCGAGCTGCTCCACCGTGCCGCCACGGCTGATGGGGCTGTGTTTAAGCGTGCCCAAGGCGGCGTCCATGAGCGCGCGGTCGAACACGCCATCGCGCGCCGCCTGCCACACGGCCTCACCGCGGGTGCCCTTGACACTGCGCACGCCCGTCTCGCCGCCGGCGCGGCGTTCGGCCAGACACTGCACCATCTCCAGCGCATGAAAGCCGTAGGCGTCGAGCGTATGGTAGGAGACGACGACCAACTCCTTGAGGGTCGCGCCGCGCTTCGTGTCGGCGGCCGGATAACGCCAGAGCACCGGCAGCGAAGAACCCGCCATGAGCGGCGCCTTGAGTTCGCGGGCCGTGTCGTACATCCACTTGGCGTCGGCCCAGTTGTCGGAGAGATGCTTGTCACAGAATACGGGCACCGAGCGGCCGCTCTGGCGAAACACCTGCTGGATTTCATCGAACATCCGGCGCTTGGGCCAGATGACATTGCCGGTGGAGTTGGTGGGGTACACGCCGTGCTCGGCCACCAGCAGCACGCCGTCCACCGCCAGCTTGCCGCTTCCCAGCGTCAGCGCCTGCGTGATGTTGGTGTAGATGGGCACGCCGTGTTTCTTCATCAGCTCACGGCTCGAGTCCGACTTGGGAACCTGGTCGGTGTAGAGCGACACCAGCTTGAGATTGGGAAACTCGCCCTTGCCATCGAGTGTGTAAGACTCGATGAGCCGCCCCACAATGACGTCGGCATGCGAGTTGTGCCGATACTCGGTGACCACGGCGGCGATGCGCTTGGGCGGCGGCTTCTGCGCGAGCAGCGCGCAGCCGGGCTGGATCATCAGCGCCGCGAGGATGAGAGGGAGTGCTTTCAGGCAGGCAGGTTTCATTGAAGGGTGGGGTCAGTCTTTGTCGGTATAAATCGCCACGGGCGCGATGAGTCCTCCGGTTCCCAGTTCATTGAGGAATTCGCGCTCGCAATAGAGGCTAAGTTGGTTCTTCGAGCCGGGCTTCGCCGCAGCCGTGATGTCAAAGCTCGCCGGCTGGCAGTACCCCGAAAAATCCGGTGCCGTCTTGCCCTCCGCCTGATGGGGAACATGCTGACCGTTCACGAAGACTTTGACGCGGCCGTCGGCGGCGCCAATCCACAGCTTGATTTTTTTTCCTGCGGCCACAGCGGGCAGATCCACGCTGCGCCGATACCACATGGCACCCATGTAATTGTGCAGCCCCAGCGTGGACCACGTCTCTCGGCAGACATCGGTGAACTTCCATCCCGCATCGTCGTGCGCCGGCTTGCTCCAGCCCAGACCTTGGCCCTTCTTGTCGCGGTCCACCTGATAGCGCCAGTCGATCAGGGCGGGTGTCAGCAGGCGAAAGTCGCGCGCCACTCGCGCAGCGTCGTCGTAGGTGAGCTGGTAAAACGAGGCAAAGTAGCGCCCATAAAGGCTGTCCTTCCCCGTCCAGCCCATGCGGCCAAAGGCGAATTCGCGCTCATGCTTGTCGCAAAGCTCGATGAGGCGCCGCTGATAATCCTTGGCGCGGGCGTCAAGGCCTGCCCACTTGCCTTCGGCCAGTTCCCTTCGCAGCGCCATGAATTGCTCAAACAGGCGAAACGAACTATCCGCCATCGTCACGCGAAACTTGACCTCGGGTGTGGCGGCGGCCACCAGAGCCTTGTCCATCCGGCGGCGCGCTTCCGTCATCCGTTCCGCGGTGAACCGACGCAGGTAGCCAAAGCCGCAGCCGGAATATTCGGGGGTGTCCACCCAAACATCGTCAATGAAATGCCAGTACGCCGCCATGGCAGCGGCGGCCTCGCCGTAGAATTTGCGGTGCAGCTCGTCCATCACCTCCTTGGGCGACTGCGCCGGATCCCACGCCAGACGCAGCCCAAGATAGTGCGCGTGCAGTGTGCTTTCAAAGTTGGAGATGGTTTCGGGCTGCCAGAACGTGCAGCGGTTTTTGTAGATCAAGGGGATGTCCACGCTCCACTTGCGGATATAGGGATTGGGGGCGGCGGGCTCCGCCAGAAACCACGAATAGAAATAATAGGACACCTGCGGTGCCGCCTTGCCCCAGCCCTCCACCAGATGGCGCAGCGCGGCGTTATTGGGTTCGCTCTCATCGGTCATGGGGTGCGCGCGGCTGTAAGTGATGGGCGCGATTTCAGGCACCACGTTGGGATGCACCCGCTGCTTGATGGGAGGCCGCGTGTAGTCGACGTAGGCGAGGATGCCGAACAACACCTCCGGATGCTGTGCGCAGACCTTGGTGGCGACGCGCTCGGAGAGCAGCATCAGCCGGTCGGTCTTGGAAACAGCCTGAGCGGAAGGATCAAAATCGCCTTGGTCAAACTTGGTGTCGTCGGACTCGTCCCAGCCGATCCCGTCGATGGGCGACAGGGAGAAGGTCTTGAGGGTCGGGTCCTGCTTGATCTGCTCCAGGGTCACCTGGGCCAACGCATCGGCCACCTTGGGATGCGTCCACTTGAGCTTCTCCGGATGCGGCTTGCCGCCGATGATGGCCCGGATTTCAGGATGCTTCTCGCGAAGGGCGTTGGGAACACTCGTCTCCAGGTTATGTCCCGCGGAGAGTTCCATCCCCCCCATCCGGTTGCGCCGCGCAAAGTCGTTGTCGCAATACCACAGGCCGCGAAACACCGTGTGTGGCCCCGAGGAAATATCCTGCGCGGGCAGCGACAATGCCGGCAGGCGGGGCAGCACCTCGCCCATGGGCCCGGGCATGTACCAGCGGCACCCGAGCTGGTCCAGCAGCGTGTAGATTCCGTAGCTGGTGGCCAGATCGCTCTCGCCGGAAATGCCGGCGGCGTCCGCCTTCACCGTGATGCGAAATCCCTGCTGCGCTGGAAACTTCTTCTGCGCCGGACCAAAGCGTTGTACTGCTATCTCCCCAATCAGGATGGGCCGCAGCGGATCACCCGCCGGGGGCATCTGGGTGCGCACCTCAACAGCCACTCCCGAGATACGCTGCAACACCAAGGAGAGGTCGCGCACCGACTCGCGCAGCCGCGCCCGATGCCCCTCGGCCTTGATGCCGCCGCGCCAGACGCCGACGGGTTCGGGGGTCTTCTTGGGATCATCCCAAATCCTTGGCGCCACCACAATCACGGCCGCCGGCTTTCCCTCCTTTGCGACCGGCAATGCCGCCGGCAACGCAAGTGCGCCCCAAAGCAGGGTGGCCCCCCAAAGCGTCAAGCCGGTCTTGTTCATGGGACGGCCGGAGTATGGAGCCTTCTCACGCCCCCTCGCAACCTTCAATCGCATTGCCAGTGTCAAAGCCGCGTGCATAATCTCCCTCATTCATGAATGCCTGCACGATCCCCCGCCGCCGCTTCGTCCAACGCGCGTTTGCCGCCGGTGTCCTCTTCCCGTTTGTAGCCCGACGCTCCTGGGCCGTCGCGCCCAACGACCGCATTGGCCATGTCAGCTTTGGCGCCGGCGGCATGGCGGGCGCCGACTTGGGTTCCATTGCCGGGCACCCCAATGTGGACGTGGTGGCGGCTGCGGAGATTGACGCGAATACCGCCGCCGCGTTTCAAAAGAAATTCCCCAAGGCCAAAGTGTACGCCGACTGGCGCGAGCTGCTCCGGACTGAAGCGCGCAATTTTGACACCGCCAATGTCTCCACCCCCGACCACATGCACGCGCCCATCGCCATGAGCGCGATGCGGCTGGGCAAGCATGTGTACGTGCAAAAGCCGCTGACGCACGAGGTGTTTGAGTCGCGCCGCCTGCGCGAATACGCCAGCAGCCGCGGGCTGGTCACGCAGATGGGCATCCAGGTGCATTCGGATGGCGCGTATCGAACGGCCGTGGCGCGCGTGCAGTCTGGCGCCATCGGCAAGGTGAAAAGCGTCCACACCTGGAGCAGCAAGAAATGGGGCGACACCAACCCGCGGCCCGAACGCGTCGACGCACTGCCGGCGAACCTCAACTGGGATCACTGGTGCGGCGTGGTCGAGAAGGTGCCCTACTTGGGTGGCGGCTACTATCACCCGGGCAACTGGCGCAAGCGCCTGGCCTTTGGCACCGGCACGTTTGGCGACATGGGCTGTCACATCTACGATCCGGTGTACAAGGCCCTGGCACTGACGGCGCCGCTCTCGCTGGAGTCCCAGGGTCCCGCGCCCCGCGGCCACAACTGGGCCATCAACGCGCGCATCCGGTATGTGTTTCCGGCCACCGAGTTCACCGTGGCGCCCACGGTGGAAGTCACTTGGTATGATGGCGACCAGCGCCCACCGCAGGCCATCGCGGCGCTCTTGGAGGGCGATGCGCTGCCCGATCAGGGGTCGATCCTCATCGGCACCGAGGGGGTGATGCTGATTCCGCACGTGTCTGGGCCTCGGCTCTACCCCAAGAACAAGTTCGCCGGCGCGAAATTCGACGCCGTGCCCGGCGCCAACCACTGGCACCAGTTCATCGACGCCGTCCGCGGCAAGGGCAGGACGAGCGCGGGCTTCGACTATTCCGGGCCGCTCACCGAGGCGGTGCTGCTGGGTGGCATCGCCACGCACTTCCCCAACGTGCCTCTGCAATGGGATGCGGCAAAGCTGGCCTTCTCGAACAGCAAGGAGGCCACCGCGCTGGTGCGCCGCGAGTACCGCAAGGGCTGGGAAGTCGCCGGGCTTTAAGTCTAGCGCCCCTGCACCAACACGCGGTGCGAGCGGCCGAGGTGCTCGGGGTGTGTCAGTGTCTGGAACTGACGCCGGCGCTCGGCCGTCCACTCGGGGAATCGCCCGGGAAGTTCCAGTGTCCGGGCAAATATTCCCGTCAAGAACTGCTCCTGCGACTGCGCGGCGCGCGTGGTGAGCCCAGCCAACTCTCCCATCGCCTGCAACACGGTGAAGTTCACGGCGGCCGTGAGGTCTTGCAGCCCCACCCGCGCGAGCAGGTCCTGCTCCTGCCGGTGGCGATGATAGGCGCGCAACGTGCCGTCCACCCGCTGAGGCGAATAGAACTCCTCCGCCGCGAAGCCGTAATCGAAGGTCATCAGGCATCCTTTTGCCAATCGCAACGCGGCATGGTGCCACCACTCGGCGGCGCGCGGTGAGGCAATGGTGACAAACCCCTCGGGCAACACGGCGCGCATGGCCTGCGGAATCTGCAGGGTCTGATTGCGCGCCGCCTTGATCTCCGGCTCGGCCATCCGCTGCCAGACGAACCGGTCGGCCTCCCATGCCACACCCCACTCAAACCAAGCCTGCTGCTTCTCGTCCCAGCCCAGCCGGTGCACGGGCATCGCATCAAGCAGCTCGTTGCTGTAAATCACCCCGCGCACGCTTCCCGGGGCGATCTCCTCCACCGCGCCCACCCAGGCGATCTTGTCTTGGAATCGCTCAAGTGTCTGCGCCTGCTGGGCGCGCCGTGCCAGAGAAGGCTCCACAATCCGGCACGAAAGGCGCGGCAACAATTCCGGCCAATGGCAACGCAGGCTCTCAAGGATGTCGGCCATCAACCGGCCGTCGTGCGCGCCGGCTTCCACCAGATGCAACGCATCACCTCCCGACCATTGGCCAAACTGAAACCCCAATAACTCCCCCAGCAATCCCCCCACCGAGACGCTCGTGAAGTAATCACCCTGCCGCCCCACAACGGCCTTCTCGTAATAACCCAAGCCCGGTTCGTAGAGGGCGTGCTCCATGAATCGCGCGAAGGAGATGGGGCCGCGTCCAGCAATCTCCTCGCGGATGCGCTCAACCAGCAGGTTCATGGCTTGCGGCAAGCGGGCAGTTTGGATAAAAGCAACCGCAACGCAACCTTCCCTTGAACGTACGCCCTGCCCAACCCGGACGCCGGCTGGACCAAGCCTTGGTTTCGCGCGGGCTTTGCCCCAGTCGCGAATTTGCCAAGCGGCTGATCCTCTCGGGGCGCGTGCGCGTCAACGGTCACCCCGCGGCAAAGGCGAGCGACCCCGCGGAGGAGAGCGACGAGATTGCCCTCATCGAGGCCGAGCGATTCGTCAGCCGCGGCGGGCACAAGCTGGAGCATGCGCTCGGGCACTTTCAAATCTCGGTGCAGGGGGCGCGCGCCGTGGATCTGGGCGCGTCCACGGGCGGATTCACCGATTGTCTGCTTCAGCACGGCGCCAGCAGGGTCTATGCGGTGGACGTCGGGCGCGGTCAGCTTGCATGGACCCTTCGCCGCGATCCCCGTGTGGTGGTGATGGAAAAAACCAATGCGCGCCATCTGGTGCCGCAGAACTTTCCCGGAAACTTTGAGCCGGTGGACTGGGTGACAATTGACTGCTCCTTTATTTCGCTGCGCCTGCTGCTGGCGCCGGCCGCCACGCTTCTTCGCAAAGGCGGCGGTATCGTTGCGCTCATCAAGCCGCAGTTTGAAGCCGGCAAGGCCGAGGCGGACAAGGGCCGGGGCGTCATCACCGATGCGGCGGTGCATCAGCGCGTGATTGCCGAACTGGAGACGCACGTATCCTCCCTCCGTGGGTTGCACTGGCGTGGCGTCACTCCATCGCCACTGGAAGGCCCTGCGGGCAACAAGGAATTCCTCTGTCTGATTGAAAAAACCCGCTAGCCAACTCAAGAGGATTGGCCTCATCGCCAATCCGGAAAAAACCGACCGCGTGGATCTGGTGTCCCACGCGGCGCGTGCCGTGGCCAAGACCGGCCGCCAGTTGTTGCTGGACCCGGCCACGGCCAGCCTCATCAACTGGCCCACCACGCCCCTTGCGGGCGCTGAGGCGCTGGCGCGGGCCTGCGACATGTTGTTGGTGTTTGGTGGCGATGGCACCATCCTGCGCGTCGCCCGCGAGACGGCGGGAATCGGCACGCCCATCATGGGGCTCAACGTCGGCGGGCTGGGATTTCTGACGGCTGCCTCAGGGAAGAAACTGACGGGGGCGCTCGCGAAACTTTGGGAGGGGCAGTACACCATCGAGCCTTTGGCGATGATCGAAGCCTGCACCGGCCGGGGGCGCGGCCAACGTCACCTGGCGTTGAATGATGTGGTGATTAGCCGCGGCCGGATTCCGCGCCTCATCGAGCTGGCCGTCAGTGTGGATGATGAGCCAGTGACGCGCTACCGCTGCGATGGACTCATCGTCTGCACGCCCACCGGTTCCACCGCCTACTCGCTGGCGGCGGGCGGCGCGGTGGTGACGCCTCGCGCCGAAGTGCTCGCACTCACCCCCATTTGCCCGCACACTCTCTCCAATCGGGCGCTCATCATCAGCCTCAAGTCGACCCTCACCATCGAGGTACTCAACCATCGGGCCGACACCTATCTCAACGCGGACGGCAAGTTTCAGACCGAGCTCGCGCCCGGCCAGCGTGTGGTCATCCGCCGCAGCACCCAGAAGACGCGGCTCGTGCGATTGGCGGGCCGGTCGTTCTTCGAGACGTTGCGGCACAAGCTGCAGTGGAGCGGCTCGCACGTATGAGCATGGTGCGGCTTAAAGACATTGCGCAAGTCGCCGGCGTCTCGGTCATGACGGTTTCCAAGGCGCTGCGCGATGAACCGGACATCTCGGAGGCCACCCGGCATCGCATCCGCCAGATCGCGCGGCAGGCGGGCTACGTGCCCAACTCAGCGGCGCGCGATCTGCGTGTGAAGTCCACGCGACAGTTTGGGCTGGTCATCTCCGCGTTGACGAACCCGCTGCATACGCGGGTGCTCATGGCCGTGGAGGAGCAGGCGCACGAGCTGGGTTACGACGTGCTCTTTGCGCAGACGCTCAACAATGCCGAACGCGAGGAACGGGCCATCCGGCGCATGCTGGCGCGTCGAGTGGACGGGCTGTTCATCCGGCCGGTGTACCGCCCCGATCCCGTCGCGAGGATTTACGACGAACTGCGGCGGCAGCGGGTGCCGACGGTGATCCTGGGGCATCGCGCCCTCTTCTGCAGCGAGTTTCCCAATGTCCAGACCAACGATCTCGCCGCGGCCACGGCCCTCACCCAGCACCTGATTGAACTGGGGCACCGGCGCATCGCCTGTTTCACGGGGCCGATTTTTGCGCCGTGGGCGCAGGAGCGATGGGAGGGCTACCGGCGCGCGATGCTGGCGGCCCGTCTGGAACTGGACGACCGGCTGGTGTTCCATGCCGGCAGCACCATCGAGGAAGGTGAGGCGGCCGCGCTGCAGATGATTCAAGAGGCGCCCGCCGCCACCGCCATCATGGCGGCGAATGACTTGGTCGCGTTTGGCATCGCCAATGTTTTGCTGGATCAGGGGCTGCGCATTCCACAGGACATCTCGCTGACCGGGTTTGGAAATGCGCTCAATGCAAAACACTTTCGGGTGCCGCTGACCACCGTGCGCCAGCCCAAGTATCGGCGGGGCATCGCCGCGGTGGAGTCGATGATGGCGCTGCTCGCGGGGCAGAGTGTCGAAAGCAAGGTCTTGCCGGCAGAACTGGTGGTCCGAAAAAGCACGGGCCCCGTCCCCAAAGCGCCGCACGCGGCCTAGCGCGCCGTTAGGCGTTCCACGTACTTGCCCAGAATGTCGGCTTCCAGATTGAGCCAGTCGCCCACGGCGCGCTCGCGCAACGCCGTCACCTCCAGCGTGTGGGGGATGACCCAGATCTGAAACGTGTCGCGCGACACCTTGGCGACGGTGAGGCTGATGCCGTCCACCGCCACCGAACCCTTGTGGACGATGTAGCGCATCAGCTCCGCCGGCGGGCTGATCACCAGCGACTGATCCGGCCCCACGCGCTCCCAGCCGGTGATTTTTCCCATCGCATCGATGTGCCCGGTGACGAAGTGGCCGCCCAGGCGCCCCCCCGCCTGCAGGCTGCGTTCCAGATTCACCAGCGACCCGGTGCGCACAAACTGGAGATTGGTGCGCGCCCACGTCTCCTGCAGAAGATCAAACTGGAGCACCTTGCGTCGTCCGGCCGCCGTCGCCCGCGCCACCGTCAGGCAACAGCCGTTGACGGCGATGCTGTGCCCCACCTTGAGTCCCGCGCCGCAGCGTCGCGCCGCGACGGTCAATCGGATGGCCTGCTCCATGGGGCGCACCGACTCAACCACGCCCGTCTCCTCAATGATGCCGGTGAACATCCGGACGCGCACTCAAAACCACCGCCATACGGGCCGTCAACATCAAATCTGGCCCGACGCGACGCCAGCGCACCCCTTCGAGGCGCAGCGCCTCCGTGAGGCTGCGCGCGCCCGCCCCTCCCACGGCTCTGCGCGCGTCCCTGCCTCCCAGGATTTTGGGCGCGTAAAAGAACACGATCCTCTGTGCCAGTCGTTCACGCAGGAAGGAGGCATGGACGGTGCCGCCTCCTTCCACCAGCAGGCGGGTCACCCCCTCGGCGCCAAGGCGCGCAAGCAACCAGCGTAAATCCACACCCGCCGCCACCTTCGGCGCCAGCACCACACTCACTCGCCGCGAGAGCGCCTTCACGCGCCGCGCCGGAGCGGCCCGGGTGACCACCACCGTGGTGAGGGCTGCGTGCTCATCACCGATCACCCGCGAGGTGAGCGGCGTGCGTGCGCGCGAGTCCAGGATGATGCGCCTGATCGCTTTCTTGCGCGCCCCGCGCAGGCGCACGGTGAGCGACGGGTCGTCCATCCGCACCGTCTCCACCCCCACCAACACCGCGTCCGATTCCATGCGTAGCCGGTGTCCCCATTGCCGCGCCACGCTGCTGGTGATCCACTTGGACTCGCCATTCGCCGTCGCGACCTTCCCGTCCAACGTCATCGCCGCCTTCACCGTCACCAGCGGGGTCTGCTGCGTGATCCAATGACTAAACGCCTCGTTGAGCCGTTCGCATGCTTCAGCCAGCACGCCTTGGGTGACGTCAATTCCCGCGCGACGAAGCAGCCCAAATCCCCTCCCCCGATGTTTCGGATTGGGATCCTGCGCGCCGGCCACCACGCGCGCGATGCGCTGGGCGATGATGAATTGCGTGCAGGGAGGCGTCCGGCCCTGCGTGCAGCAGGGTTCAAGCGTGACGTACAGCGTCGCGCCCCGGGCGGTGAATCCGCGCCTGCGAGCGTGCAGCACGGCCTCGCGCTCGGCGTGGTTCTCCCCCGCGCGTGCATGCCATCCCCAACCCAGCACACGGCCGCGACGGACCAACACTGCGCCCACCATGGGATTGGGAGAGGTGGACCCCATCCCGCGTGCGGCCAGCACCAAGGCGCGGCGCATGTGGGTTGCGTCCTCGGCCGGGGATGGTCGGGCCTGCGACATGGTGTTTTACCCCCCCACCAAGGCGCGCGCAAACTGGCCGGGATCGAAGGGCTGCAGGTCGTCAGGCTGTTCGCCCAAACCCACGAAGTAGACTGGCAGCGCCAGCTCGCGCCGGATGGCAACCACCATGCCGGCCCGGCTGGTGCCATCGAGCTTGGTGATGATCAGTCCCGTCACACCCACGGCCTTGTGGAACTCGCGCGCCTGGTTCATCGCGTTCATGCCCGTGGTGGCGTCGAGCACCAGCAGCACCTCGTGCGGCGCCCCGGGAAGTTTCTTTCCCGCCACGCGGTGAATCTTTTGCAGCTCCTGCATCAGATTGTTCCGGGTGTGCAGGCGGCCTGCGGTGTCCAACAGCGCGTACTGCGCATGGCGTGCCTGCGACGCCGCGATGGCATCGTGCGCCACGGCGGCGGGATCGGCCCCCGGATTTCCAGAGACCACCGTCACGGAAAGGCGGCCTCCCCACGCCTGCAACTGCTCCACTGCCGCAGCGCGAAAGGTGTCGCAGGCACCCAGCACCACGGTGTGTCCCTGCCCCTGAAGCCGGTGCGCCAGCTTTGCGCAAGTGGTGGTTTTGCCCGTGCCATTCACGCCCACGACAGAGAAGACGGTGAGGGCGCCGTTGGCTTCCTTGAGAGCGGCCGGCGCGCCCAGGGAGGATTCGATTTCCGCGCGCGCGATTTCCAGCACATGGACCCCGCCGGCCCCCTGGGTTTCGTAGGCGCGCCGTGCGGACTCCACGATGCGCCCGGTAGTCTCCACCCCCAGATCGGCCGCCAGCAGGGCCGCTTCCAGCGACTCGAGGGATTGCCCGTCAAGCCGGGAGGAACCGGTGACAATGCGGCGGATTTCGTGCGAGAGCTTCTCCTGCGTGCGCCGCAGGCCGGCCCTGAATTTCTCGAGCAACCCCATGGTCAGGCCGCCACCCTGGCCGCCGCCTTGAGCCGCCCGACATACTCGATGGGCACCCGGATGCCGCCCATGAGCGGCCGCCCCTTGTTCATGCCGTGGCAATCGGAGCCGCCGGTGACCAGCAGCCCGAGCCGCGCGGCCAGGGCGAGGTACCTCTCGGTCATGGCCGTGGAATGGCGGGTGTAAAAACATTCGAGGCCATCCAAGCCCGACCGGGCCAGTTCGGGAATCGCGTCATCCATGTGGGTGATTCCCGGATGGGCCATGACGGCGACACCCCCGGCCCCGTGGATGATGGTGATGGCCTCGGCGCAGGTCATCTTTTCCTTGGCCACCCACGCCGACCGTCCGCGCTTGAGGTAGGTCTGGAAGGCCGCGTCCATGCTCTCACAGTAGCCCTGCTGCACCAGCGCGCGAGCCAGGTGCGGACGGCCCGGGGCGCGGCATGCAGCCAGCCCGTCCACCGTCTCCTCGCAAATGGGAATCCCCAAAGCGTTGAGCCGCTCGATCATCTGCCGGACGCGTTCGCGGCGCGCGGCCTGATGCCGGGACAACGCGGCCTGAAGCGGGGCATTCTGCGTGTCCAGATAGTAGCCAAGCAAGTGCAGCTCGCGGTGGCCGTGCTCGACGGTGAATTCGCAGCCGGTGATAAACTCAATGCCCGCTTCGCGACAGGCGGCATGGGCGCGCTCGCAGCCTTCCACGGTGTCGTGGTCAGTCAGGGAGATGGTGCCCAAGTCCGAAGCGCGGGCATGGCTCACCAGTTCCTCCGGCGAATAGGTGCCGTCGGAAAAGTACGTGTGCAGATGCAGGTCGGCGTACATGGCGCCCCCTCACGCGGCGGGGGCCACGGTGCGCGCCGGCCGCGACAGCCCCTGCCTGACCTTGTCGAGCAAACCGTTGACGAACCGGCCGCTCTCATCGGTGGAGAACCGCTTGGCGATGTCCACGGCCTCATTGATGCTCACCACCGGCGGGATGTCCTGACGGTGGAGCATCTCGTAAATGGCCAGGCGCAGGACATTGCGGTCCACTCCCGCCATGCGGTGCAAGTCCCAGTTGTCGGCGTGGCGGCCGATGCACTCATCAATCTCTGCGCGGTGATCCAGCACCCCCCGGATGAGCGGCTCGGCAAACACGCGCACGGCAACTTCCTCGACGGTGGGTGGCGGCAACGCAATGCTCTCACCCCACGTGGCCTTGCCGTCGGCGGCCAGAAGCGCCGAATCGCGCTGCGATTGCCAGAAATAGTCCAACGCCCCCGCCAGGTCGTCGCTCGGCGGGTTCAGGTCGTACTGGAACAGAAACTGGACGGCGCGCTCGCGCGCCGCGCGTCGGATTCCCACGCCGCAACGATGCGCCAGAACCGACATGCGCGAAAGGAAATTCTTGGCGGCGCTTCAGTACCGCGGCACGCCTTGGTCGATCTCATCGCTCCACGCATTGATGCCGCCGCGAACGCTCTTGACGTACTTAAAACCCTGCTGCCGGAGGAATTCCACCGCCTTGAGGGAGCGCGCCCCCATCTTGCAATGGATGTAGATCTGCTGATTTGGATCCAGCTCGGTGAATCGCTGCGGCAATTCCCCCAGCGGCAGCAGCGGCACACCGGGCACGCGCGCGATTTCGCCCTCGTCGTGCTCGCGCACGTCAAGGATCTGGATGCCCAGCGAGGGCTGATCCAAGGCCCGCTTCATCTCCTGCACCGTCACCTCGTCCGGATGCAAATCCGGCTGCGCCGGTTCGGCGCCCAGACCGCAGAATTGTTCGTAGTCAATGAGCTCCTTGATCGTGGGATTCTCGCCGCACACCGGGCAATGCGGATCGCGCCGCAGCTTGAGCTCCCGGAACTTCATGTCGAGCGCGTTGTACAAGAGCAGGCGCCCCACGAGTGTGCTGCCCCGTCCCAAGGCCAGTTTTAGAATCTCCGTGGCCTGGATGCAGCCGATGATCCCCGGCAACACTCCCAGCACGCCGCCTTCCGCGCAACTGGGCACCATGCCCGGCGGCGGCGGTTCGGGAACCAGGCAGCGGTAGCACGGCCCTCCCAGGGTTGGCGCAAACACGCTGGCCTGTCCTTCGAATCGAAAAATGGAGCCGTACACGTTGGCCTTCTTGAGCAACACGCAGGCGTCATTGGTAAGATAGCGCGTGGGAAAGTTGTCCGTGCCATCCACGACGATGTCGTAGGGGCGCAGGATTTCCAGCGCGTTCTGGCTGGTGAGCCGCGTCTCGTGCACCACCACCTCCACCTCCGGATTGATGTCGTGAAGCGACTCGCGCGCCGATTGCACCTTGGGCCGGCCGACATCGGCCGTGCCGTGGATGATCTGCCGCTGCAGATTGGAGTAGTCCACCACGTCAAAATCCACGACGCCAATGCGCCCGATGCCCGCTGCGGCCAGATAGAGCGCAATCGGCGACCCCAATCCGCCCGTGCCCACGCACAGCACGCTCGCGGCCTTGATGCGCTTCTGCCCCGCCATGCCCACCTCGGGCAGGATGAGATGCCGGGAGTACCGGCGGATTTCCTCGTTGCTCAACTGCACGCTCATTTGGACAATAGGGGCGACAGCCACGAAGCCTGTCGCGAAAAGTCAGCCCGCCAAAAGTGACCCCCAAAGTCAACCCCAAAACCGCGGCGGATCGTCTGCGTCGCCTGAGCAAGCTTGCGCCCAGGCTCGCCATCGTGCTCGGCACTGGGTTCCAGTCGGTTGCCCGCGGGGTCGAGGTGGATGGCCATGCAGCGTGGCATTCCGTGCCCGGCTTCCCCAAGGCGAGCGTTCCCGGCCATGGCGGGCGCGTCCTCGTGGGCACACTCCAGCACACTCCCGTGCTGATTCTCTGCGGGCGCGCACACTACTATGAAGGGCATTCCATGGCGGCCCTCACCTTCCCCATTCGCGCCCTCGCCGAATACGGGATTGAGTCGGTGTTGCTCACCAACGCCGCCGGGGGCATCAATCCCCGGTTTCGTGTGGGCGACTTCATGGTTTTCCGAGACCACATCAGTCTGCTCCCCGACAATCCGTTGCGGGGTGCGGCTCTCGGCCCACGGCCGCGGTTCGTGGATTTGTGTGGCGCGTACGACTCCCGCCTGGCGCGGCAGCTCAAAGCAGCAGCGCGTCATGCGGGCGCGCGATCGCACATGGGCGTCTATCTTGCCGTTCCGGGGCCCAGCTATGAAACGCCGGCGGAAATCCGCGCCTTCGCCCGCCTGGGGGCTGATGTGGTTGGAATGAGCACCGTGCCCGAGGTGCTGGTCGCACGGCAATGCGGCCTTCGTGTGGCGGCGCTTTCCCTGGTCACCAATCTGGCGGCGGGGCGCACCAGCAGCCCGCTGCTGCATGAAGGCGTCCTCGCGGCCGCCGCCCACACAGCCGCGTTGTCAGAGAAAATGATCGGCGCCTTCGCCGCCCATTATGAATGAGGCTCATCAAGAGTTGATCGCCGCGGCGCTGGCGGCGCGCGCGGCCGCAGTGGCGCCCTATTCCCGCTTTCGGGTGGGAGCCAGCCTGCTCACAGCCGAGGGAGCCATCATCAGCGGCGCCAACATGGAGAGTGCGAGCTATGGGCTCAGCTGCTGTGCCGAGCGAGTGGCACTCTTCAAGGCGCTCTCAGAAGGACACCGCGGTTTCACCGCCATCGCCGTGGCGGCGCCCGGAGGCCCTGCGCCCTGCGGCGCGTGCCGCCAGTGGCTCGCCGAGCATGCAGGAGGCGCCACCGTCATCCTCGTGGACGCAGCCGTGCCGGACAAGCCGGTGTTCACCACCGTTGCCGAATTATTGCCGCGACCCTTCACGGGCGACGCGCTGGCAGGTGCGCCGCCGGCCGGTTGACTTCAGGTTGGAGTCTGTTCTAGTGGCTTGGTGCAGATCGAAAGCCTCAGGGTGTTTTGCCATCTGGCAGAAACCAAAAGCTTCACGAAGACCGCACGCATCAACGGGGTCACCCAGTCGGCCATCAGCCAGCAGATCAGTTCACTCGAACGCAAGTTCCAATCGACGCTGGTGGAGCGGAGCAAGAGGCGCTTTGCGCTGACGCGCGAAGGCCAGGCCCTGTACGACGGCAGCAAGCAGATCATGCAGGCGTACGACTCGATGCGGCACCGGCTGCAGGAGATCAAGGACATCGTCACCGGCTCCATTCGCATCGTGACCATCTACAGCATCGGCCTGCACGAGCTGCCGACGTATCTCAAGGAGTTCCTAAAAAAGCGGCCGACCGTAAACGTGTCGGTCGAATACCGCCGCGCGAGTCACGTGTACGAGGAGGTGGTTGGGAATGTGGCCGACATTGGACTCGTGGCGTATCCCCAGAACGATCAGCGGCTGGAAACGGTGCCCCTGCGCAACGACCTGCTCGTCATCATCTGCCACCCCAAGCATCCGCTGGCGGGCCGGCAGAAGCTGAGCCTCAAGGCGCTCCATGGAATGAAGTTCATCGGATTCGAGCCGGACATCCCCACGCGCCGGGCGATCGACCACATTCTGCGCGACCGCGCCATCACCGTGAACCATGTGATGGAGTTTGATAACATCGAGACGGTGAAGCGCGCCGTGGAAATCGACGCCGGCGTCTCCATCGTGCCGCGCAACACCGTGGCGCAGGAGTGCGCGAAGAAAACCATCGCCCAGCTTCGGATCGAGGACGCCGATTTCTACCGGCCCCTGGCGGCCATTTACAAGCGCGGCAAGGTGCTCTCGCCGGCGATGCGCGAATTCATCGACCTGTTGCGTGCCTGAAAGTGCGCCCTAGCGCAGCCGGTCTGGATTGAGCGCGCGAAGATCGGCCGGCACAAACAGGCCATCCTTGCGAATGAGCTCGCCGTCAAACCACACCTCGCCCCCGCCCCATTCCTTGCGCTGGATGAGCACCATGTCCCAGTGCACGGCCGAACGGTTCCCGTTATCGGCCACCTCATACGCCTGTCCGGGGGTGAAGTGCAGCGAGCCTGCGATCTTCTCGTCAAAGAGGATGTCACACATGGGCGAGAGGATGTGGGGATTGAATCCCAGGCTAAATTCCCCGATGTACCGCGCACCCTCGTCGGTGTCCAGGATCTCGTTGAGCTTCCGGGTGTTGTTCGCCGTGGCTTTGACGATCCGGCCTTTCTGAAACTCCAGTCGCACGCCTTCAAACTTGGTGCCTGAGTAGATGGTCGGCGTGTTGAAGCTAATCACCCCTTCGACCGAGTCCTTGACGGGGCAGGAGAAGCACTCGCCATCAGGGATGTTGCGCAGCCCTTCGCAGGCAATGGCGTCAATGCCCTGCTTGCTGAAGGTGAGGTCGGTGCCGGGCCCCTTGAGATGTACACGCTTGGCGCGTTTCATCCGCCGCCGCAGCGGCCGCATCGCACGTTCCATGCGGCGATAATCCATCGTGCAGACATCAAAGTAGAAATTCTCGAAGGCCTCCGTGCTCATGTTGGCAGCCTGCGCCATGCTGGGGGTGGGCCAGCGCAGCACACACCAGCGGGTCTTGTTGATGCGATAATCGAGCACGGGGCGCAGCGACTTCATGTAGAGCTGCATACGCTCGGCCGGCACGTCGGACATCTCACTGGTATTGGCCGCGCCGCGAATGGCGATGTACGCCTGCACCCGCTTCATGCGATGCAACTCCACATCGCGCACCAGTGCGGCGTGGGCGGCATCCGTCCCCTTCTGTGCTTCCCTCAGCACGCGCGTGTGGCGCGTTTCGACGAGCGGGGTCGCGCCCGCTTTGCGAGTCGCCCGCATGAGCTCTACCGTGAACTCGTCGGGCACATCAATCATGTCCAGCAACACTGCCTCACCGCGCCGCATTTTTGCCGAATAACCGATGAGCAGCTTGGCGAGCTTTTGAAAACGTGGATCAGCCATGGTGGCGGCGAATATAGATTCCACGGCCCTTCTGGCGACTTAAAATCACAGGCCCGGCGAGGGCGCGAACTGGAAGGGGGCCGACCAATGGCTCCAGCGTCCCGCATCGTCCTGATAGCGCGCACGCACACGGATCACTCCGCCCGGGGAAACCGCCGAGGGCGGGAGACGCCAGATGCCCTGCTGTGGGGGCTCTGGTTTGGAAGTCCAATGCGGCTCGATTTCGTAGCGACAGGGTTCACCCGCGACATGGCCCGAAAGGCCCGGTGCGCTGATCCGGCCCGCCCGCCATTGCACGGCGGCCGCCTTTCCACCGCTGACCGGCGCGGCAAATCCAGACACCTCAAACGTGAGATTGCCCGCAGGGAATCCCACGGGCCCGGTGTAGCGAACCACCGGCCGATGGGGGGCCGCTGCATCCTTTGCCTCCCAGGACAGATGCCCGAACCCGTAGCCACGCGGATCACCATCGTTGGGCCGGTAATTCCCCGCTGGGCGGGAGTCGGTGCAGAATTCGACGATGTACCTGCAGAAGCCAGCGAAGTCCGGCGTGGACAGCTTGCGTTCAAACTCGCCCCCCATCATTCCTTGCCGCGCGGGGTTTCGGTAAAACGCGCCCTTGTCGCCCGTTCGCGGATGCCAATTCCAAAGGGCCATATCCAGCTGCGCCCAATCCCGCGTGTGGCCCGCAGGCTCGATGGCACTCGCCAGTTCAGCCACCAGTTGGCCAATCTGTCCGCCTTGGCGCCCGGGGTCGCTGCAGAAGAGATCCAGGATTTCCCGCGCACGGTTTTGGTACTCACGCCGCAACGTCGGAAGCTCCAAGCACCGCGCCTGGTCGATGATTCCCGGCCAGTGCGTCTTGGGGATGAACATCATGTCAATGTCCCACGGCACCGGCGACCACTTGCCGCCACGGGCGTGGTAGAGAAAATGATTCGCGCCGTGACGCAGGTCGACGTTGGAAACAATCCTGTTCATGGCGTGAAAGCTGAAGTAGGCGTCCAGATCCAGGTTTTCGCGCCACCATGATTCCAGTTGCGTGGTGCGCGATCCATTCATGAACTGGTTGTAGTCCTCATGATTGGAGGGCATGCCGCTCGCCAGATGCTTGCGCCCGGTCTCCGGACTGTACGAGTTGCCCTCGCGAAGACCCCGGTCCTTCATCCAGCCGCCGTCGGGATCCTGCACAGCGAGGTAGAGCCCCCACAAGTCGCCTTCGAACTGATTGCGCGGCGATGACTCCTCGGCGCGGCTGACCACACGGAAGTGAAGCCAGTGCGTGTTTGGGCTGGGAACACCCGCCAGATGATACGCGCGAAACGCAACGGCCTCGTCCATTCCGGCCATGCCGCGATTGACCTGCACCCAAGGACTGGCGCACGCGCTCAAGTTGAGATGATCCCACGCGCTGGAGTAGGGCCGGCCCCAGTGGTCGCGAGCCCGCAGTTCGTGGGCGCGATTGAAATGAAGGCCCCACTTGTTTTTGCCCGCCACATGCGTGCTGGCTTGGCCGCGGTTCTGAAAAAGGATGTGATCGTAAACGCGCCCCTCGTGAACCAGCGTGCCATGCAGCCGGCGCTTGTTAAAGCCGCCATCCCACTGGCTGCGCTCCACGTCATCGTGGGTGGCGACCAGATGGTAGGCCGGCAGGGTGCCGAGCAATCCCCGCGAAAACTCCACCGCAGGCGTCTTTCCAGGCTGACTGCTTCCGGCCCAAGCGGGAATGCCGTCGTGGCAGAACCAGGCGAAGTTGGGACAATCGTCGTCCACGTAGGGAACACGGCATCCAAGTCCCACGCCATCGGTCGCGACAATCCGGTATCGGATGAGCCGCCGGTGTCGCTGCAGATCCGCTGGCAGCTCGACCTCGAAGTGTCCATCACCGGCCAGCGCGTCACCACTCGTTCCATCATCGTACATGGCGAACTCCTGCCAGCGCCGGTCATACTCCGCATCAGTGCGGCGCACATACGCCCCGGGATCCACCACCTGCACCTGCAACACGACGCTCTTCACGCCGTCGGGATCCTCCACCCGCGCCGAGACGCGCACTCGTTCGCCCGACTTGGGTTTCAAGGGGAAATGCGCCACAGCGGCGACGGCAGGGGGAGCATTGGTAGCCCACACAGAATTCTTGCGTCCCGGTGTGGGATTCCGGGCAACGGGTGCCCCGACCACCGGGAATCCGGAACTTCGCCAAGACGCTGCACGCCTGCCATCGAGCGTCGAATGAATTCGCTCCATCGACGAGCCGCCTCCTGCCGCCGCCGTCGGCCAAGGAAACCCCACATCGAAAGCCACGGCGTCCACGGCCTTCCCGGAGGCGTCGCGCAGCGTGACGCGTTCGCCTCTAGCCTGCAGCTTTCCCGGCAACGGACCCAGCGCGCGCGCGCCAAACGCTTTGGCGAAAAGCCCCGGATCCTTCGCCACAACCAGATAGCCGTCGGGGGGGACAACCGCATTGGTGGTGAAGGTAAACTTTTCCAACGTCCAACCGGCCAGATCCACCGGGGTCACGCCGGAGTTGTAGAGCTCGATGAAGTCCGCCGGCACCTTTCCCGGCGGATCAAAATGAATCTCGTTAATGACTACCCTTGCCATCACCGGCGGACTCAAGACCATCACGAGTCCCAAGCCAATCGCCCGCAGCAAGAATGACGGGATCATTTTGCACGCCCTTGTTCAATCCGACGCAAACGACTCTCGCGTCGGTCGGTTTCCGCGCGCAGCGCCGCCTCGGCCGACCAACCATCGGCCTGCGCCTCGGCACACAGCGCGAAGATCTCCCCCACCACCACCGACTTGCGCCGGCGACGCGCGTCGCTCCCCAGCAGTCCCGACTTCCGGGCCTTTTTCACCAACGTCTCCGCACGCAGCAACGCGGGCAGGTGGCGGGGAATGCCATCGAGCGCGCTGGGCCGCGCACGGCGCGTACCGCGCTTCTCCTCACCCTTGATGCGCTCCCAGTTTGCCCACACCTCGTCCACATCTTTCACTCGGACACTGCCAAACACATGCGGGTGACGCCGCACGAGTTTTTGTGCGATTCCGCACGCCACCCTCTCAAAGTCAAACGCGCCCCGTTCACGCCCAAGCTGGCAGTGAAAGACCACCTGCAAGAGCAGGTCGCCGAGTTCCTCGACCAGCTCGTGGTCGTCTCGCGACTCGATGGCGTCCATGAGTTCGTACGCCTCCTCCACCGCGTGATACCGCAGCGTCTGGTGCGTCTGCTCGCGATCCCAAGGGCAGCCCTTGGGGCCACGCAGCCGGCTCATCACCACCAACAGCTCTTGGATACCCGACTTTCGAGCTGTGGATTTCTTTCGTACGCTCACGCCTTTAGAGGATGACCAAGTCGTCGCGGTGCACCACTTCCTCGCGGCTTTGGGCGCCGGAACGAATGTCGGCGGCGCTACGGCGGCTGATGCCGCGAGCGAACTCAAGCCCGTCGGCGTCGCACAGGCACACCACGTCGCCCGCATTAAAGGTACCCTCGCAGTGCGCGATGCCCGGGCGCAGGAGGCTCCGTCCCCTTTCGCGCAGGGCACGCTTGGCACCCTCGTCCACCGTCAGCGTTCCCCGCGGGTGATGAAAAAAGGCGATCCACCGCTTGCGACCCTTTAGCCGCGTGGGCTTGGGCAGGAAGAGGGTTCCCACGTCCTCACCCGCAAAAATCGAAGCAAGCACGCCAGCCCTGCGCCCCGAAGCAATGACGAGTGGGATGCCCGAGCGCACGGCAATTTTTGCCGCCTGGATTTTTGACGCCATCCCGCCCACGGCCGTGGCACTTGTGGTACCGCGGGCGATGCTTTCCAAGCCCGCGTCGATGCGCTCAACAAGAGGCAGGACGCGCGCGTCCTTCGTGCCAAAGTTCTCCACCACGCCCTCGACCGTGGTGAGTACGATGAGCAGGTCGGCCGGCAACAACGCCGCGACGAGCGCCGAGAGCCGGTCGTTATCTCCAAACTTTAGTTCGGTCGAGGAGACGGCATCGTTCTCGTTGATGATGGGCACCACGCCGCGGCCCAGCAGCGTCACCAGCGTGTTGCGCGCGTTGAGATGGCGGTCCTGGTCGGCCAGGTCATCATGGGTCAGCAGCACCTGGGCCACCGTCAGGTCGTGCTCTGCAAAAAGCTTCTCGTACGTCGCCATCAAGCGCGACTGGCCCACGGCCGCGCACGCCTGCAATTGCGCCAGCGACACCGGACGCCGGTCGTACCCCAGCGCGCCCATGCCCGCGCCGACCGCGCCGGAGGTCACGATCACCATCTCGCGCCCCTCCTTGCACTGCGCGGCAACCTGCGCAACCAGCCGCTTGAGCTGAGGCACGTCCATGCGCCTGCGCTCGTCGGTAAGGACTCCGGTTCCCAGTTTCAGAACGACCCGGGCTGGATTGCCAATGCTGGCGGCGCGCACGCATGGCTATTTAGCGAACTTGGGAGGCACCTGTCGAGCGTGGGTGGCGCAAAGTCCATTCCTGCTGGACGCGCGAGCACCTCCCGGTAACCTATCCCGCCATGCGCAAGGAATCGCTGGACTTTCTCCAACAGTTGGTCAACACCCCCAGCCCGACCAGTTACGAGGCGCGCGGCCAGCGCGTGTGGCTGGACTATGTCGCCGCTTTTGCCGACGAGACCTTCAGCGACTCCTACGGCAACTGCGTTGCGGTGTATAACAAGGGCGGCTCGCCCCGGCTGATGCTCGCCGCGCACGCCGACGAAATCGCGCTTGCCGTGAACTATGTCGACGACCACGGATACCTCTACGTCAAGCGCATGGGCGGCGTGGACGCGGTCGTGAGCAAGGCGCAGCGGGTGACCATCCACTCGCGCACCGGCCCCGTGCTCGGTGTCATCGGCAGTGTCGCCCCGCACCTGACCAAGGTGGACGGCGAGCCCAAGCTGCCCAAGGTGCAGGATCTCTTCATCGACATCGGCGCGCCGGACCGGAAGGCGGCGGAGAAACGCGTCCGCGTCGGCGACCCCATCACGCTCAATCAGGAATTTCAAATGCTGCACGGCGACCTGGCCGTGGCGAGGGCGTTTGACAACCGCATCGGCACCTTCGCCGTGGCCGAAGCCCTGCGCCTCTTGCGCCTGTCAGGCAGTTGCCATGCCGAGGTTTGCGCCGTGTCCAACACCCAGGAGGAGGTGGGCCTCTTTGGGGCACGGCAGATTGCCTACAGCCTCAAGCCCGATGTGGCGCTGGTGGTGGACGTGACGCATGCAACCGATTTTCCCACGGTTTCGCGAACCACGCACGGCGACATTCGTCTGGGCCGCGGCCCGACGCTCACCCACGGCGTGTGCAACCATCCCGAGGTGGTCCGGCGTCTGGAATCCGTGGCGGCGGGGTTGAAGATGCCCGTGCAGCATGAGGCGGTGTCCGCCTCCAGCGGCACCGACACCGATGTGATTTTCTGGACACGCGGCGGCATCCCCAGCGGGCTCATCAGCCTGCCCAACCGGTACATGCACTCCCCCGTGGAAGTGGTGAACCTCAAGGACCTGGAATGCATCCCGCGGCTGATGGCGGGGTTTGCCCGGTCGCTCAAAGCCGGCGAGGAGTTCAAGGTGAAGATCTAGAGGGGGACGTCCTCGGGGCGCACTTGCAAACACTCGTCGTGGTCCTCCCACACGACGGCGCAGAATTCGGCCAGCAGGGGCCGCGCAAACTTGCCGCCCAGTTCCGTCAGCAAGGCCTCCGCCTGCTCGGCGGCACGGTCATACGCCTTGTCGTAGTCGCGCGCGGCCTTGCGCTGCGCATCGTCCCAGTGCGCGACGGCGTGGATGGGCGCGTACTTTCGAGCCCATTGCTCCAGCCCCTTCCGATGCGTGGCGATTTGCGTCAGGGCCGCAGCCGTTGCGTTGCAGTGCAGGCACACCAGTCCGCTTTCGCAGAGGTCACGCGTGACCATGGGCAAAAGCGGCCCCCCGCAGCAGTCGGCTACACCGTAGCCCGGGGGGACATGGATGAGCCGCTGGGGCCAGATCTGGCGTTCGTGCGCAACCTGCGCGGCCAGCCGGTACGACGCCAGCAGGGGGTGCGAAAGACGCCATAACCCGCCCTGGAGCTGCCCCAGCGTCTGGGCCATCCAGCGCGCGAGCGTCAGGTCGTCAAATCCGCGAAACACCACGCCGTACTCCCGCCAGAGTTTGTCCACGCCATCCTGCTCGTGCGCCATCGGGCGACGAGCATGAGAATTGGCCGTGGATGCGCAACGGAAAAATTGCGGATAACTTGGCCTTCGGCCCGGGCCCGGCGGTTCCATAATCGCCCTGTGCCGCCGGCATCCACTTCTGCGCTCTCGCAGCCGCTGGCCTCGCTGCGAGGCGTGGGGCCCGAGCGTGCCGCCCAATTGGCGCGGCTGGGAGTGCTCACGATTGGGGATCTTCTAGAACATCGCCCGCGGCGCCATGAAGACCGCCGGCATCCGCGCGCCATTGCCAGCCTTGAATTGGGGCAGCCCACGCTGCTGCGGGGAACATTGGTGGCGCAGGGGGCGCGGCGGCTGCGCGGGGGGCGTGGGCTCTTCGAATTCATCCTCGATGACGGGACGGCGAGGTTGCATTGCCGCTGGTGGAACATGCCGTACATGGACGGCTGGTTTCGCACCGGCGACGAGATGCTGGTGTTTGGAAAGCTTGCCTCCCAGAAGCCGCGCGCCATGGATCACCCCGAGACGGAACGCGTGGAGGCGGGGGATGACGCGCCCGTCCACATGGACCGGATCGTGCCGATCTATCCGCTGACCGAAGGCCTCCCCCAACGCTGGCTCCGCAGCCTGGCCTGGTCGATCGTCCACGCGCATGCCCCGAGCGTGCCTGAACCCGCCTACACCGTGGAGAACCTGCCCACGCGCGCCGCCGCCTTCGGGCATTTGCATTTTCCGGACGAGCTGGACGATTCAGAGCGGGCTAGGCAGCGGCTGGCGTTGGATGAATTTGTGGACTTCCAAGCCGACCTGCGCCGGCGGCGAATGGCCGTGCAATCGCGTGCGCGCGCCACCGCGTGCGCGGGTCACGGCCGGTGGTCAAAACAACTGCTCGCTTCGCTCCCTTTCAAACTCACCGGCGCGCAGCAACGGGTTTTGGGGGAGATCCAACGCGATCTTGCCGCGTCCGTGCCCATGCGCCGGCTTCTGCATGGCGACGTCGGCAGCGGCAAGACGGTGGTCGCCGCCGCCGCCATCACCACCGTGGCCGAGTGCGGCCGCCACACGTTATTGATGGCCCCCACGGAAATCCTGGCCGACCAGCACGCAAGGCTCTTGCGCACCTGGCTCGAACCCCTGGGCATCACCGTGGCGCTGCGGACGCGCCATCACCACGACTCCACTGAATCGGGCTTTGCCTCCCGGGGCCCCATCCTGGTGGTGGGCACCCACGCCCTGTTGGAAGAGAGCTTCCAACTGCCCGAGGTGGGGCTGGTGATCATCGACGAGCAGCACAAGTTTGGCGTCGAGCAACGAAACCGGCTGCTGCGCAAGGGGGCCTGTCCGCACCTGCTGGTGATGACCGCGACGCCCATCCCCAGAACCCTCGCCCTCACCCTTTACGGCGACCTTGATGTTTCTGTGATCGACCATCTGCCCGGGGGGCGGGGCGCCGTGCGCACGCATGTGCGAGCCGCCGACCGGCTGCCGCGGGTGATGGACTTTATCCGCGCCGAATTGCAGCGGGGCAGACAGGCCTACGTCGTCTATCCCCGTGTCGGGGAGGAATCGGAAGAGGCCACGCCTGCCGACGTGAAGGGGGTTGAGCGTGAGGCCGGGCGCCTGGAGCGGGCCTTCGCGCCGCATCGTGTCGGCATGCTGCACGGCCGCATGAGTGCGGAGGAAAAGGAGAGGATCATGCAGTCGTTCCGCACGGGCGCGTTGTCGGTGCTTCTGGCCACCACGGTGGTGGAAGTCGGCGTGGATGTCCCCAATGCGACCGTGATGCTGGTTGAAAATGCCGAATGCTTCGGGCTCACCCAACTCCATCAGTTGCGCGGTCGCATCGGCCGGGGCCCGCATGCGGCGCATTTCATCCTCCTGTCCGACCAGAAGACCCCCGCCGTGTTGGAGCGCATGGCGGTGCTGACACGCACGCAGGATGGTTTCGAGGTGGCCGAGGCGGATTTAAGGTTGCGCGGCCCCGGCGACCTGCTGGGCCAGAACCAAAGCGGAATGCCCCCGTTTCGTTTTGGCGATCTGTCGCGCGATTTGAGCCTCATTGACCGCGCGCGAGCCATCGCCTCCAAGTTGCGCGCCTGACCTTTGGCGTTGCACAAGGCCCATGGCGGCCTAAGCTTCTCCTCACCACACGAGAACTCCCGCACACGACGCACCATGGCCCTGCCCGACCGACTCAATCCCGCTTTGAAGCACCTGCCGGTGTATCAGCCCGGCCGCCCCTTGGAGGAAGTGGCTCGCGAACTGGGCGAGCCGGTGGATCACCTCGTCAAGCTGGCGTCCAATGAGAATCCGATCGGCCCATCGCCGCTGGCCATCCAAGCCATGCATCAGGCGGCCGGCGCCATGCATCGTTACCCCGATGGAAGCGCGTTCTACCTGCGCCAAGCTCTGGCGCAGCATCTGGCGGTGCGGCCCAACAACCTGGTGTTTGGCAATGGCTCCAATGAGATCATCGAGTTCGTGGCCCGCGCGTTGCTGGGCCCCGGCGATGAGGTGGTGATGTCGCAGTATTGCTTCGCCATCTACCCCATCGTCACGCTCATGATGGGCGCCAAGGTGGTGACGGCACCCAGTCGAAATTTCGGGCACGACCTCTCCGCCATGCTGCGCGCCCTGACACCACGGACCAAGATCGTGTTTGTCGCCAATCCCAACAATCCCACAGGAACGCTCGCGCCCGCAGAGGACGTGCTCGCCCTGCTTGAGGGGCTGCCCAACGATGTGCTGCTGGTCATGGACGAAGCGTACATCGAATTTTTGGATGCGCCGCTGGATCTGCTTCATGAGATCCGCGAGGGCCGCCGGCACAACCTTCTGCTCATGCGGACCTTTTCAAAAATCTATGGCCTCGCCGGCCTGCGCGTGGGCTACGGCGTGTGTCATTCCACGTTGGCTGGCGCACTGGAGGCGGTGCGACAGCCCTTCAATCTCAACGCCATGGCGCAGGCTGCGGCGATGGCCGCGCTGGCCGACGCGCCCCATGTCGAGCGTACCCGGGCACAGAACCGCAACGGGCTGGCCGAGCTGGAGGGCGCCCTGAAGCAACGCGGCATCGAGTTTGTTCATTCGCACGCCAACTTCATCATGGCCCAAGTGGGCGACGGCCAGCGCGTGTTCGAGGGAATGCAGAAGGAGGGTGTCATCACGCGGCCCATGGGAAGCTACGCGCTACCCGAGTGGATTCGCATCAGCGTGGGCACCGACACAGAGAATCGCCGGTGCATTGCGGCGCTGGATGCGGTGCGGATGGCGGCGCGCTCGTAATCGTGCGCAAAATTGCGTTTGCATCGCGCGTCAAAAGCGATAGAGATTCCAGCCGTTTTAAAAAATGCGCCCGTGAAGCCAACCGACCTCAGAGGCATCCTTCAATACATCCCGAGGTTTCGCGAGAAGACCTTCATCCTTGCGGTGGACGGCGCCATCGTCACCAGCGAGAACTTCGCCAACATCCTGCTGGATATCGCGGTGTTGCGTTCGCTCAACATCCGGGTGGTGTTGGTGCATGGCGCGGCCGCCCAGATTGAGGCGCTGGCCGGACAGGAGGGAGTGAAGCCCTCCAACGTGGACGGCACGGGCGTGACGGACGCCGAGACACTCAAGCTGGCACTCACGGCCGCCAACCGCCTCACGCACGAAATCCTCGAAGGGCTTTCTGCCAACGACCTGCGCGCCGCCTGTTCCAACGCCATCATCGCCCACCCCATGGGCATCCTTGGCGGAGTGGATCACCTCTACACCGGCAAAGTGGAGCGTGTGGATGTGGAATTGTTGCAGACGCTGCTGGCGCAGGGAGTGGTGCCGGTGATACCTCCCTTGGGATTTGACGGAGAGGGCCGCACCTACCGGGTAAACTCCGACGGCGTGGCGCTGGCCGTAGCCGAGGCGCTCGGGGCGGTGAAGCTCATCTTCATCACCACGACCGATGGGCTGGTTCAACAGGGTCAAGTCATCCGGCAGGTGCTCGTGGCCGATCTCGCCAAGCGCATGCAGGATGCCAAGGCGTTTGTGGGAACCAAACAGGTGTCCCTCGCCCAGCACGCCATCGCCGCCTGCAAGGCGGGCGTGCAGCGTGTGCATGTCATCAACGGCCTCGTCAACGAAGGGCTGCTGGCGGAGGTGTTTTCCAACGACGGCATCGGCACGCTCATCTACGCCGACGAGTACCGCCAGATCCGCCGCGCGCTCAAGAAGGACCTCCGGTCGATTCTGATGCTCACCAAGGATTCCGTGGCCAACGCCGAGCTGGTGAAGCGCACCCGCACCGACGTCGAGAAGAACTTGGCGCAGTACTACATTTACGAGATTGATCGCAATCCGGTCGCCTGCGTGGCGCTCCGTCCCTATCCCGAACAATCCCTCGGAGAGCTGATGCACCTCTTTGTCAGCCCCTCGCATGAGAATCAGGGCATCGGCCGCCGGCTCATCCAGTATGTGGAGAACCGCGCTCGCGAGGCCGGCTACCGCAACCTGATCGCCCTCTCGACGCAGGCGTTCTCCTACTTTCAATCGAAGGGCGGATTTGTCGAGTGCTCGCCCGAAGCGCTGCCGCCGACGCGCCGCGAGGAATACGATCGGAATGGGCGCCACTCCAAGGTGTTGATCAAGGCCCTTCAAGCCGCCGCCTAGCCTTGCGCCTTCCGCAAAAACTGCCGGAGCTGCTCTTGGTGGCCGGCGTCTGCCTCATGATTGGCTACGGCACGGGCGCCGTGCTGGGAATCCGCAAGCACTCGCTTGGCTTGGGCGACACGCTCGCCGTGGCCTGGAGCGATGGCGTGGGCGACGCCACCATTTACGGCGCGCATGTTTATGTGGAGCCCCACATGGATGGAAAAACTCGTGGGCTGGCCGTGCGCCTGCGGGTGTTCATCGGGCGCGACAAGCGCACCCAGCGATTCACCGCGCGCCATGAACTGGGCGTGGTGGGAACACACGCCGAAGCCCTCTCCAAATGGGGGCGCGCCGCGTGGTCGGCCGACGGGCTGCGCGTGGGTGCTGTGCCGGGCGCAGAATTTTTCCTTCCCAAAGAACGACTGGTGCCGCAACCGTGACCGACCCTCACGCCCAATTTGCCAGCGCATGCCTTCGGCTGGGGGTGCGCGCCACCGATTGGGCCCTGTTCATCTGCGTCGCGAGTCAAACTTTGTGCGTCCTGCGCCGATTGTCGCGGCGCCATCGCCTTTCCAGTGGCTGCGCGGGAGGGTTCCCGGGATATCTTTCGCACGCCCGTCACCGCATCTCCACCTCGCGATTTGGCGTGGGACAGGAGTCGGGGTCGAATCGCACACCGCTGGGCCTGCACCGCGTGGCGGAGAAGATTGGCGGGGGTCTGCCCATGGGCACGGTGTTTAAAGCCAGAGTGCCCGTAGGCCACACATGGGACGGCCAGCCCGACGCGGCCATCGCCCACCGGATTCTCTGGTTGGACGGACTGGAGCCGGGCCACAATCGCGGCGGCCTTCAGGACACCCACGCACGCTACATCTACATCCACGGCGTGGGCGACGAGACCACCCTGGGGCGTCCCGCTTCCCAAGGCTGCATCCACATGGCGGCGGCCGATTTGCTGCCCCTGCACGACGAGCTGCCCACGGGCAGTCTCGTCTGGATCCACGAATTCTAGCAATTGCAGCCCTCATCCCATAAACTCCAAAAACGGATGTCCTTGAATGAACAGATGGCGCTACTGGGCCGGCAGGCTAAGGCCGCCGCGCGCAGCTTGGCCCGCCTTTCTACGGAGGAGAAGAACCGCTGCCTCATTGCGATGGCCGATGCGTTGGAATCGCAATCAGAAGAGATCCAGCGCGCCAATGGCGTGGATCTGGACGCCGGCCACAAGTCGGGGCTCTCTGCCGCCATGCTCGACCGGCTGCGATTGGATTTGGTGCGCATTGGCGCCATGGCTCGTGGCTTGCGCGAGGTGGCGGCGCTGCCTGATCCCGTCGGCAGGGTGCTCGACGAACGCACCCGCCCCAACGGGCTGCGTTTAAGGAAAGTGTCGTCGCCGCTGGGAGTCGTGGTCATCATTTACGAGTCGCGGCCCAACGTCACGGCCGATGCTGCTGGGCTCTGCCTCAAGAGCGGCAACGCCTCCATCCTGCGCGGCGGCAAGGAAGCGTTGGGCTCCAACAGTGCCATCGCCCGCATCATGGTAGAGGCGGCGCGGCGGCACGTTCCGGCGTTTCCCGAACACGCGATTCAGATGGTTCCCACGCCCGATCGCGAGGCCATCGGCGCGCTGCTCTCACTCACGCAATACGTGGACCTCTGCATGCCGCGGGGCGGCGAGGGGCTGATCCGCGCCGTGACCGAATGCAGCCGGGTTCCGGTGATTAAACACTATAAGGGAGTCTGCCATGTGTACGTGGACGGCCACGCCGATCTGGGAATGGCGGAGGCCATTGCGTTCAACGCGAAATGCCAGCGGCCGGGCGTGTGCAACGCCATGGAGACGCTGCTGGTGGACCGGGCCGTGGCGGTGGAGTTTCTCCCGCGTGTCGCCCGAAGCATGGCGGCCAGCCAGGTGGAATTCAGGGCGGACGACGAGGCCCGGGCCATCCTTGGCGCCGTGCCCGTAGCCGCCGGGAAACTCAAGGCCGCCACCGAGGATGACTTCCACACGGAGTACAATGACTTCATCCTCAATGTGCGCGTGGTGGAGGGAGTGTCTGCGGCGATCGAACACATCGCCCAGTATGGCAGCGCGCATTCGGAGAGCATTGTCACGACCGGCGAAGCGACGGCACGCCATTTCCTCTCTGAGGTGGACAGCGCGGCCGTGTACTGGAACGCCTCCACTCGTTTCACCGATGGCGGCGAATTTGGCATGGGAGCAGAAATTGGCATTAGCACCGACAAGGTGGGCGCGCGCGGCCCGATGGGTCTGGAGGAACTCACCACCTACCGCTGGCTGGGCATTGGCACGGGCCAGATCCGCGCCTGATTTGGCCTGTGAATGTCGCGCCTACCGCCCCCGACGACCGCGCCCGCGCGCACTTCGTCCGCTCACAGCTGCCTGCCCAAGGTTTGTTCCATGGACATGAGTGGCGCATCGCCACGGGGCCGTTCCAACTGGATGCCGGCGTGGCGGGACAACTGGAGTTTCTCGGGCGTGTGTTGCTGCAGTTTAACCGCGCCGCAAACCGCCTCTACCGGCTCAGCGCCGAAGGCAAACAGCCCGGGTGGATCGCGGCGCTGCTCGATCAAGGCAAGCCCGCTGAGCTCATCGCGCTGCAGCGCAATGAGGTGTTTAAGAATGAGGTGCCGCGGGTCATCCGGCCGGACCTGCTGTTGACTGAGGAAGGCTTGCGCATCACTGAACTGGACAGTATTCCCGGCGGCATTGGCCTGACCGCATGGTTGAATCAAACCTACGCAACCCACGGCCCCGTATTGGGCGGCGCGGCAGGCATGCTGCGCGGTTTCGAAAGCATTTTTGGCGAAGCGCGCGACGTGCGCATCATCGTTTCGGATGAGTCCGCGGTGTACCGTCCTGAGATGAAGTGGCTGGCGCAGCAACTGGGGCCACGATTCTCCGTAGCGGGGCCCTCGCCCGCAGCGCTGTCCGAAGGGACGGCCGTCTACCGTTTCTTTGAACTCTTCGACGTGGAAAACGTGCCGGTCGCCGCCGAACTGTTCCGACTTTCGGCGAACCGGCAGTTGTGGATGACGCCGACACCCAAGCCGTTGTTTGAGGAAAAACTTCTGCTGGCCTTGCTGTGGAACCGCAACCTTCGCGAATTCTGGCGGCAGGAGTTGGGTGGGGCGTTTTTTGGGAAGCTGCTGGAGTGGGTTCCCCAAACCTGGGTGGTGGATCCCACCCCCTTGCCACCGCACGCGGCCCTGCCCGATCTCAACCTCACCGACTGGCGGCAGCTCGCATCGCTTTCCCAGCGCGACCGCGCGCTGGTGCTCAAGCCATCGGGATTCTCAGCCGAAGCCTGGGGCGCGCGTGGAGTGTCCATTGGCAACGACCTTTCGGCGGAAGCGTGGGCTGCCGCAGTGGAGAAGGCCATCGGGCGATTTGAGAGCTCGCCGCACGTGCTTCAGCGATTCCAGCGCACGAAAGTGTTCGAGGCCCAATACTTCGACTTCGAGAGCGACCAAGCCGTATCGATGGCAGGGCGTGTCCGGTTAAGTCCGTACTATTTTGTGAGGGGCGACGGCGACCAAGCGCGAGCCGTGCTGGGCGGCGCACTCGCAACGATTTGTCCTTCGGACAAGAAGGTGCTTCACGGAATGCCCGAAGCCATCTTGGCACCCTGCGCCGCAGGCTGACGTGTGCCTACTTTCGCACCGGCAGGTCGGTGGGCACTTCGGTCGAGAACACGCCCCGGGGGAGCTCACGCTGGGTGGGAATCTGATTGGCGGCCACCATCTGTGTTTGCACCACCTTGTCGAAGTCAAACCACTGCGGAAGCGCCTGCGCCACGCGCGGCATGGTCGTGGGATTGGCCGGTGACTCCAAGTTGTCTCCACGAGGGCGACGCGTGGGCACTCCTTTAAGACTACCCTCGGGATTGCCACCGCCCCTAGCACCGCCGCGAGTGCCGAAGGATCCCGAAGCGCCGGGATTGCCACCACTCGGCTGCCCGAATTGCGTTGCGCCGCTGCTGCCACGGGAACCTTGGAACCCACTAGCGCCCGTGCTGCTTGGAAAACCGCCGCGCGAGGGAAACGCTTCGGTCGTGCTGGTCTTAGTCTGCTCCTCGTCAAAGAACACGACGCTTGCCTGTCCGTCGTTCTCCAATTTCACGACGCCCTTGTCCGGGTCGATGCTGACCACCTTGATGCGATCCACCACCTCGCCTGCTTCCATCGTATAGTGCGAGGGATCCTTTTCGCCGGTTCTCTTGACTTCCAAGAACACCTTCTCCTTGCCGCGAAACACAACGATGCCGGTGACGCGCACGCTAGACCGCGGCGGTGGCGGCGGCGCAGTAGTTTTGGTTACCGGCTTGTCTTCGGGCCGAACCAGCCGGAATGGGTTGGTACGGATGAATGTTCCAAAATCGACACCGTTGATGGGCTCGGGCATCCGGATCTTTGGCGGCGGGGGAATGACAGGTTCAGTGGACGGTTCCGGCACTGCAGGCTGGTCGGGATTGACGGCCGGTGTGGTCTTGTTCTGGTCGGAGGCTGCCGGCGCGGTCTTGTTCTGATCGAAGCTGGGTGGAGGCACGGTCGGCTCCCCGGCGGGCGCTTCCTGAGCCCATGCCCTGGATGCGAGCGTCAAAACCAGGATGATGGCCTTAAACTTTCCTCCACTCACAGTTCCAATCTAGCAGGGCATCCCACCTGCCGCCAGCACATATTGTTCGCAGGCAGAGGAGCTAATAGGCGGCCTGTGCGCCTTTGATGGAACGCTTTTTCATCCACGGCATCAGCGCGCGCAGGCGTGCGCCGGTGACCTCGATAGGATGCTTCTCGCCCTGTTTGAGCAGCGCGTTGTAGCGCTTGTAGCCGCCCTTGTATTCGGCCACCCACTCACGCGCAAACCGGCCCGACTGCACGTTCTTCAGAGCCGCGCGCATCCGTTTCTTAACCGACGCGTCGATGATTTTCGGGCCAACGGAGACATCCCCCCACTTGGCCGTCTCCGAGATGGAGAAGCGCATGCCCGCAATGCCAGCCTCGTTCATCAAGTCCACGATGAGCGTGAGCTCGTGCAGGCATTCGAAGTACG